>JAHFUG010000654.1 GCA_023265195.1 Blastocatellia bacterium | reverse complement strand
GGGCGACGGTATCAGGAATTGTGTTGCTTCCTTACTGTCTAAATGCCCCAGATAATAGGGTTGTGGATGTAACATTGAGAATCGTTCCTGATACCACTCAGGCAGGCCGAAACTGGGCTCAGGTCATTTTCCTCGGAGCCCTTCTAAGTGTCTGGAATCTCTGGATGAGATCAGGAGTTCTGAAGATGCTCTCGAATTCCTCCCTTCTCCTTCTTGCGAGCCTTCCGGTACTTCTGAGCCGTCACTGCTATTACCGCTCTCTTTTCCCTCATCCTCAGCCTCATTGATCCCTCCTTTGACTTTCGCCCAGGAAGGGTACTTGTTCGAGATCATTTCGGGCAGATTTTTACGTGAGGCAACGATTCAGCTTCGGGACCTTTTTTGATGAGTCAATGCGCTTGCTTTACACCCGTCTATCGCCTCTCTATAATCCCGTATGCCTACCAGTCATGAAACTGTAATCATTCTCGATTTCGGAGCCCAGTACACTCAATTGATCGCGCGGCGAGTGCGGGAGATCGGCGTCTACTGCGAGATCATGCCATTCAATGCGGGCGTTGAAGAGATCAGTCGAAAGAAGCCTCGCGGAATAATCCTGTCCGGAGGGCCTGCTTCCGTCTACGAGCCCGGCGCGCCTCATTGCAGCAGCGCGGTTATCGAGATGGGAACGCCGGTGCTGGGAATTTGTTATGGAGCTCAACTTCTCGCCTACTTTCTTGGCGGCGTTGTAGAGCCTTCGAACCGGCGCGAATACGGCTATGCCGAGATTGAAAGGAAAGGCGACAGCGTTCTGTTCGCGGGTTTGCCTCACGAGCTAAGGGTGTGGATGAGCCACGGCGACTACGTCAGCCGGCCGCCCGAGGGGTTTACGATCACCGCCGCCACCGGCGCCGCTATCGGAGCAATCGAGAATCCGGCGAGAAACCTGTACGGAGTTCAGTTCCATCCGGAAGTTGCTCATACGCCGCTCGGGAAGGAAGTGCTGCGCAATTTCCTGGTTAATGCTTGCCGCCTGAGCTGCGATTGGACGATGACTTCGTTCATGGAAGGCGCGATCGAGGACATTCGAAACCGCGTCGGTGACGGCCATGCGGTCTGCGGCCTTTCCGGCGGCGTAGATTCCTCGGTGGCCGCCGCGCTTGTTGGTCGAGCAATTGGTTCCAGGCAGACATGCATCTTTGTCGACACCGGGCTGTTGCGAAGGAACGAGTTTGAAGAAGTGTTGGAGGCGTATCGTGAAATGGACCTCAACGTGGCCGGGGTCGCGGCCGGTGAACGATTCCTGACCAAACTCGCCGGAGTGACGGACCCCGAGCTTAAGCGAAAGATCATAGGCAACGAGTTCATCGAGGTTTTTCAAGAACAGGCTCGTAACCTGGGGGAGGCCGATTATCTCGTCCAGGGAACTCTCTACCCGGACGTGATCGAATCGGTCCCGGTTCGAGGGCCGTCATCCGTGATCAAGTCTCATCACAACGTCGGGGGCTTGCCGGAGAAGATGCGCCTGAAGCTGATAGAGCCGTTGAGAGAGCTCTTCAAAGACGAGGTTCGCGCCGTTGGACGCGAGCTTGGATTGCCTGAAGAGATCATTTCACGGCAGCCTTTTCCGGGCCCGGGGCTCGCCGTGCGAATACTCGGCGAGGTGACCGCCGACCGCGTTAAGCTGCTTCAGGAAGCCGACGCGATCGTCACCGAAGAGATTCAGCGCGCGAACCTATACGACAAAGTATGGCAATCATTCGCCGTGCTGCTGCCGATCTCTACGGTCGGCGTAATGGGAGATCTTCGCACTTACGAGAACGCGGCCGCGATTCGAGCCGTGGAGTCGGTTGACGGTATGACCGCTGATTGGGCGCGCTTGCCGTACGACGTGCTTCAACGAATCTCTTCGAGGATCGTCGGCGAAGTACGAGGGATCAACCGGGTTGTCTATGACATCAGCTCGAAGCCGCCTTCAACGATCGAGTGGGAGTGAACCGGACGCCGAAATCCAGGAGGTCAGTCTACGGTTGTTCCCTTCGCCTCAAAGACCGCGATAAATCTTGATTCTGATTCGGGTATCAAGAGGAGTTCGCGCAACGAATCGGCGCCAAGAGATTCCTTGATGGCCTCCACAAGATCACTTCCGCAATAGACCATGAGCCTCTGTCCAGGCTTCAACCTTGACGCCGTCAAAGGAAGAAGATCACATGCGCGATCCAGCGCCCGGGTAGCGAGGAGGTCGAACGTCGACAAGTCGAAGTCTTCCAACCGCGAGTTCGCCACGCTGAAGTTCTCGAGAGCCAGCGCATCCTTAACCTCCATTAAAAATGTCGCCTTCTTCGCGTTGGACTCGAGAGCCGTGAACGCGACGTCCGGCCTCGACACCGCAAGAGGTATGCTCGGAAACCCGGCGCCGCTGCCGATGTCGACAGCGGTCCGAGCCGAGCCGATGAATCTCCCGCCAAAAAGAGACTCCGCGTAATGAAGCCGGGCTGCCGCTTCCATTTCGGTGATACGGGTCAAATTGAGCAGTCGATTCCACTCGATCATCATGTTGTAGTGCTTTTCAAGCCTGGAGGCTTGCTCCGCCGTCAACTGCTCGATTCCGAAGTCTCGAAGCGCGCCTTCCAGCGCGTGGGTGAATTGTTTCTTCTTGTTTGAGTGCGTCATGTCAGCGCGACAATCCTTCGGCTAGTTGCGTCTGGCGGAAGTTTCATAGCCACAAAAACGCGCGGACGGCGTAGCGGCGAGAGGACTAACCGCGGGCCGGTTCGCCCGCGTGTTTGTTGCTTGCGGCCGCCTCTCGCTGTTCTTTCTCTTGTGATCTTTGCGCATCCTTGTGGCTGATGATTTATCAGCCGGGCGCCACCAGGCCCGTTGACCATTTCTCTGTACAGTGCTCCGCCAAAATAGTACTATGGGGCCACTGAAGCTGGGGATAGTAACACCTCTCTGGATTGTTGGACGGTTCGGATATTGTACGCCGCTTGTTAGCATGGGGAGCGCGTGTAGGAAGG
>JAHFUG010000311.1 GCA_023265195.1 Blastocatellia bacterium | reverse complement strand
GTTTCATAGTTCATTATGGCCGCGTACTGTTGGGCGGACGACAAGCTTCCAAGGCCCAGCCAGTCATAACCGACGTAGTACGGATTGGGCGGACGAACGTGATAGGAGACCGAGGAGACGGGAGATGAGAGGAGCCGCTGTATTAGTTGAGGCGATTGCCGCTGGTAGATGTCAGTCATCGTCGTGGTCAGATAGAAATCGACGGGAACTCCGTACCTCTCGTGAATGTCGAGAATGCGATTGAGTGCCGCTATGCTCTTGTCCGGATAAGCGAAATCCTGCACGTTGATCGAGAAAACCACATAGCTTTCCGAAGCGGCTTGGACAGTGTCGAGTGAACCCGGCGGGAGCAATCCAAAAACAGCGCTTAGAACCGCGAGCGCGCGGCCCAATCTCATGACGGGACTGATCGGTGTGCTTCTTGCAGGCATAACCCTAACCCCCTTGTTCGATCTGCTGAATGCCTATGGACATCGGCAAGCTTAGACTTAGACGGAAAGACGTCGGGCTCAGTCTGAAAGAATCCGAATCACGGGGTTCGCCGCTCGATGCGGGCCCGCCAGAGCGTAATGAACCACGGCGGGCGATCATCGAGTCGGTAGTCGAGCCATACTTGGAGTCAATTCGCGAACGCGCTGACATACTCCGGATGGCTCAGCCTGATAGTTTAGCGCGCACCCGGAGGAGTTGATGTGGTTGATACTCTTCTCTCAAATCGCAGTGTGGAAAGGAACTACGTGGTCGGATCTACGATCGGCTGGTGGAGTGGTTTTCCGCGGGCGATGTTTTGCGCGGTAAGGAGAGGCTTCAAATCGACCGCCCATTTCCGCGTGAACTTGAAGACCTCATCACTCCCGCGAAAGTCGTCCTGTTCGTGATCCCGCGGTGTGGGTTTCTATCACGAACGAAACTCCGGACGAACCGTGCGACTATGCCCGCCTGGAGGTCGAGCGCGCTTGTGGGCGCAGGTATCCTAGTTCCGTCGGTCCTCGTTTCCAAAGCTGCGATGCCGGATGGCTCCAGGCTGGCTCACAAACCGCTTTTGCGGCAAACCCGGGTTGCACATCCGGTCCGATTGCGGCTTTCGTCGGGCCATCAACGGCCTCATCGCGGTAGCTTGAGACCTGTACAGTATCGGAGGACGCAGCCCCTATTAAAGAAAGTGAATTCTCTCTTACCGATTTTCCGTCATCATATAAATAGGGAATGAAAATCAGTTTGCGCCATGAGAAAGGCTTCATTCCGGCCGTTGAGCTCCTTTCCCAGTGGGCTGGGCGATGAAGTTGACCGCGCACACGAGCAGTCCGCGCGAGAATCGTCTGAACGAACAAGGGAGAATCGCTATGAAAGACCTGTAAGGCGCGGGAACACAGTAAGGGGTCAGGCTTGAGTTTGTTGACATTTCGATTGCCGTTCCGAATTTCAATAAAGTCAAGCCTGACCCCTCATTGATGTTTCGTTGTAACGCCCTTGGGATGCGAACGCCTTTGTGATGCGAGCGTCCGCCGTGAAATGCGCACGCAGAGACTGCTAGCCCGTCCGGTGCGGGGCTGCCCTGAAATCAAAACAACTTCATCTGACGGAGTCTGTCTTCTATGTCAACGATTCCCATGATTAAAGAGGTGATGCGTTTTCCAAAAGATTGGGACCTGCCATTAGCTGATGGAGGTGATCTGATACACGATAGAGTCTCCTGTAACAAGAAACGTAATCAGCACTCAGCGGAAGAGCGAGATGGAGTAGCCCACGAATCACAAGCGGATAAGACAAGTGCCTGATTGGGAAGAAACGGCAGAGTTCAGTGATGCAGTTTCGACAAAAGGGGCCGACCTTCTCCGCCGTACCGGATCAGGCTCCCAGGCTTTGAATGATCGAGCTATGACAGTCTTGGGACTATCGCGTAAGCTTAGCAGAGGGGGGCGCTGGCCATACGCAATCCATCCTCGATCGTTCGCTCCATTCCCTCCATCCTTCTGCTGGCATGTTGCATAATGACAACTCCGTTGTTAGACTCGGCTTGTTTTGAAAGCAAGAGCATAGCGAAGTCATAAGGCTAACGAATGAGTGCTACAGACATCGTCCCGCAAGCAGTTGTCAGAAGAGGCTTCGGTCTTAAAGATCAGATTCGTGATTCCATAGTCAGCGATTATCACAGCGACTTGATTCGAAGAATCAAGGAGCAAGGCCACACGCTCGGTATGGGCCGTCTTACTTTTCGCCTGGCCCAGGAGTTCGGCTTCTGCTACGGCGTCGAGTTCGCTCTCAACCTGGCTTACGAAACGCATAAGAAATTCCCAGACCGCCGCATTTTCTTAACCAACGAGATTATTCACAATCCACGAGTGAACAATCGGCTCCACGAAATGGGAATCGATTTTCTCGAGGCGTCGTCCGAGAATCCCGCTCGTTTCGCTCACATCACTGCCGATGACATAGTGTTGATCCCCGCGTTTGGAGCGCCCGTGGACGAGTTCAAAGAACTCAAGGACAAAGGTTGTCTCGTTGTGGACACGACCTGCGGCTCCGTTGTCGCGGTGTGGAAACGTGTTGAAAAATACGCGAGAGAAGGATTCACCGCGATCATTCACGGCAAGTTTGCTCACGAAGAGACGCACGCCACCAGTTCGCAAGCGCTCAAGTACGAGGGTGGAAAATACCTGATCGTCCTGAACCAAGAAGAAGCGCAATATGTCTGCGACTACATCGTCAACGGCGGCGACAAGGAAGCGCTCCTCAGAAAGTTCGAGAAGGCATGCTCGCCGGATCTGGATCCGGATCAGGATCTCAAGCGAGTTGGTCTCGCCAATCAAACTACGATGCTGAGCGGCGAATCGCTCGAGATCGCCGAGATGTTCCGGTCGGCCATCGAACGCCGCTATGGCTCCGAATTGGTCGCCGATCAGTTCCGTCATTTCGACACGATCTGCACGGCTACACAGGATCGCCAGGATGCGGTGAACAAGCTCGTGCAGGAAAACATAGACCTGATGATCGTGATAGGCGGCTACAATAGCAGCAACACAACCCACCTTTGCGAAATCGCGAGCCAGCACGTTCCCACCTATCACATAGACGACGCCAGTTGCGTGGTCTCACCTTCTCGAATACGGCACAAACCGGCCGGCGAGGCGCCTGAGGTCTTCACCGACCGTTGGCTGCCTGATGGAGAGGTGACGGTCGGCTTAACGGCGGGAGCATCGACCCCCGACCGTGTAGTGGGCGAAGTCGTCGACCGAATCGTGAACCTTGCATTCGAACAATAGAGCATCGGTTAAGCACAGCGGAGCGCAATAATCCAATCCCGAACTGGCCGGCGGCTACGCTGAGTAGTGTCTTAATCCGTGCTTCAGGTAAGAAGGAAAATACTCTGCCTTGAAATACACCCGACCGAGTTGGTGGATGGATTCAATCAAGAGGCGGCCGTAAGTCTTTCTTGAAGACCCCAACGCAGTTGGGGATCGGTTCATTTCCAACCTACACCAAAGCCGCTCTGTTTCCCCCGAAATACCCCCAACGCAATGCGTTGAGGGTTTTCCACCGTTGAAGGTAGACGCGCCTCTCCCCCATATTGTAATGCTCATCAATCGGCCACACGGCTTTAAGACACTGCACGCCGATACCGATATCTATTAAGCGCTCGTGAACCGCTCCCATCCGAAAGGCCTGATCTCATCGGGAATGGCTCCCTTCACAATCATACCGGTTATGACTTCCGCGGTAAGCGGCGCAAGCAATATCCCATTTCGGAAATGACCCGTAGCGATAAACAAATTCTCAAGTGGTCCCGGGCCAATCACCGGAAGATGATCCGGCGTGTCGGGTCTGAGCCCGCACCATGTCTCTACAACCTCACACCCTGCTATGGCGGGAGCTAGCTCGATCGCCGCCGATAACAACCGATTCATTGCCCCGGCAGTGACCTTGCGGCTGTAGCCCTCATACTCGAGAGTCGCTCCGATGAGTATGCGTCCGTCGCGGCGCGGAACCACGTAGACCCTGCGCGAGTGTAGCACCCGCTCCATTCGGAGGCCGCCGCCGTCAACCGCCAGCATCTGCCCGCGAGCGGGAATCACATCAATCTCGAGCTCGGCCGTTGATAGAAGCCGGCTGGACCAACATCCGGTCGCCACAATCACGGCTCCCGCGTGCAAACACTCTCCCGCGCTCGAGACGCCGGTGACTTTGTTCCCTTCCCTGACGATCTCACTTACCTCGTTGCCCTCGACTACTTCGACGCCAAGCTTCCCTATAGCCGCTGCCAGGGAGTCCATCAACTTGCGGCTGTCGAGTTGATGATCGTTCGGCAGGAACACTCCGCCAAGCGAAGAATCGGCGACCGACGATTCGAGACGCCTGGTGTCATCGGCCGAAAGCGTCTCGGCGCTTAGGCCCAGGCGCCGTTGAGCCGATGGCCAGACCGCAAAACTGGAGGCGTCCTCGTCGTTCAACGCTACGCACAGCATGCCTTCGCCGCGGTATTCCGGATCAATCCCGCTGATGCTCCGCACTTCGTCAACGAAACCGCGATAGAGCGCCCGGCTCCGAACGCTTAGATCGAAAATAGCTTCCTCGCCCGTCGTCTCCGATTGAGGAGCGAGCATACCGGCCGCCGCCCATGAAGCTTCACGGCCAATCCTGCCTCTTTCAAGAACGGTCACCTTGAGCCCGGCCTTCGCCAGTCTCAACGCGATCGAGCATCCGATCACGCCTCCTCCAACAACGATCGCGTCTGGCTTCATCGGCGGAAATCCTATCATTCGACAATCAGATTGATCGAGCGTCGTTCGATGGAGGTTCATTAGTCCTCGGTGGTGGTTCAGCCTGGCGCCGCGAAGACTCCTACATTCTGTTCCCGAAATCCCCGTTGAAAGTTTGAGCCATATTGAGTTGCGCTTTGTCGCGGAAAAATCGGTTGAGTTCGCTAAACATCAAGTAATCACGCGTCGGGAAGAGGGATTTATCCCCGCGCCTCCGTGGTCCTCGGAGGAAACGCGAACAGAATTCTCGTAACGATCGGCATAAACGGCCAAAACACCAAATCCATCCCGCTGCTTATTCTACTGTAAGAGGTTTTCTTCCGTCCTGATCGCCCGCGTTTTCCTTGCGCCTTTTGCGCCTCTTTGCGGCTACGTCTTTGTTGATTTTCGGTTGCTCAATGCAGTGATCTTCGGAATAATGTCGTACCACCGCTCGAATCACGATTCATCTGACGCCATCTTAATAAAGAGAGGAGCAACATATAATGAGTGAACTCGTTTCGCTGATCAGGCAGGGAGATATAGCGATCATCACCATCAACAATCCGCCCGTGAACGCGCTCAGCCCCGGCGTGCCGGAAGGAATAGCGGCGTCGGTGGAGTCAGTTAATGACGATGCGTCGATCAAAGCCGCCGTGTTGATCGGCGGCGGAAGAACCTTCATCGCCGGAGCCGACATAAAGACCTTTGAGTCGATGCGCTCGCCTGAGAACCGCCGTGGGGCGGGACTGCTCCCCCTATTGCTTGCCATTGAGAACTGCTCCAAGCCGGTCGTCGCGGCGATTCATGGAACTGCTTTTGGAGGCGGCCTGGAAGTCGCGATGAGTTGTCACTACCGGATCGCGGTTCCGTCTGCACAGCTAGGACAGCCCGAGGTCAAGCTCGGCATCATTCCCGGCGCCGCCGGCACGCAGCGATTGCCCCGGCTGGCCGGGGTTCAGAAAGCGGTGGAGATGTGCGCGGCGGGAAATCCCGTCAACGCCGCCGACGCGTTGAGGTCCGGAATAGTCGACAGATTGACTGAAGGAGATTTGGTCGAAGGCGCCACAGCGTTCGCCCGTGAGTTGATTGAAAAGGGTGAAGCGCCCAGGCGAACGCGCGACCTGAAGACCAAGCTCGGCGACGAATCGGCGAACGCGGCTATCTTTGCCATTGCGCGCGAGACCGCAAAGAAGAGCGCCCGCGGCCAACTAGCCCCTCTTGCCGCGATCGACGCGGTTGAAGCAGCCACGAAGCTCTCTTTTGAAGAGGGCTGCAAACGGGAGACCGAGTTGTTTCAGCAGTGTCTGCAGTCGGATCAGTCCAAGGGCCTGATCCATGTTTTCTTCGGCGAAAGAGCCGTTTCAAAGATACCCGGCGTTTCAAAAGATACTCGCGTGTCTGACATCAAGAGGGCCGCGGTAGTAGGCGCGGGAACCATGGGCGGCGGCATCGCCATGAACTACGCGAACGCGGGAATCCCAGTAATCTTGAAGGAAGCCTCGCAAGAGTTTCTCGACCGCGGTTTGGCGACGATAAAGAAGAACTACGATACATCGGTCAAGCGGGGGCGATTCACTCAGGAGTACGCGGATCAGAGACTTGCGCTCATCACGCCTTCGCTGACTTTTGATGGCTTCGAGGATTGCGACATTGCCGTCGAAGCGGTCTTCGAGGGAATGGAGCTGAAGAAACAGGTCTTCGCCGAATTGGACAAGGTGTGCAAGCCCGGCGCCGTGCTCGCGTCGAACACATCTACGCTAGACATCGATGAGATTGCCTCCGTAACCTCTCGCCCGCAACAGGTGATCGGCCATCATTTCTTCAGCCCGGCGAACGTAATGCGGCTGCTCGAAATCGTTCGTGGCAAGGCGACGTCGGCGGAGGTCATCGCGACCTCGATGGCGCTCGCGAAGAAGCTGAAGAAGATTGGCGTTCTTGTCGGCAACTGCCGAGGCTTCGTTGGCAATCGCATGTTCGCGCCCTATCAACGCGAGGCTCAGTTTCTGGTAGAAGAAGGCGCGAGGATAGAGCAAGTAGACGCGGCTCTGTACGATTGGGGCATGGCGATGGGGCCGCTGGCCGTGGCCGATCTCGCGGGTCTCGACGTTAGTTGGCGAATTCGAAAAGAGTTCAAGCACCTGGAGGACCCGAGCCTGCGCTACCCGATGGTTGCCGACCGGCTGTGCGAGATGGGCCGCTACGGCCAGAAGACCGGGGCCGGATGGTATCGGTACGAGGATCGCGGCAAGGGGCCGATTCCCGATCCGGAGGTTCAACATCTCATCGAACAATTCGCGGCTGAAGCAGGCATTAAACGCCGTGAGATCAAGGCTGACGAGATCGTCGAGCGAATCATCTACGCTCTGGTCAATGAAGGAGCGAGGATCATAGAAGAAGGCTTTGCGCTGCGGGCCGTGGACATCGACATAATCTACGTTTACGGCTATGGCTTTCCCGCCTACCGCGGAGGCCCGATGTTCTATGCCGATACGGTCGGGCTGAAGAAGGTCTATGACCGAATTTGCGATTTCGAACGCGAGCACGGAGTCTTGTGGTCACCCGCGCCATTGTTGAAACAACTCGCGGAGGAAGGCAGGACTTTTGCTGAGTACGATCGTGGGAGGGGAGGGGGGAATTGATGATTGCGGATTGATGAATGAGGGAAGGGGGAATTGCAGATTGATGATTGATGATTGATGAATGAGGGGAGGGGGAATTGCAGATTGATGATTGATGAATGAGGGGAGGGGGAATTGCAGATTGATGATTGATGATTGATGAATGGGGGAAGGGGAAGGAACATAAAAGGAATAATTCATGAGAGAAGCAGTCGTTGTTGCAAGCTCACGCACCGCGTTGGCTAAGTCATTTCGCGGATCGTTCAACATGACCAGACCCGAGGATCTGGCCGCTCACTGCATTAGGGACGTTGTCAGCAAGGTCCCTCGGTTGGATCCAGCCGAGATCGGCGACGTGATCCTCGGCTGCGGACAGCCTCACGGGGCTCAAGGCGCGAACGTGGCTCGCGTAGCCGCGATACGCGGGGAATTGCCGGTTTCGGTAGCGGCGACGACGGTCAACCGATTCTGTTCCTCCGGTCTTCAATCGGTCGCAATGGCTGCTCATCAAATCATCGTCGAAGGAGCCGACGCGGCTATCGGCGGAGGGATCGAAAGCATCACGATGATCGAGCGAGACTACAATCCGCATCCGTGGGTGCTCGATCATAAGCCGGGTGTCTACATGGTCATGGGCAACACCGCCGAGGTCGTCGCCAAGCGGTATAAGATCAGCCGTGAAGCTCAGGACGAGTACTCGTTGCTGAGCCAGCAACGCACCGCCCGCGCTCAAGCCGAAGGGTTCTTCAAGGAGGAGATCGCGCCGATGGCGGTCGTGCGCGGCATTCTTGATAAGAAGACCGGCGAGATCGCGGCCAAAGAAGAACACGTATGCGACAAGGACGAGTGCAACCGGCCTGACACTACGCTCGAAGGGCTGGCGGCGTTGAAGCCTCACTTCGATCAGACCAGCGGCCAGGGCACCGTCACTGCCGGGAACTCTTCTCAGTTGTCCGATGGAGCGTCGGCGACGCTTCTGCTGTCCAGTGAACGCGCGAAGGCGTTGGGCGTCCAGCCTAAGTTGATCTTTCGTGGTTTCGCGGTTGCCGGCTGCGAGCCTGATGAGATGGGAATCGGGCCTATTTTCGCCGTGCCGAAGCTGCTAAAGAAACACGGTCTCACGGTCGACGATATCGACGTGTGGGAGTTGAACGAAGCATTCGCGGTTCAAGTGATCTACTGCCGTGACAAGCTTGGACTCGATCCCGCGAAGCTGAACGTGAACGGAGGATCGATTTCCATCGGCCACCCATTTGGCATGACCGGCTCGCGCATGGTGGGAACGATAGCAAACGAAATGCTGCGCCGCCGCGCAAAGTACGGCGTAGTGACTATGTGCATAGGCGGAGGCCAGGGCGCTGCCGGATTGTTTGAAGCATGCAATTAAGCCGAGGGGCTGGCGCGCCAGTGCCGCGGACTCCATGAGTCTGAGGTTTTAACACCCCAGCGGGGCGTGATGTTTATAGAATGACGTGATGTTCATAGAAGGGCGTTGCTTAGGTCCTGCGCCCCGGAGGGGTGCAATTGGAGTTTGGCCGTTTTAGTTCCACTCTTGTGAGGCGCCCGGATGAAGGAGATCGCCAAACAACGAAAACTCTCAGGTCGGGAAGAGGGATTTATCCCCGCTCCCCTCGTTGTGGCCAGTTTGAGTGAATCGTACAGCGGGGGAGCGGGGATAAATCCCTCTTCCCAACCTGTTATTTTCTGATATCGAACGTGAAATTTTGTTTTTGCTCTTCCCGAGAATGGCCTCGCCTTAGCCGAGGATCAATATGGCGAAGATTA
>JAHFUG010000002.1:28653-51557 GCA_023265195.1 Blastocatellia bacterium | reverse complement strand
CTGGCGCGGAGTTGGCAGATCGGACACGACTCGGCGCCGTTCCTGGCCGATTCTCCGTGGAGTAATTCGGCGACCGTGCGGCCGATGCTCGTCTCGGGACTCAGCCCCATCTTCGTGTAGAAGGTCTTATTCGCTCGGATCAGCCGATCCTCATTGTCAATGAGCATGACATTCTCGGCCATTGCGTCGAAAGTGAACTGCCATTGGCGGCGCGCCAGTTCGAGCTCGTCCTCTTTTTGCTTCCGTTCGGTTATGTCATTCGTCGTGGTGAGCACGCACTGTTTGCCGCCCAGGTCGATCAATTCGGCTGAGAACAGGCACACCCGGATCTCGCCGTCTCTTGTGGTGAAGCGAACCTCCATATCACGGACCGACCCCGGTTCCTCGAGCTTTCTCAGGATGGCGCGGTGGTCTTCGGGATCGGTCCAAATGCCGAGCTCTTTGACGGTGTGGCCGATGACTTCGCGCCGGGCGTGTTTGGTGATGCGGAGAAAGCTGTCGTTGACGTCGATGTAGCGCCCGTCGCGGAGGCCGACTATGCTCATGGATTGAGGGCTTTCATTGAACGCCTTGTAGAACCGCTCCTCGGAGGCTCGCAGTTCTTGCTCGGCCTTCTTGCGCTCGGTTATGTCGTCGATCGTCGTGAGTATGCACTTAACGCCGTCGATGTCGATCAGTCCCGCCGAAAGGGAGCCGACTGTCGATCTCCCGGCCTTGTCCACGACTTTGATCTCGACGTCTCGAATGTTTCCCCTTTTTTCCAGGGCCTCGAGGATTCGGCCTCGGTCATTTGAATCTTCCCACATTCCCATGCTGGTCGGGGAGCGGCCGATGACCTCTTCCCGCGAGTAGCCCGACGTACGCACGAATCGGTCATTGACGTAGAGCACGTGGCCGTCCGAGAGCCTTATGATGGCGCTCGAGTGCGGATTGAGGTCGAACGCCTTGAAGAACCGCTCCTCCGACGCGCGCAGGTCCTCCTCGGCGCGTTTGTGTTCGGTGATGTCGTTCAGCGAGGCAAGCACGCACTTGCGTCCATCGAGCTCGATCACTTCGGCCGAGAACAGCCCAACGCGCTCGCGCCCGCCCTTCATTCGAAACCTGGCCTCCATGTTATGAATGGAGCCTTCGGCGTTCAGCAGCCTCGCGACCTTCGCCAGATTATTCGGGTCTACCCACAGACCCAGCTCGAGCGTCGTGCGCCCGATGATCTCCTCCCGCGTATAACCCGTGTCCTCGAGAAGCAGGTCGTTCACGTCCAGATATCGGCCGTCGTCCAGCGTGGTTATGCTCATCGGGTTTGGGTTCGCGTGAAAGGTCTTCGAGAAGCGGTCCTCAGATAAGCGAAGCTTAGCCTCAGCCCGCTTACGCTCGTTAATATCGGTCGACACGGCCAGCAGGCACCGCTCCCCGTCGATTTCTATCACCTCGGCCGACACCAGAAACGTGTGCGTCTCTCCGTTCTTGAGGCGGAAATCAGTCTCCCAGTCGCGAACGCTGGACTGGCTGGCGAGAATCTCCATCAATCTGGCCTGGTCGCCGGTATTGGCCCAAATGCCGAGTTGCGCCAGCGTGCGCCCAAGCACCTCTTCGCGATCGAAGCCAACTACTCTATGAAAACTATCGTTGACCGCGATGTATCGGCCGTCCGCTATCGCGTTAATGGTCACGGGGTGAGGGCTCGCATTGAAGGCTCGGGAGAACCGTTCTTCGGAGGCCCGAAGCAGGTCCTGGGCGCGCTTTCGCTCGGTGATGTCGCGCGCGATCCCCAGGGAGCCAACGACCTCCGCGTTGAAGCGAAGCGGCGCGCTTACGAACTCGCCAACGGCGTAGTCACCGGATTTCTTCAATACGCGAAGCTCATAGACCGGCGGCTCCTCGCCTAGCAGCGTTGCCTTGAAACTCTGCAAGGCGCCTGGCAGGTCGTCCCGATGGATGAGCGGTGCGAAGGGTCTGCCTAACCACTCATCGCGCCGCCAGCCGGTTATTGCCTCGAACGCCGGGTTCAGCGAGGTGATCTTGCCGTCGACAGAGACAGTGAAAATTGCGTCCCTGGCGGTCTCAACCAGTATCTTGAAGCGCGCTTGACTCTCTTCTATGTCTTCACCGGCTCTTCTCTCGACTTCCAACAGCCGAGCGTTCTCGATGGCGGCGGCCGCGAACTCAACGTATAACTCGGCAAGCTGGGACTCCATCGCCGTAGGCCTCGCGCTCTCCCGGAAATAGGCCGCGAATACGCCCAGAACCCGCCCCGATTTGGTTTGGATCGGAACCGCCCACACGGAGCGAAAACCCGCCGCCCTGCTCGCCTCTACACATCGCCTCGGCCCGCCGAATGAGCTTATGTCTTCGACGATGACCGGGCGCGCGCCGCGCGCCGCGTCCGCCCACCAACCGCCATCCGGTCCAATTTCGATCACGGACCATGCTTCAACGCACTCATTAGAGAGACCAAGCGACGCCGCGTACTGGATCACGCCCGTCCGCTCGTCGATCATGTGAATCGAACAGGTTTGAACTCCGAGCCCCTCCGAGATCGCGTGAAGCAGGTGATCCGCCAACTCCTGAAAAGTCGCGAAATCGGATAGACGCACCGCCAGATTGGCTGCCTGTTTCAGGTGGAAGAAGAACCACGATGAATGTGGGAAGGCGCTTTCTCGGGTGACAATCTCGCTCGCCATTTGAACAGCCTCTCACATAGCGAAAAACGATCGGGGGCCGGTCAAAAGCGATAACACCGATTGGAGCCGCGCCATTCTTCCGGCTACGCCACCGCGTGACTGGGTCAGGGTCGCCGTGCTTCAAGAGATGAGTGAGGCCACTGAGAGCGCACCGATTCTATCAACGGGCCGAGTGAATTTCCATATTAAAAGCGTTGGGTAGTGGGGTCATGGAGTGTTGTTCCTCGGACATCTCCGTTCGCGGCTAAATCTTGAAGAGAGAGTCTCTCGCAGAAACGCAAAGATCGGCGCAAAGGGCGCGAAGAGCCGTCCGAGAAAAATGAGATTCTTCGGTTTTGCTCCGCCAGCGGGCTTGTTGTTGCGGCTCCGCCGCGCCGCGGTCTATGCGGCCTTTAAGAGGTTCATCGCATCCGGTTTATTCTCTTTTCTTGCAAGGCTGCTTCGCAGCCTTTGCGCCGATCTTTGCGTCTTTGCGAGAAACTCTCCTTTCGTGTCTCATCAGCAACACACAATTACCCCACCACCAGGCATTGCAACGGCGCAGGCCGTAGCGTCGTCACCGGGACTGAACGCACGAAAGGCCGAGACGAAAATTTCCGAGCGTTCGCCAAAAGTAGACACGCGCGCCGGGGGAACTATACAATCAACCTCTCCTATGTTCGAAACCCTCGCCGGACCATAGCCGCATTCTCCCCTGCTTGATAGGCTATGGAACTCAGACACTGGCGGCGAAGTTCGGCCCTCTCCATCGGCACGACAGAGGAACTGGTCATGCACTCATCAACCCGGATCGTAATCACACTATTTGCGGCCGTTGGAGTACTCGCCGGTCTTGCCGATTCAGGAACGGCCAGTCACACAACGCAGGCGAAGCAAGCCGGATCGAAGCAACTCTTCGCGGTTCGGGGCGACGTCAAGAGGATAATGAATATTGAGAAAGGGGTGTTGGCAATAACCGTGAAGCCCTTGAAAGACTATGACGAAGTGACGGTGGTTGCCCGTGAGAATGATCTGGTTGGGGCCGCGGTTAGACGCGAGGGAAGCTCCGATCTGTTTGGCGCGCTAGCGGGAGACGACTCGCGAGACGACGATGGCTTGACGGCGGCCGAGTTGCGCGAAGGCGATCTGGTGTCGATCATCTATGATCCTCTTCAAAAGAATCGCGCGCTGGAGATTTACGTGCACTAATCGTTCGCGGCGACAAAGAGGCGATTCGACGGTTACGCGCGCTTTGCCCCCTCCAAGCGATGCAGGTATAATTCCACCGCCTAATAGGCCAATTAACAACAAAGGAGCGTGCGTTAAAATCATGCGCAGATTGAGTTCAACTCTCTTAGTTCTCATATCTCTGTCAGTATTCGCGGCCGCGGCGATCTCGGACGGCGAGAAGAAGGCCGTCACCAACAAGAAGTGCCCGATAAACGGCGGCGAAGTCAGTGAAAAACACCGGGCCGAGTATAACGGCCAGTACGTTTATTTCTGCTGCAGCGGGTGCGTCGAAGACTTCAAGAAGAATCCGGAAGCGGCGATCGCCAAGCTTTCGGCGGAAGATCAAGCGGCGATCAAGATCAATGAGAAGTGTCCAGTCTCGGGCGAGCCTATAAGCAAGTCGCTCTGGGTCGAGAACGAGGGACGCAAGGTCTATTTTTGCTGTGAGCACTGCGTGGAACAGTTCAAGAAAGAACACGCCCAGAAGAAGGGCTGAGATCGGGTTGCGGCGAGGCGGGGAGATGGAACTCGCGGTCCCCCCTCGCGTCCGCTCTTCAAGCCCCAAGCCGCTTTCGCTACCAATAGTACCAATAGTGTTGACATCGCTTTGATCCCGCCCATATAATTCGAGGCGCGGGTGGGCTAGTCCCTCAGTTAATATCCATCCAGCATACTTCGTTTCCCTCAGAGTCGAGTCTTCGGATTCGAGCCGGCCGCCAGAGGTTTTCGGCATCACCAGCGCAGGACAGAGGTTGACCTTGAATAATGACTTCATCGGCGTCCGGGGCGAGTCGAAGCCCAGATTGCTCGAGGTTGATGAAAGGAAACGAGTGATTCAAATGCACAACGAGCTTCTACGGTATCTAACGCCCGTGCTTGGGGAGGCGACTGCGGAGAATATGCTCAAACACTACTGTGCCCGGCTGAATATCCCGGTTGACGACATAAAGGAAACGGATCTGCCTGAGCTCGCTGTTTCGATGAAACCGATGCTGGCGGTTTGGCTTGGTTCGGCTGGAGCGTCGCGCGTCGCCGAGGAAATAGCACGGCTGGGAAAGGGGGGAGTTTCATAAAATGACTTCTCAATCCGTCAGAATTCCCTTCATCGCATCTCTCTTCGTCATTCCCGCGGCGTTCACCGTCACGATTTTGGTTAGTGACAGCCAAAAGGCGCTTGAGGTTAACAACTACCTTTTCGCCGCAACCGTCCTTGTTCAGATCGTCGTGCTGTCGCAAGCATTCGCGGCTCGCAATGTTTTCTCTCGGGTCGATCCGGGTCATTTGACCTGGACGTTGATCGTAGCGTTTCTCATCGTGCGGCTGCTGGTGGAGGGCCGGCTCGCAACGCTCACCTTTAAAATCGTAAATCCGCCACCGGACCTGCTGCATGCTTCGCCGTTGATGTTCTTTTACGTAGTCGCGCTCCGCTACGTGTATACGATCAGCGATCTGCTGTTTGTGGCGGCGCTCATAACTACGATCCGCACCTACAAGAGTACGGGACTGAAATTCGAGCTGTTAGGGCGGGATTACGTCTATATGGCTATCCTATGGGCCATACCCGTGGTGACTTTCATTTTTCGCTCAAACCTCGGTTTGGCCGGGATCATCGCGGCTGACCAATACATTGCGACCTACCGGCTGGTCGCCGTGTTCGTTGGCGCGTTGATCGCGTCGCTTTGCGTGGCGGTTCGCCGGTATGCGTTGCAGATGAAAGGCGGCTCGATCGCCCGCGTTTGGAATACGGTTGTTGTGGCGGGGACGGTGCGGGCGGCGTCGTTTCTTGCTTTGGCGACGCTATCCAAAGTGTGGGCGCCCGGAGCGAGGATGATGGAGCAATATCTCCTGTGGGTGTTCGCCGGCTGCTGGCTTCTCGCGGCCATCTATCAACGAGAAGTCTTGCCGCGGACAGGGGCGACCTCCGGGTTACCGAGATTTTCCAACAGGGACGAATAGGCAACCGAAGGGGAGAATTATACTCGGCGCGCGCGCCGCCTTAGCACATGATTCCTTCTTGACGGCCGGTTCCCCCGGTTCCGGCCCGGATTAGCTTTCTATCCGTTGGCGACCGATGCTTTGATCGGTCCAAAGATACTCCTACCGTTTGGAAGGGGCGCGCTTCATCCGCGGTTAGCCAAGCGCGGATGCCGCGATTCTTTAGGAGAGGTATTGTCGTCGAAGCGTCAAATTAGGAGGTAGCTCCTCGTGAAATCTAAACCAATTGCCGTTGTTCTTCTAGCATCGCTGATCATCGCGCCCGCCGCTTTCTCGCTGGCGGTAAAACTCGGCGGCAATGACAGCGGCATGTCCGTCACCAGGCTGCTGTTCGCACTAACGGTGGTGGTCGAGATAGCCGCGCTCATGCAGGTGATCCTTTCACGCAGGATGTTCTCACCGTCGGACCCGATGCACCTTACATGGACTCTAATAGCCGCCTTCTTGATCGTTCGTCTCCTTGGTCAAGTGCGTTTGTTGACGCTAACTTTCAACTTCATACCTACGTACTCCGAAACGGGCCCGAGATGGTTGTTCTATTACGTTGTCTGGGGCAGATATCTGTACACTCTGGGTGATTTGCTGTTCGTGGCGTCGTTGATTACAACCGTTCGAGCTTACAAACTAACCGGACTGAAGTTCGAGTTGATCGGGCGAGATTTCTTGTACATTTCGATTCTTTGGGTGATTCCATTCATTACTTATGTGTTCCGCCAAAATCTCGCGCTGGGCGGCATCATCACAACTGACGGGTACGTTGTGACGTACCGGCTCATCGCCGTCTTTGTCGGGGCGTTGATTGCGTCGCTGTGCGTGGCGATAAGGCGTTACACGATCCAAATGGGTGGCGGCATGGTCGCTCGCGTATGGAACACCGTCGTGCTGGCGGGGACGGCTCGAGCCCTGTCGTTTCTAGTGCTCTCTTTGATGCTGAGGTGGTGGAAGCCGGGCGCACAGTTCGCCGAACAGTACCTGCTGTGGATATTCGCGGCCTGCTGGTTGATCGCAGCGCTTTACCAGCAGGAAGTCCTCCCGCGCGCGCGAGAAAAATAGCCGGCTCTTCAGGGTTTTGAAGCGAAACCGCGGCGCGCGGGCCGGCGCCGCCCTCTGTTGAGGGCCGCGAGACGCGTTGATAAGGCAGTTAGGGCAGATTGTGCTTTCCACGCCAGCCCATCTGCTTCCGAGAAAGCTACTGCTTGAACTTCTTCAACAACTCCCGCGCTATGATCATTCGTTGAATTTGGTTTGTTCCCTCGACTATCTGGCCGATCTTCGCCTGGCGAAACAACGCTTGAACCGGATAGTCCTCGCTCGTTCCGTAACCGCCGTAGATCTGCACTGCGTCGGTAGTCACCTTCATCGCCGCGTCCGTCGCGAGCAGCTTCGCCATGGACGCAACGGCGTTGAACGGCAATCCACGGTCGCGCAGAAAAGCCGCTTTTCGAGTGACGCATCGGGCGCCCTCGATCGCCGCCGCCATGTCGGCGAGCATGAATTGAATACCCTGAAACTCGCCGATTGACTGGCCGAACGCTTTTCGCTCATGCGCGTAAGACAGCGCGTAGTCGAACGCGGCCTGGGCGAGACCAACCGAAGTGGAGGCGACTGTGACGCGGCCCGAGTCGAGAGCGGTCATCGCGACCTTGAATCCATCGCCTTCCCGGCCGACGAGGTTCCGGCTTGGGATTTCGCAGTCCTCGAAGAAGACCTCGCGCGTGTGATGCGGCAGACCCATCGGCTTTTCCCGTTTTCCAAACGCGAGACCAGCCGCGCCTTTCTCTACAATGAAGGAACTGATTCCTCTCGAGCCTTTGCCCTTCCCGGTCACGGCCATGACCAGGTAAATATCGGCGTCGCCTCCGTGCGTGATCCATATCTTCTGACCGCGCAGAATGTACTTATCTCCGCGCAGCTCGGCTCGAGTGTTTATTGAAGCCGCATCCGATCCGGCATGAGGCTCGGTCAACGCAAAAGCGCCAAGCAACTCGGCGCGCGCCATCGCGGGAAGGTATTTCTTCTTTTGCGTTTCGTCGCCGAAGTGATTCAGGATCAGTTGAGGCAAGCCGTGAACCGCCAGCACACTGCCGAGATGAGAGCCTAACCGTGATAATTCTTCAAGCACTATCGAGTAACTCGTGTAGTCGAGACCGCCTCCTCCGTACTCGGCCGGGAAAGGGATCGCCGCAAGACCCAACTCTCCGAGCTTGCGAAACAGCGGCCACGGGAACTCTTCGCCGGCCGTCTCCAAGTATGGTTTCACCTCGCGCGCTACGAAGTCCTCGACCAGGCGCCGCAGTAGCTCTTGTTCTTCGGTCAACGTGTAGTCCATAAATCACCCGCTTGTCTCAGTCCATCGAATTTCAGCCGCTCTGGAGAGACGCTGATTATATCGAACAATCGATGAAACTATCGCGCCGAAAATTCTGAGGGTCCGGAAAACGACAGTATCACTCGGGGGCTCGCACAACGCCCGCCTCGAATAGCTTGTTCCGTTCGGACTGAGAGAACCCAAGCTCGGTCAAAATCTGATCGGTATTCTCGCCCAGAGACGGAACCGGCGCCGTGATCGCAGGCGGGGCGCCGCTCATTTTGTACGCAAATCCAAGTTGATCGATTGAGCCGCAACCAGGCTGCTCCATTGGCCGGATCATCTCACGGGCGTGAGTTTGCTCGTGCCGAAACGCCTCCGCCATCGAGAGCACGGGCTCGCAGCAAGCGTCGACCTCCCGCATGAATTCGACCCACTCTTCTTGCGTTCTTGACTTGAAGATGGCGCGAACTTCGTCAAAGAGCCGTTCGCGGCCCGGGCCAGAGTCGAACTGTCTGGCGGTCATCTCCTCGCGGCCTACGGCGTTGCAGAAGTTCGACCAGAACTTGGGCTCGAGGGCGCCGATGGTCATGTACTTTCCGTCTTTGGTCTCGTAGACGTTGTAGAACGGATACTCTCCGGTCAGTATGTACCTTCCGCCTACGCCGATCGGCGAGCCCGCGAACTCGCTTGCGGCTGGGACCGGCAGCATGGAAAGAACCACGTCGAACATCGACACGTCGATAAACTGGCCTCGGCCGGTCCCCTGGCGCGCGATCAGCGAAGCTAGTATCGCGATCGCGGCGGCCATTCCGCCCGCGAGATCCGCGATTTGAACGCCGGGTATGACCGGCTTTCCGCGGTCGTCGGCCGTCAGACCAAGCACCCCCGCGAGCGCGATGTAATTCAGATCGTGGCCGCCCCTTTCCTTGTGAGGGCCGTCTTGTCCGTAGCCCGTCAGCGAGCAATAGATTATTCGCGGATTCAAAGCCGACACTGCTGAGTAATCAAGACCAAGCCGTGCAACAACTCCCGGCCTGAACTGTTCCAAGACTACATCCGCGGTCAGGCAGAGCTTCAAGAATATGTCGCGGCCTTCCGGAGCTTTGAGATCAATGGATATGGACTTCTTGTTGCGGTTCACCTGAAGGAACCGCGCGCTTTCTTCTCCGATTCGCAGCGGCGCGTGGCGGGTGGGGTCGCCCGTCTTCGTGTCTTCAACTTTTATGACCTCCGCGCCGAGGTCGCCAAGCATCATCGAACAATAGGGGCCTGGCAACATTCGGGAAAGATCAAGAATTCGAATTCCTTCAAGGGCTCGTTTCATTGCACGTGCGTCGTCTTTCTACTCGAAGCTAACTGATTCCGCGGTATCGTAACAGGAGCTAGTGGCCAGTGGCCAGTGGTCAATGGTCAGTCAGTAGTTCGGCAGTGAGCACGGCTCTGTAGATTGGCCAGAACCACCTTATTCGTTCCAGCCGACCGCGGGCGTCTGTTACTCCGCTGACCACTTACCTGCTCGGCTAATACTGCCTCTAATCATTCTCGCGGCTATGACTACTCCCCTGACGCTAGCTGCTGGCTACTGACTGTGCTGACTGCTGGCCACTAACTACCGCCTGCTGCTAGACTCTCGCAAGATGTTTCGGCTGATAAACCGCTATCTGCTTCGCGAGGTTGCGCCTTACGTCCTGATAGGGGTTTTCATCCTGACGGCGATAATCTTCGTTCATCAGACCAGCCGTTTCTCGGAGTTGCTTGTCGTTTATTCACGGAATGGCCTGCCCATGGAGGCGCTGGGGAGAATCTTCGCCGCGTTGGCGCCTTGGATATTGGTGTTCACGCTTCCGATCTCGCTTTTGATCGGAATCCTGACGGGGATGGGCCGGCTATCCGGCGACAGCGAGATCGTAGCCCTGGGCGCAAGCGGAGTCAGCCGGCTTCAGATGCTCAGGCCGATTGGGCTACTGGCCGTGTTGACCTCCGCGGTCATGATCTACCTGACGTTCAACCTGCTGCCCGCTTCGATTCACAGCCTGAGTGACTTGAAGGCTAATCAGGCGGTGCTGTTTCAAGGGTTGAAAACACAAATCAAACCCAGGGTTTTCGAGGAGAGCATGCCGCATAAGGTCCTCTATATTGGGGACATCGACCGCGCCGAGAATCAGTGGAGCAATATCTTCCTGGTCGAGATGGCCGATGATCAGACCGACGCGAGGATCCTTACGGCTCAGTCGGGTAACCTAAGGCAGGGCGAGCATTCGCGGATGCCCGAGCTATTCCTCGAGAATGTCTCCACGCATCAGATCGGCGAGCAAACAACCGCCCAGGACCAAACATCCGACCCGCCCAAGCAGGAAGATCAGGATCGAACTCCGGGCGAAAAGGCAAAGCGCAAGGGTCATCACCAGACTCAACAAAGCTACACGGTTGGTTTATCCAAGGAAATGTCTATCGGACTCGAGGTCTCCGAGGAGCAGGAAGCCGAAAGTGTCGGGATCAAACAAGACAGGCGCCTCGTCAGCGAGATGCGCTGGAGCGAGCTGGTCAACTATCGCCCGTCTGATTCAGATCACCGCCTCTGGCTGGCGGAGATGCACAAGCGCCTGGCATTTCCCGCGGCCTGCCTTGTTTTTGCTCTGCTCGGCGTCGCGTTTGGCGTAAGCGGAGTGCGAACCGGCCGCTCGTTCGGATTATTGCTTGGGCTGGCGATCACCATAGTTTATTACCTGCTGGCGCTGACCGGCGAACATTCGGCGGTGACCAATAAGCTGCCCGTGTGGTTGGGAATCTGGCTTGCCAACATGGTTTTGGCGGCCCTGGCCATTGTCGTCATCTTCATGCAGCGGCGGCCCGGAGCTGATCCGCTTGCGCCGGTCCGGCGCGTTCGGGCGTGGTTCGCGAAGGCAAAGCCGGCGGCGTCGCGAGCGGAAGCGTCATCGGGCTCGGATAGATCGAATACGACGGGAGGGCGGGCGTCCTCTTCCAGGT
The DNA here is from genome assembly GCA_023265195.1 of Blastocatellia bacterium. Taxonomy (GTDB): domain Bacteria; phylum Acidobacteriota; class Blastocatellia; order UBA7656; family UBA7656; genus QHVH01. The sequence goes on along the minus strand of JAHFUG010000002.1, from coordinate 40,373 downwards.
GGCTATCGCCGGCGTTGTTGATCGATCAAATAGTGATCTCGGATCTCTGGAGGTACTTCTTTTACATACTCGCCGGGTTCAGCACTCTGTTCATAGTCATCACTCTATTTCAGCTCTTGGATCAGATTACCAGGAACCATATAGAGTGGTCGGTCGTGGTGAACTACATGGTCTTTTTGATTCCGATGATCGTCAATTACATGACGCCCCCGGCTGCGCTGGTCACGGTCATGATAGCTTTCGGTGTTTTGGAAAAGACTAGTCAGATAGTGGCGTTGAAGGCGTCCGGCCAGTCAATATTCCGCCTGGCGGCTCCGGCTCTGCTTGCGTCGTTGGCGCTGTCGGCTTTTGTGTTTCTGAACCAGGACTACGTGCTGCCGTTCACGAACCGGCGGCAAGACAATCTGTATCACTTGATACGCAGCGGCCAGGAACCCGCGCAGACGTTCTATCAGACAACGCACAAGTGGATATTCGGGGGAGACACGCGCATCTACCACTATTCGCACTTTGATCCGACGTCCGATGTCTTCGCGCGGTTGACCTTGCTGGATCTCTCGAAGAGCCCGTTTGGCATAAAGGGTAGGATCTTCGCGCGGCGGGCGGCGTGGGAGCGAAACACCGAAACGTGGCTGCTTGAAGACGGCTGGGAGCGCCGGTTCGACGGCGGCCGGCTGGTGTCGCTTGAAGGGTTCAGCCAGCGGCGCGTCTCTCTCCCGGAGCACCCGGACTATTTCAAAAAGGACGCGGTCGAATCGTCGATGATGACCTTGAATCAGTTAAGAAAACACATCAGGGATCTGTCACAGTCCGGCTTTGACGTACTGGATCTTCGAATCGCGCTCTACGCAAAATTCGCGACGCCGCTCACGTGTCTGGTAATGGTGCTGGTGGGATTGCCTTTCGCTTTTTCAGTCGGCAAGCGCGGCGCATTGTATGGAGTCATGATCGGCATCGTAATTGGATTGTTGTATTGGGGAATGCAGGGGCTGTTCTCACAGATGGGGAAGTACGAGATGCTGCCGCCGCTGTTGGCTGCCTGGGGACCGAACTTGTTGTTTGGAGCCGGCGGGCTTTACCTGTTCTTGACCTCACGAACCTGACGGCATATCGACGCAACAGCCGGTGAGTCCGCGAGTGATCCGACTCGTCATCAAGTACGGTCGATCGATCACCGAAATCTCAACCGTGAGTATCAGCAATGTTGTTGAAACGCAAACTGATATTTCGAGCTTGAATATAGTCTCCCTTATGTTCACAACGAAGTATTTCCAGCGACTGTTGGAGGTTCGTCAGCAGTCATATCATATCTGTTGGCCCGGCAACCGTGGCTGTGGATTTCGCATTAATCCACTTAGAGGTCAATCAAAGTAGCGGATGTGACAGGATTTGATAAGCCGCGTGAGCTAGAATCGAGGCGAAACTCTGTGGTGGCAGCCACCGGCTCGGACACTCTCTCATGCCGCGCCAAGCCCCTTCACCACACGGTGATAAATTTTCTTGCGAAGCCGCTCTATTTTATGGTGCAATTTCAATGCATGTATTGTACAATACCGCACGTCTGAGAACACAAATCCCCATACGCCCTGCTTTCGGGCGTAATGGAACTGAGGCTTCAAGAAGCGCGGATTAGGTTGCGGTCAATTGCTTATCGCAAGCTAAGCCGTATTAGCAGCGCGAACATCAGCGCCCCCAGTAGAGAGAACTCGCTCAGCCCTCGTTTGGAAGAGGGCAAGGACGATGACGGCGCGGGGTTAGAGCGAGTGGGCGCGGCCTGGGAGTGAGGTATTTCCCCCGGCTCGCAAATACATCCGCTGCCACCACACTCGCAGCGTTCGCCTGCTGTGGTGTGACCAGCGAGGGCGGTCACTGAAGGATATTGATGAGTTGCTCTGCGGCTGTTCGACGCCAACATTGGAAGCACTAGCGTGCAGACTACAGCTATGAATAGTCGGTTTCTCATGGAACGGATCTCCTTGAAGAGAATTCTCGGGCAGTTGCATCCCGGCGGCGTGGGATTATATCAGCAAGATGCTGTTATCGCTTTGATCAAATCCGCTGGCGGCGTAACAACCCTTGCAAGATACGCCGATCACTTGGTGTCGGTTGCCGAAGACGCTCATACCGTCAGAAACCTGGCTACAGTGTCAAGGATCGGGAACTTGCTTGTCGAGTTACCGCTTCCCCCGCAATACTGGAGCATCGGCGCGTATTTTGAGGCGATCTCCATGAAGAGCCGAGGGCCCGACGGCCGTACGGAGGCGGCGGAGATGCTTCACAAAGCGTTTGACCACGCCTCGCCTCGATACAAGTCTAAGGTCTTGCTTTCCCTCGGAGCGGACGCCCGTAGAAGCTATGACCTCGACGCTGGATTCATGCTTTACGCGGAAGCATCCAGAGCCGCGTCGTGTAACGGTTGCTGCGATCCGCTATCGTTGGTTCAAGCCCAACGAATGATCGCCGTTCTGAAGAGCATGAACGGCGATCATAAACAGGCGCTCGCCCACCTCGCGAGTCTTCTTCCCCTTGCCCGAATGATCGGATCCGAGCAGCCGCACGCATTCTACGATTTTCTGAACAGCTACGCCGTTGAGTTGGCGAATGTGGGCCTGCTGGAAGAGGCCCGCAACGCCTCGTCTATGGTGGTCTCTTCGCGGTTCGCTCCAGCGTATCCGGAGTGGAGAGAGACATACGAAGACATCGCTGACAAGCGCCGATCCTCGCCAGTGGTGGCGGCAATTCCGGCGTCGGCGGCGTCTGGCAATGTTATTCCGATGCCGTCACCCAAGACCGCCCCGCGAACAGCCAGTCCAGGCGCTCACAATCGGTTGCTTAGCTATGTGGATTGGAAGCAAAAGGCCGAGCGGACCAAACGCGACCAGGACTGGCGCGACGCTGTAGTGTCAAAAGAGCCCGAGTGCGTCCTAAGAGCGGAGGCGTTCGAGGTCGTAGGCCCGGACGGCGAAGTGCGAGGATCATTCCGGAGTGCGGGAGACAAGACCGTGCTCAGCATGTCCAGCGGAAAGCTGTCTATAGGCATGGTGGTTACGGAAGACGGAACGGCTGAAATGGGCATAATCGACCGGAGCGACTCCGCGGTGGCGGCCGGAAGAGAAAGACGAGTCAGTCTTGGCGTTCGGCCCGACCCGGAGAACGACGGGCGCTCATCCGTAGGCCTCGTGGTGTCGGCTCAACGGTCTGATAGCCGTTTCGAAATCGCCCTCGACGGACCCGATGAGACGCCTCTTATTACTTTGTACGGATCGAAGGGCCGTAAGAGAATGCAGCTTCTCGCATTGAAGAACGGAAAGTCGTTGGTCAGATTCTATGATAGAAGAGAGCGCATAAAGAGTGAGATGGTACTGGAGGATTTTGATCGGATTGAATCGCTGCTGAAATCCGCCAGCAGGAAGATTTCCCGCTGATCGCGTAACGCCGTTCTACTCGAGAACCACTTCAAGCCTCCAAGGAAGGAAGGGAGCCCGCCTTGACACTGTTCCAGCCCGGCACATAGTATAACAACCGATTTGTATCAATGTTTGAATGCTACGATGCGGATGTGGCGGAATGGCAGACGCGCAGCGCTCAGGACGCTGTAGGAGCAATCCTGTGGAGGTTCAAGTCCTCTCATCCGCACCAGCCCTTTGCGCCGACTCCCTGGCCAACGTAGCTGCTCCAATCACGCCGGCGTCGTCGCCAAGCTGAGCTTTCACAACCCTCAGATTGGTGGCGCTGAACTCAAATGCGATCTTCCTCATCGCCCGATCAATCCGAGCCATGAAATCCTCGCCCATTGCTTCGATAACGCCGCCGCCAAGCACGATCATCTCCGGACCAAGAACGTTCACCAAACTACCCAATCCGATTCCTAAGTAGCGGGCGGCGCGGTGTACGATTTTCCTCACCAACTGGTCGCCGTCGTCATAAGCCTTCTTGATGTCTTTGCTGGACAGAAGCTCTTTGCCCTTCCCGGCGTGTCTTGCGAGCTTTGAACGAGCCCCTCGCTTTATTGCCTTTTTAATGTCACGAGCGATCGCGATACGGCTCGCGAGCGATTCCATGCAGCCCCTGTTGCCGCAGCCGCAACGGGGACCGCCTGCCTTTATGACGATGTGCCCCACTTCGCCGGCGTTCTTGCTAAAGCCGTTGTAGAGCCCTCCATTGATTATCAGACCGCCGCCTATTCCCGTGCCAATGAAGACCCCCAAAACATTTTGCGCGCCCGACGCCGCTCCTCTTCGAAACTCACCGTAGACACCCGCGTCGACGTCATTGTGAACAACGACGCGGCGCTGGAACTCTTCGGACAGGCGCGGCCCTAACGGAAAGTTCTTGAACGGCAAATTCGCGGTGTTGATTATGTAGCCAGTGTCCGGATCGAGCGGGCCTGGGGAGCCGATGCCGAAGGCGGTGATTTGTGCTGGATCAACGGCGGCTGACTTAATCGCCGCGCTTGCGACGCCGACTATTCGCTGGAAGACCTCTTCATCGCATCGCCACGCTTCGGTCTTGTCGCGATGGCGGCCTACGATGTTGTAGGATTCATCGAACAGAGCCGCGTCTATCTTTGTTCCGCCAAGGTCGATCCCAAGCACGTATGAATTCATGGGCTCTCCGCATGCGTCCGTTACAAGGCTCGTTAATATGATTGACGGTGAGAGAGCCTCTACTATAGGCAGCCAGCCGCCCTATTGTCTATGTTGGAAGATGACGATGCTAGCGAAGGCGGGGCCGCAACCAAACCAGGAAAGAAGAGGTTGTCGCGACGACGCAAAGATCGGCGCAAAGGCGCAATGGCGCAAAGAACCTTTGCAAGAAAAGCGAAGATTCTTCGAGTTTACTTCGCGAAGGAGCCGCGGACAGGCTCCTCTCGGCGCTAAGCAAGAGTGATCCGGCCCGCTTGCAACGAGCGCTACGCGACGACCTATTGCAAGACAGTAAAAGAATTACTTCCCAATTTGATCGTGTGCTGGGCGCTCAGGAGCAATTCTTGACAACGCGAGCGCACTTCCTTCTCTCTCCCTGAAGTCAAGGAACGAGTCCGCGTTGGGCGCCTTCAGCGAGGCCGCATTTTCGAACCGGCAGTGACGGTCACAGGCTCCTCCCCTGGACTGGCATGAACAGCCGCCTCCCTTGCGCGCCCGGGTGACATCAAGCTGTGTTTTCGGCCGTAGCCAAAATATATCGCGAAGCCTAGCACCAGCCAGATACCAAGCCTAAGCCAATTCTCCGCTGGCAGCGAGAACATCAACAATAGGCAAATTAAGATTCCAAGGATCGGCAAGAGAGGAACCATAGGCACGCGAAACGGACGGTTCGCTTCGGGATTGGTCTTTCGCATTATCAACACCGCCGCGCAGACGATCACAAACGCCAGCAGCGTTCCGATGTTCACCAGTTGCGCCAGTATTCGCAGCGGCAGGAACGCGGTGACAAACGAAACGAACACGCCGGTCAGGATAGTCGCCTTCCAGGGAGTGCGAAACTTCTCGTGAATCGCGCCGAAGAAGCCACGTGGCAGCAGTCCGTCGCGAGCCATCGCCAGGAAGATTCTTGCCTGACTCAGCATCGTGACGAGAACGACCGAAGTGATGCCGGCCAGGGCGCCGAACGAGATCAGGAGTTGGGCCCAGCCGAGGCCGACTTGCTTGAATGCATTCGACACCGGAGCGTTGATATCGAGCTTGTTGGATGGAACCATCCCGGTCAGCACCGCCGATACGGCGATATAGAGCACGGTGCATATCACCAGCGACGTGATGATGGCGAAGGGCACGTCGCGCTGGGGGCGCCGCGCCTCTTCTGAGTGAGTCGAAACGGAATCGAAGCCGATGTAGGAGAAGAAGATTATGGCCGATCCCGCCAGCATTCCCAGTGGTTGAGCGCCCGCGTCTTCTTGACCGAACACGGTCTTGCCGAAGAAGCTGATCCCGGTGAAGCCGAACGGAGCAAACGGCTTCCAATTAGCCGGATTGATGTAGAACACGCCGACGCCGATAACGAACAGCACTATCGCGACCTTTAAGATCACCATGGCGGTGTTGAAGCTTGCGCTCTCTTTGATTCCAACCACCAGGATCACGGTCACGAACGCGGTGATCACAACCGCCGGGAGATCCATAAACGAACCCGTCGCGACGAACTTGCCGATCGCCGGGTCGTAGTCGAACGGCGCTCCCGCCAAAGCCGTTGGCAAGCTGATTCCGAACATACTAAGCAGATCCCGAAAGTAGCCCGATGCGCCCACCGCGACCGTTCCGGCGCTAACCGCGTACTCGAGTATCAAATCCCAACCGATTATCCACGCGAACAGTTCGCCCAGGGTGGCGTACGCGTAGGTGTAGGCCGACCCCGCAACCGGAACCATCGAAGCGAATTCGGCGTAACAAAGCGCGGCGAATATGCACGCGACACCGGCTACGATAAAGGAGAGCATCAACGCGGGCCCCGCCTTGTCGTGAGCCGCCGCGCCCGTTAGCACGAAGATGCCGGTTCCAATTACGGCTCCGACCCCAAGCGAAGTCAGATGAACCGGACCTAGCACGCGGCGAAGTCTGTTCTCGCCGGCCATCTCTTCGAGCAAACCCGCGACCGTTTTCTTTCGGAATAGGTTGCTTGCCATCACTCATCCTCCTCTCGGCTAACGCTTCTCCGGGTGAGCGCAACGTTCTCCACGAGACCGGCGCCGCAATCCCGCTTCTTCCTTTGCGGGGCAATCCGCGCGGCTGATTATCTGGAGTTCGTCGAGAAGGAACAATTACTTTGTCACGAGGGTATCGAGAAACGGCGTCAATCGCCGTTCAGGAGGAACGAGCGCCGTGACGAAAGATGTAAAGAGGACTGGCCGCCGTTCACTTTCGAAGGGTGCGGGGAAACGTTAGCATCGCCTCCGCGTCCACCGCGGTGATCTCTTTCTTGCAGGGAAGGGATTACCGCGGAGGAGCGCGCGGAGGTTCCCTCTACAGGGCGATTCACAAGAGATCGGTCAGTTTCTTGCGGCAGCTTCGGCTCAGCATGATCCGCGTTCCATCGTTAAGGACGACGCGGTATTCGCCATGAAACCACGGCTCCAGTTCTTTGACTCGATCGAGATTCACGATGCCGGAGCGATGGACTCGAACGAAGTGTTTGGGATCGAGATGTCCTTCAAGCGCCCCGATGGCTTCGCGATGCAGGTACGATTGTTTGCCTATGTGAATCCGAACATACTTGCCTTCGGCTTCTATCCAGTCGATTTCCGGTGTTTTCACGAACAAAACGCGGCCGTTCGATTTGACCAGGATGCGCTCGAGATAAGACGAAGTCGCTTTGATGCCTTCGAGCAACGCAATGGTCTTCTTGTTGATTTCGGCGCCCTCTCCCTGGTTCAAACGGGCCTTTGCGGTTTCAACCGCCGACTCGAATCGCCGGCGGTCGAACGGCTTGAGAAGATAGTCAAGCGCATGAACCTCGAAGGCGCGAACGGCGTAACGGTCGTGAGCCGTAACGAAAACGACCAGCGGAAGATCGCCGTCCAGGGACTTCAATACCGTGAAGCCGTCCGCGTCCGGCATCTGAATGTCCAGAAAGAGTAGATCCGGCTGGTCGTGATTGATTGCGGCCACCGCCTCGGCCGCGCTCCCGCACTCCCCGATGACTTGAATATCCGCGTCGCCCTTGAGCAGATTACGAATCTTCCTTCGGGCGAGCGGCTCGTCGTCAACGATGAGCGTTCGTATTCGTGTCGCCATAGTCCTTGATCGATCTCTCGAAGGGTATCTCGAGCGTCACCAGCGAGCCCCCGCCCGGAGCCCCGGTCAGCTCGAACGTGTAAGCGTCGCCGTAGTGCTGCGCTAGTCTGGCGCGAGTGTTGGACAAACCCACGCCTTCCCTGATCGGACCGCCGGTTCGCGCCGCCGCCCGCGGCCCGACTCCGTCATCGGTGATCATCAACCTAAGAAGGTCCCCTGTCCGATTTGCTTGTATGTCTATGTGACCCGGCTCAGGACGCGAACCGATGCCGTGCCGAATCGCGTTCTCAACGATGGGCTGTAAGATAAGATTGGGCACGCTCGCGCCTAACGATTCGGGTTCTACTTCGAGCGTGACGGAAAGCCGGTCGTTGAATCGAATTTGTTCAATATCGAGGTATCGCTTCAGGAACTCGAGTTCCCGGGATAGCGGGATTCGCTCCTCGCCCGAGTTCTCCAGCGTCAAGCGTAAAAAATCGCCCAGCCGCGCGATCATCTCGTCGGCCGCGTCGACGTCCTCAGCCATCAATGCGGAAATGGAGTTCAGCGTGTTGAATAGGAAGTGGGGCTGAAGCTGCATCTTGAGCGCGCGCAACTGGGCCTCGGCGGTCTGAAGCCGGGCGTTGGCGAGCTCGGCCGCGAACCGGGACGCCTTCAGCTCCCCTTCCTGGTAGCGGTCGTAGTAATCAGCCGCCAACGCAAGCAGAAGAATCGCGCCGTAGGTCAGAAATCCCGTCGGCAGATTGAAGAAGAACAAGAAATCAAAGAGGTTTGAAATCGTAGCCAAGGATTGGTACGCGGCTACGTGCAACAGCCATCCGACCAGCAGGTAAACTCCGCGGTGCAGCAGCGTGATGAACAAACCCGATAGAATATGAGCCTGAATAGTGCTGCCCCAGTTCTCGCGATCGATGCGGGCGCGGCGGGTGATCGAGAACACGGCCGGGGCCAATGCCGCCCAGATAATCCAATAAGGCAACTCCCAAACAAGCATCTCGCTTAGCGTTGGTTGCTTCTTGAAGATGGCGACATAGTGATCCGCGAATAGGTAGTAGTTCAGAGTAAAAGACAGACCTACGACCACCATCAAGGTAGACACCAGCAGCCATCTAGTCCATCTGAGTTTGTGATTCACGCTCTACCTCTAAGAAATCGCCGTCTGTATGATACTCCTTGGATGGGATTATTCGAATAGAATGAACTCCATTGTCGCATCGCCTAAGCGGCAGTGGAAAGATGATAGAGTATAGAGAGGCGTCACGGAATGGAGGTAATATCCCAGCGTGCCAGCGATACCCAACCCTCAAGAACATACCTGCCCGATGCACCCCGACATCCGTGAACGCTCGCCGGGACCCTGTTCGAAATGCGGAATGCCGCTCGAGCCGGTCATTGCAGTAGCGCCGATTGCGAACTCGGAGTACGTGTGTCCCATGCATCCGAATATCGCGCGCGACGAGCCAGGCTCCTGCCCTATCTGCGGAATGGCGCTCGAGCCACGCGAAGTTGCGATCGAGGAACAAGTCAATCCTGAACTGGCCGATATGGGACGCCGCTTCTGGATTAGCTTGATTCTGTCGATCCCGGTATTACTGCTGGCGATGTCGGATATGGTTCCGAATCAGCCGGTGCAACACGCCCTCTCATTTCGCTTCGTAACGTTAATCCAATTATCGCTGTCGACGCCCGTCGTTCTCTGGGGCGGATGGCCGTTCTTTCAGCGAGGCTGGGCCTCGATCGTTAATCGCAGTCTGAACATGTTTACCCTCATCGCCCTCGGGACCGGTGCGGCGTACTGCTACAGCGCCGGGGCTACATTCTTCTCCCAATTCTTTCCGTCGTCGTTTCGTGGGCACGGGGGCGAAGTCGCGGTTTATTTCGAAGCGGCCGCGGTTATCACTACTCTAGTGCTGCTGGGTCAGTTGCTGGAGCTTCGAGCGCGCGGCCGAACGGCAAGCGCGATCAGAGCGTTGCTCGCGCTTGCTCCAAAGACGGCTCGTCTGGTGAAAGCCGACGGCGCCGAAGAAGACGTCGCCTTGGATCAGGTGCGAGTCGCGGATCGGCTGCGTGTCCGCCCAGGTGAAAAAGTGCCGGCCGACGGTGTGGTAGTAGACGGATCGAGCTCCGTGGACGAGTCGATGATCACCGGTGAGCCGATTCCGGTTGAGAAGACCGGCGGCGCTAAAGTCATCGGAGGCACGGTCAATGGAACCGGCAGCCTGATCGTTCGAGTCGAGCGAGTTGGCGCCGACACGTTACTGGCTCAGATAGTGCGTATGGTCGGGGAAGCTCAGCGAAGCCGCGCGCCGATCCAGCGCCTAGCCGACGTCGTGTCCGGGTATTTCGTGCCTGCTGTTGTCGCGATCGCCGCTGCGACGTTTATCGTGTGGGCGGTTTTGGGTCCGGAGCCCCGAATGGCGTACGCTCTGGTTAATGCGGTGGCGGTGCTGATCATAGCGTGTCCCTGCGCGCTCGGCCTGGCTACGCCGATGTCAATAATGGTCGGAACGGGACGCGGAGCGATGGGCGGCGTCCTGATCAAGAACGCCGAGGCGCTGGAAGTTCTCGAGAAGGTAGACACGCTTGTTGTGGACAAGACCGGCACGCTTACGGAGGGCCGACCGCGGCTTGTTTCGGTGGCGGCCGCGCAAGAATGGAGTGAATCCGAACTCTTGCGCCTTGCCGCCAGCCTCGAGCGCGGCAGCGAGCACCCCCTGGCCGCGGCCATCGTCGCTGGCGCAACGGAAAGAGGAATTATTCTATCGACGGCCAGGGACTTCCAGTCTTTCACGGGCAAAGGCGTCACCGGCGGCGTGGACGGGCACGCAGTAGCGCTGGGCAACCTAGCGCTCATGGAGATGATCGGCGCCAACTCGGACGGGTTGTTCGATCGGGCCGAGGCTTTGCGCGCGGACGGTCAGACGGCGATGTTCGTGGCCGTAGACGGGACTCTGGCGGGGTTGCTCGGAGTCACCGACCCCGTGAAAGAGTCGACCCCGGAGGCCATACGGCTGCTGCATCGGGAGGGACTTCGAATAATCATGCTGACCGGAGATAGCCGCGCTACCGCCGAAACGGTAGCGCGAAAACTGAATATCGATGAAGTTGAAGCGGAAGTTCTGCCGGACCAAAAGAGCGGCGTGATCAAGAGGCTCCAATCTGAAGGCCGCGTGGTCGCAATGGCGGGCGATGGCGTCAATGACGCGCCAGCGCTGGCTCAAGCTGAGGTCGGCATAGCGATGGGCACGGGCGCTGATGTAGCGATGGAAAGCGCCGGCGTGACGCTGGTCAAGGGTGACCTGCGTGCAGTCGTTCGGGCTCGCCGGCTGAGCCGAGCCACAATGCGCAACATACGCCAGAATCTCTTTTTCGCAGTGATCTACAACGCGGTCGGCGTCCCGCTTGCGGCAGGCGTGCTATACCCGGTATTCGGTTTGTTGCTGAGCCCAATGATCGCCAGCGCGGCGATGACCTTTAGTTCCGTGTCAGTTATTGGTAATGCGCTGAGACTGCGCAAGCTCGTGCTCTGAATACAGCCGCGTAGGCCGTGTTTACTCGCGAAGAATTCATCGCCCTCTCGGTACAGCCGAGGGTTGCTGGTGTGCCGGGGAATGTGTTTGGCTGTCGCGACCCGTCATCGTTGTTGATGAAACTCTCCAAAACATGCGAAGCCGTCGTGAACGGCCCGATCATCGGCAATCCGTCATAGCAAAATCGGCGACGCGCGCCTTCCCGAACAAACACGAAACTCCGAAAGCAATTAGCGCAAACGCTCCGCCACTACCGCGGTGCAACCGATAGCTAGCTGAAACGCCGAAGAGGCGACAACTAACGCTGCCGCCTCTTCCTCATCGTCTCGATGAGTTTCCAGTTGGCTATTCCTGGCGGGTTGCTCTCCAGCAGAGCCCGCTTCCGCTTCACCAACCGCGGCTGATTGTGCGACTACGATCTAGCGAACTATTATACGCGTTTCAGTCCCCTCTTCATCGG
>JAHFUG010000002.1:15097-28553 GCA_023265195.1 Blastocatellia bacterium | reverse complement strand
GGTCTTCAACTGGAACCGATATGAGTGGGAAATCTCACGGGTTGAAAGTAGCCGCGCGTTCCTCCGGGCTTCAACCCGGCGCGTTCGAACGCCGCGGCGATATATTGAGCCGCGCGGCGATGGCCTTCGCTGCCGGTCTCGCGTCCGGCGAGATCGTCGCTCGCCAGGTACTCGATATGTCTCCACCACTCGCGGGCAGGATCTGGCGGCGGGTTCTGAGCAGGAATCGTAAGTGTGACGAATACAAGAACGATCAACACGCGTGACGCGAGTCTCACGCGAGTTTTGATGTCGCGCTCAAACATATGGATCCTCCGGCTGCTTACGTTAGCTCAACACGCGGACCAGCACAACCACATGACAGCGAGAGGCCGCGGACATTCGCGGTGTGACACTCCAAGCCCTCAATCAGCTTGTGAAGCGCAGCCGGCTCACGACACTGATGATAGGCAAGCGGGCGTTTCTGATTAGAAGCGAGGTAGAAGCGTTTCGAAGCAGTAGGGCAAGCGGCAGGCAAAGTACCAAGAGCGTCAAGAAGAGGAGAGACCCTGAGAACAAACGTCGACGTAAAGGACCAGCCTCCCGTTGACGTTGAGGAACTTACAAGAAGGTGTTCTCTCATATAGACCTTGCTTCGGTCAGAGACGCATCAAGAGTGAGGCTTCTTTTTCGTCGGCCCGTCAAGAGCCCCCCGAGGTTGATTACGCTGTCTGACATGCGTATGATTTGCGTTCTAACTTGCGAGCTTACCCCATCCATTTTGATGTTTTTGTTGTTTGCACGAGCAACGCCGACGACGCGCTGTATGGCGAAGAGGCGTGCGCCTAAAACCTATTGAAAGAGGATCACCGTGACGGATCAAACGCTACCAAAAAGAATTCTGCTTGGACCCGGACCAAGTCCCGTAGATGAGCGCGTACTACGCGCGTTATCACAGCCGCTTCTTGGGCATCTCGACCCCTTGTTTCTGCGAATAATGGATCAGATCCAAGAACTGCTCCGCTATGTTTTCGAGACACGCAATCGTCTGACAATACCTATTTCAGGCACCGGCAGCGCCGGCATGGAAGCGGCGCTGATCAATCTACTGGAGCCGGGAGACAAGGCGGTCGTCTGCATCAACGGCGTGTTCGGTGAAAGGATGTTTGACATCGTCGGACGCACCGGCGCGGAACCGATAGCGGTGCGCGCTGAATGGGGACATCCGATCGACGTGGGTCAAATTGAAGATGCGTTGAAACAATCTCGTCCCAAGGTCCTTGCCATCGTTCACGCGGAAACGTCCACTGGAGTGCTGCAGAAACTCGAGGGCCTGGCCGATTTGGCTCACGCTCATGACACCCTGCTCATTGTTGACGCAGTGACGTCGCTGGGCGGACATCCGGTGCGTGTAGACGCCAACGGCGTCGATGTGTGTTACTCAGGGACCCAGAAATGCTTGAGTTGCCCGCCTGGATTGTCGCCAATCACGTTTTCGGAACGTGCGGTCGAGCGTATCCGTTCTCGCCGGCAAAAGGTCCAGAGCTGGTATCTGGACATGAGCATGATCGAAAAGTACTGGGGCTCGGACCGGAGTTATCATCATACGGCGCCAATTTCAATGAACTACGCATTGCTTGAAGCATTGCGGATCGTGCGCGAGGAAGGATTGGAGGCTCGCCAGGCTCGGCATCAACTGAATCACCGCGCTTTTGTCGCTGGCGTCGAAGCAATGGGGCTCTCGATGCTCGTCGCGCCGAAGTCTCGATTGTGGAGTCTCAACGCGGTGCGAATCCCGGAAGGGGTTGACGACCAGCGGCTGCGGACCCATTTGCTAGAACGTCACAATATTGAGATCGGTGGAGGGCTGGGCCCACTCAAAGGCAAGGTCTGGCGCGTTGGGCTGATGGGAGCCGGCAGTTCGCGCGAGAATGTGGTGCTTGTGATTGGCGCGATCCACGAAGCGCTGGCGGAACAAGGCCACACATGTCCTCCCGGCGTTGCAAGCGCCGAGCAAGTCTACGAGCTTGGAGCGTAGTCTCGGAAGAATGTTGAATTTCTTACACGTCGCTTCCAGTCGTTAACGCGATGGCAGGCTGGTAGAACTGGGGAGCTTGCTAGTGGCGCTCGGCACAAATTGCCATACGCCAAGCACCCTAAGCGTTAATCAAACACGAAACCGACTGAATCTCCTGGCGCGGCGTTTGCGGTGCATTCGAAGTAGTTCGAAGTCTCTTGATTACAAACGGCGCATCGCTCGAGGACAAGCGGTTATGCATACAAACAGCCAGCCCGAACTCTTCATTGAAGGCGAATCCGTGCGAATTTCCCCCGAGTTGTTGGGGAAATACAACCAGCCCGCGCCACGTTACACGAGCTATCCGACGGCGCCGGAGTGGGACGATAGCTTCGGTGAGGCGGAGTTGCGCGAAGCCTTCCAACAGGCGAACGGCCGGCGGACTCCGGCTCCGGTCTCACTCTACTTCCATATTCCATTCTGTGAGTCGCTTTGCCTTTACTGCGGGTGCAACGTCGTCATCAACAAGAAGCACGAAGGCGCGGTTTCTTACCTGGAACATTTGAAGCGTGAAATCGAGTGGGTAGGAGCCGAGGTCTCGTCCGACCGAAGCGTAGAACAGATACACTGGGGCGGCGGCACTCCGACTTATCTGAGCCCCGATCAGATCGAAACGACATTCGAGCAAATCGAAAGCCGGTTCTCGATATCGAAAACCGCTGAAATAGGGGTCGAAGTCGACCCAAGGGTCACGACCACGGATCACCTGCGGACCATGCGGCGGCTTGGATTCAATCGGATCAGCATGGGAATTCAGGATTTCGATCCGCTCGTGCAGAAGACGGTTAATCGCGTTCAATCCTTCGAAGACACCCGCGCATTGCTGGGTTTCTCGCGCGGACTTGGATTCGAAAGCATCAACGTCGATCTGATCTACGGCCTTCCACATCAGACGTCCGACAGCTTCAGCGGCACACTCGACAAGATCATCGACGTGGAGCCGGACCGCGTAGCGGTTTTTAGCTACGCGCACGTCCCCTGGATGAAAAAGCAGCAAGGCAGCTTCGCGAAGCACTTGCCGGATGGAGCCGAGAAATTCCGGATATTCAGCCGCGCCATAGAGAAGCTGACCGCCGCCGGTTATCGCTACATCGGCATGGATCATTTCGCCCGGCCCGATGACGAGATCTGCCGAGCGCAGGACGAGCGAACTCTCCACCGGAATTTTCAGGGATACACGACCAGGCGAGGCTGCGAGCTGTACGGCATCGGAGTCAGTTCGATCAGCGGCCTCGACGACGTGTACGCGCAGAATTGGCGCGACTTGCCGGGGTATTACGGAGCCATCGACTCGGGCCGCTGGCCCACCATGCGCGGAGTCCGCGTGAGCGCCGAGGACAAGCTCCGCCGCTCGGTGATCAATCGGATTCTTTGCCATTGCGTGGTCGTCAAGAGCGAAGTCGAAGAGGAGTTCGGCGTGGAGTTCGATGAGTTTTTCGCGCCGGAGCTTCATCGCCTGACTGAAATGGAGAGGGACGGGCTGGTGAACCTCGAGAAAGATCGCATCGACGTCGCGGGTCTCGGCCGCATATTCATTCGCAACGTAGCGATGGCGTTCGACGCTTACGTTGCGCAACCGCGCGGGGAGCGAACGCGGAAGTTCTCCACAACGCTGTAGATCAGGTCCCCAACTCGATCGAGTTTATCCGTCTTACAAGTGGTTCAATTCAAAACCCCATGCGAGCCGCTTTAGGCCCAGCCGCTAATTCACATAAGTCCGTGGATCTCTGCAATCCGCGAATCAGAGCGTGGATGCGCGGCGGTGTTGATCGGCGGCAAGAAGCCAAGCCAAAGAGGGCTAAAGATCGAGCAGCCGTCCTTCCGGTTCGAGCAACCAGCCGGATTGAATAGTAGTCGCTTTCACCGTCTCTAATATCCAATCGGCAATACTCGACTCATTCGACCGTATACAACTTCCGGTCATCGCGCGTTATTTTGTAGTTGACACCACGTCGCTGCTGTGATAGAAGCAGACAAACACGCACACGTATTCTTGTAGTCCTAGAGGACGTGCTTGCTACGCTGACCGTTGTTACGGGCCCACCTGATTCACCTATGCGAAGGAGGTGACGTGCAAATGAAGAAATTCAGCATACGTGAAGTGGAGACTCTGAAGACGACCGCCAGCATCTATAGCGAAGGCTGCGGCGGTTAATCGCGTGTGGGCAGAGCATGAAGGGCTGGGATGACGCGGCCGCGTTCCCGGCCGTTATCAATGCTCGATAACGCATGGCAGGGGACTGCCCGGGCAGTCCCCTCAACATCTTCAGGAATCCCGATGTATACGGCAGATACAGTCTTCCGCGTTCAAGCATTCACGCGTCAGCCAGAGGGAGAAGACGTCATCATTGGTAGAATCGACACCGGAGTATTTCTGGCGGTGCCTTCAGAAGCCGTCGAAGTGCTCGATCACCTTTCACGAGGCATGGCCATCGGCGAGGCCGCGAATCTCTTTCAGGACAAGTACGGAGAGAAGCCTGACCTGGATGAGTTCCTGGGCGTTCTCGAGAGCAAGGGAATTCTCGAGCCGGTTGTTCAGGGCGAGACCGCTGAGACAAGGGTTGCGCAGGCCGGGCAAGCACCTCGCGTCCGCTATCATTTCAGTAATTTTTCCCGCTCCCTCGCCCAACGCCTGTTCAGCCGCCGCGTTATCGCGGGCTCCCTTGCGATAGTCATGCTGGCGTTCATGGCGGCCGCTCGAAACCCCTCGCTCATTCCCAGACCGCGCGACCTCTATTTCCCGGATCGCCGCGCGCTTACGTGGGCGATCCTGATCGGGGCGAGCTACGTGACCATCTTCATTCACGAGTTCGGACATCTGGTAGCCGCGCGGGCTCTGGGAATCAACTCTCGAATCGGAATCAGCCATCGGCTCTGGTATCTTGTGGCGGAGACTGACCTCACTGGCCTGTGGTCCGTGCCCAAACGCCAACGTTATCTCCCGATGCTGGCCGGAGTCCTCATCGACGCTGTATCCGGCTCCTTGCTAGTGCTGCTCCTTTTCGCCGCGAGCCGTCAATGGCTGACGCTCCCGCCCTTGGCCTTGCGCCTGGCGCGAGCGATGGCGTTCAGCTATATGATGCGAATACTGTGGCAATTCTTTCTATTCGTGCGCACGGACTTCTACTACGTGATCGCAAGCCTCTTTAACTGCCGTAACCTTCTCAAGGACACGCAGGGGTTTCTCCGCAACCAGTTGGCGCGAATGCTTCCGTTCATCCGCTCCGTGGATCAATCCGCCATTCCGGCTTCGGAGCGCCGCGTAATTCGCGCGTACTCGGTAGTGTGGCTGGCGGGCCGGGTCTTTGCTTTCATCCTGCTGTTCGCGGTCACGATACCTCTCGCTATTCTGTACATAGGGAATCTGGCCAAAACCTTTCGAAGCGGCTTTCGTTCCGATCCTTCCGATTTCCTTGACGCCCTGGTGGTGGCGGCCTATTTCGTGATACCCACCGCCCTTGGCCTTACGCTATGGATGGGCGGCCTGATACGCCGGACAAGGAGCTGACTATGGCAACTACTGGATCGCTCGCTCGGGATTTGCTTATTGCGGCTCAGACGCCGCGGATACTCATCGTCGAAGCCACGCCGGGTCCGGCGAGGCGCCGTTGGCTCGAGGCCCTGCCGGATAAGAGCGCCAACCCAGTCGAGCGGGCTTTCAGCGTCTCCTGTGACTTCGGCTCCGGCGGGCCCTGGGGTGGCGTGAGTGGACTCTTTGCCGAAGTGTTTCCCGAGATTCAGTCTCAACGTCCCGATCTGGTCGAGCGCCATTCGCTGGAGTTGGTCAGTGTTCTGCCGAGGCTCAGGCGATCCTTGACAGTGCGAAATCCGAGTCTTACCGATCTCGCAGCTCCCGAGGAGAAAACCCGGAATTACGCCGCTGATAGGGCGTTTCGCGTGGTGCACGGCCTGATAGACCTGCTGGATAGTTGGAAGAGCGGCGCATCCGCGGATGCTGCTTGGGCCATCGCGTGCGACGATTTCGATCTGGCGGGCGCAATGAGCCGATGTTTCTTCGCGGAGTTGATGAGGCGCCGAGCCGAGCTTATGAATCTCCGCCTTCTGATCGGCGTTGGACCGGGCGGAGGGGAAGAGGTACGTGCGTCGTTCAAGGCCGGTCCACCTGTGCAAGTCGCCGCCGCGGACCTGGCCGACGAGCCATTCCCTGCCCCTGATGAGAACGAAGCGGCCCGGATCGCTCATGATCTCGAGCAGCAAATCGGCGGCGATCGCATTGAAATGCAGATCAACCTGCCGCAACTAATCAGGCTTTGGGAACTGGCCGGGCGCCCTGACAAACTCCTTCGCGCCAAATTCTTCGGCTTGGAAACATATGATACGCTGGGCCTATATGAAGACGCGCTTCGCTACGGCTCTGGCGTCCTCGCGATGGCGCACGAGCATGCTCCCGACGATCACCAGTTACAATGGGCCATAGTCTTCAAACTGCTGATGTCTCACATAGGGCTTCAAGACGTTCAAAGCAGTCTGGCGCTGGCCGAGAGCGAAGGAATGAAGACGACCGAGCGAAACGCCGGCTGGCGCGCGCACCTTCTATACCTCATCGCGATGTTCCACGCGCGGTTCAGCACACCCAGGGACCTGGTCAAGGGAGAGCAGTATTTGGATCTCGCCCTCGAAACCATCCAATCGGCCAATCAGCCCGCGGGGGTACTTCACTTCCAGTCGGTTTTCAACCGTAACGGTCTCGCCATGATCCGAACGTTCCAGGGGCGGTTTCAGGAAGCGATCGAGCTTTGCCAAGACGGAATCGCCAGATTAAACGCACATCTCGGCGCTGACGAGCACCGCCTCCACCGATCCGTCCTGGTCTACAATATCGCTCAAGTTTACGTTGCTACCGGCTCCCTTGCCGAGGCCATCGAACACTACTCGGCCGCTATCGCAATGGATCCGAACTATTCGGAATACTACAATGAGCGCGGCAATATCTTCCTCAGATTAGACCGCCTTGACGAGGCTCGCGCTGATTACCTTCGCGCCATCGATCTTAGCCCTCCCTACTTCGAAGTATTCGCCAATTTGGGACAGTGCTTTCGGCGGATGGGCCGCATGTCCGAAGCGATCGAAGCGTATTCGCGCGCGCTCGACCTTCAACCGAATCATCTGCTGGCCCTGCTGGGCCGGGCCAAAGCCAACGAGGAGATCGGCCGTAGAGACGCTGCAATCGCGGACTACACCGCGGCCCTGGCCGAGAGTCCGGAGGAGTGGGAGGCAAACGCAAGCCGTGGGGTGTTGTATTACGAAGCAGGTGATCTCACCGGCTCGCTGCGCGATTTTGACAGGGCTATTGAACTGAGAGCGGATCGGCCCGACCTCTACAACAACCGGGCAATTGTTCTGGCTGACCTTGGCCGTTACCGCCAATCTGAAAATGACATTACTGTTGCTTTGAGTCTATTGTCGGCAGAGAATGATAAGAGCGAGTTGCAAACGCTGCTGGAAAGTGTGCGGCGAAAAGCTGAAGGGGAGATGAGCGCCGCTTTTCCGTGAAGCTCATTTGACTGTTTTTTTTCGCGCCTGAAGTAAGCTGCATTTAGTTGCCTTACTACTCCGGCGATCGTATAAATCAAGACCGGTTTTGGGCTATGTTCCGAGCCCGTAGATTCGATCGAGCATCCCCCGGCGCGTAACAAGGGAGCCGCCGTTGCGTCAGCCCCCAGATCACAATCGCCATTTAATCCAGGGAGCAAATCAAATGCGCACACTGCTACAGGACTTAAGATACGGTTCGCGAATGCACATGAAAACGCCAGGAGCTACGTTCCTGGCGATATTGACCCTAGGGCTTGGGATCGGCGCGAGCGCGGCTGTTTTCAGCGTTGTCAACGCCATTCTGCTCAAACCGCTGCCATACGCCGACTTTGAGAGAATCGCGATGCTGTGGCGCCAAGCGCCGCCTGTTCTGAACCTTGGTTACAATGAGATTCCCTGGAACCAGCGAAGCTTTAAACTTTTTCAGCGCGACTCCAAGACTTTTCAGCATCTGGGCGCCTTCAAGAGTGATTCGTTCAACCTCACCGGTGTAGGGGATCCGGCGCTAGTCGAGGGTCTTCGAGTGTCTTCCGGGTTCTTTCCCGCCCTCGGCGTGAAACCGATCGATGGGCGGACTTTTACATCCAATGAGGACCAACCCGGTCACGAGCGCGTGGCGGTGATTAGCCACCAGTTATGGCAAGAGCGATTCGATGGCCAGTCATCAATCTCAGGCCGCTCGATAGACCTGAACGGCGCTTCATATACCGTGATCGGCGTAATGCCTCCCGGTTTTGTCTTTCCGCACGCGGAAGAAATGCCTGGAAGCTTCAATTTTCCAAGAGAAGCACAGATCTGGGTTCCTCTTGCGCTTCCTGAAGCTCCGCCTCCTAATGCGCCCTCCGACCTCGCGATAATTGGGCGACTGG
Source organism: Blastocatellia bacterium (assembly GCA_023265195.1). Lineage (GTDB taxonomy): Bacteria > Acidobacteriota > Blastocatellia > UBA7656 > UBA7656 > QHVH01. The sequence continues at coordinate 20,072 of JAHFUG010000002.1, read as the reverse complement.
AGTCGAACTCAACGATGGATCAGGCGCAACAGGAGATGGAGCTCTTTGCGCTGCCCCAGGAGGTGGAGTTCCCCCGATTCAAGGGCTGGTTTAACTGCCGAGTGACCCCCCTGTCCCGCCAGATCGCGGGAGACACCCGGCTTCCCCTCCTCCTCATGCTCGGCGCGGTGGGTGTCGTTTTGCTGATCGCCTGTTCGAACGTGGCCAATCTGCTTCTCGCGCGGTCTCTGAGCCGGAGGAAAGAGTTCATGGTGCGCGCCGCTCTTGGGGCGAGCCGCGGCCGATTGGTGCGGCAATTCCTGGCGGAGAGCCTACTGCTTGCCTTTGCCGGCGGGATTGTGGGCGTCTTGATAGCGCTGGGCGGAATCAATTTTGTGAAGGTCTTTGGCCCGTCCAACATTCCTCGCCTCCACGAAGTCACTCTTGATCTTTGGGTGTCTGCTTTCGCCACGGTCATTACTCTCATCACCGGAATTCTGTTCGGCTTGGTTCCCGCATTCGGGGTAGGACGGGATGATTTGGTTGAAACTCTAAAGGAAGGAAGCCAGAGGTTGACTACGAGTATGAGCGGGCAGAGGATTCGAAAGTCCCTTCTTGTTTTGGAAGTGGCGCTGGCCCTGGTTTTGGTTGTCTCAGCCGGACTGCTCTTCCGCAGCTTCGTGCGGCTGCTGAACACGGATGGCGGTTTTAGCCCCGCCCAAGTCCTCACCTTTGAACTGTCGTTGTCACCGGCGAAATACACGGACGAGAATCGGGTTGCCGCTTTGTATCAACAGGTGCTGCAGTCGTGGCGCCTCTTGCCAGGCGTGGAGTCGGCTGGGATCGTTTTCGCCGTCCCGATGGGAGGCGCGACCGAGGGCAGCGTCATTCGGATACCCGACCATGCCTCCGCGAATGACCAGGAGAAGCGTCCTTTCGCCAGCTACACGATAGCTTCGCCTGGCTACTTCGCCGCCGTGGGAACGCCGTTCTTGCAGGGCCGCGACTTTCAGGACGGCGATACAGCCGATTCAGTTCCGGTTGTAATTATCAATAAAGCGATGGCGAATCAGTACTGGCCGGGACAAGACGCAATCGGCAAGCAGGTGGGTTTGGGAAGTCCTCGCTTTCCGCTGATGACAATCGTCGGCGTCGTAAGCGATGTAAAACATCTCTCGTTACGCGAGGCCCCCGGCCCAGAAATGTACGTACCATATACCCAGAAACCCTACCCCTCGATGTTGATAATGCACGCGGTCGTGCGGACAACCGGCGAACCCACTTCGGTTCTGTGGAGCGTGAGGGAAGCGCTACGCGATCTCGACTCCGATCTTCCAATTGCAAAAGCGCAAACCCTTACGACTCTAGTCGACAATTCGATGGCGCAGCCGAGGTTTTCAATGCTTCTGATGGCGGCATTCGGCGGACTCGCGTTGTTGCTTGCCTGCTTGGGAATGTACAGCGTGATCTCGTACTACGTTGTACAGCGCACGCAGGAGATCGGCATCCGCCTGGCGCTGGGCGCTCAGCGCCGCGATGTTGTTGGCATGATCGTCGGTCAGGGAGCCCGCTTGACCTTAATCGGGATCGTGATCGGTCTTCTGGCGGCGCTCGTCGTTACACGCGTGATGAAAAGCATGTTGTACGGCGTCGAGGCCACGGACCCGCTTACCTTCGCGGGTGTGACCTTGCTTTTGGTGGTCGTGGCCCTCCTTGCGTGCTATTTGCCTGCATGGCGCGCCAGCCGCGTCGACCCGGTGGACGCGCTTCGATTCGAATGAGTATCTTTATCCGGGCGCGGGTGGCATCCGATCTATTGGATTAGAATCGTAGCGGCCGCCATTGTTCCGATGACAAGATGCGCAACGCCGCCGGGCGCCGCGCGTTATGCGTGGCGGAAGTTTCATAGCCACAAAGAGGCTCAGAAGTCACGGAGGTGAGAAGACAGACACCATATCCCATAGTTCTCTCTTGTGATCTTGTGCATCTTTGTGGCTGATAACTATTTCTGCCGAGCACCACGAGACTCGCCGCAACCCGCCCCACAACGGCCTATTATTTACGGCCGGCTTTGGTCTCCATCATTTCATCGAGCTATCGCGGACAACATAGACTCACCAACGATCGTAACGTATAATCCCTTGTCCGTCTCCCACGTCAACATAGGTTATGGATCTCTATATCATCCGTCACGCGATTGCTCAGCCTATCGGCTCGAAGAATGACTTTACGGACGAGAAGCGCAAGCTAACATCTCAGGGACGAGACTTGATGCGAGAAGCCGCGCGCGGGCTTCGAAAGCTCGGCCTGCAATTCGATCTGATTCTTACCAGTCCCCTCGTCCGCGCCGTTGAAACGGCTGAAATAGTCGCGGAAGCTCTTGGCTACGATCAAGCCCTCGTCCAGCAGACCGTCAATCTGGCCCCGGGAGCATCCTTCGCGGAGCTGTTCTCTGAAGTAAAACGTCACAACGGAATCGAATCGATAGCGCTGGTCGGGCATCAGCCGGACCTCGGCGCATTGGTGTCGACCCTCGTATGGGGAGACGGCAGGGCTTCCGTGCCGCTCAAGAAGGGCAGCGTTTGTTCCATCGACGTTATGGAGACGGTTCCCACGGTTCGAGGCGCCTTGGCGTGGTTGCTCACGCCTCGGCAATTGCGATTGCTTGGAAAGGACTAAAACGGCTCGTTCGTGGAAAAGACCCTGTCGATACTGATCGCATTAATCACCGGTTTGGCGATTGGAGTCGCGGCGTGGTTCGCCGTCTCGTACTTCACGACGAACCTGATCCTCGCCATCGAGAAGAGATATCCGCACCTTGTTGGAACGCGAATGCTCCGGGCGGCGGAAGTGACCGTCTGCGGCGCGGCCGTGCTCGCTTGCCTGACATTTGGATTCTGGCTGGGTATCGTAATCTGGCTGACGAGGCGATAAAACAATTCAATTAACGGAGGCAACAATGGCGGGAGGAATTCCAGAGAAATACTCAGACATTCTCGAGAAGAAGTCGTTCGCTCATTTGGCTACGTTGATGCCGGACGGCGCGCCGCAATCAACGCCGGTTTGGTGCGACTACGACGGCGCGCATGTTCTGGTCAACTCCGCGCGAGGGCGCCAGAAAGACAAGAACATGAAGCGAAATTCAAAAGTCGCGTTGTCGCTTCTGGATCCGGAAGACCCTTATCGCTATCTCGAGATTCGCGGCGAGATCGTCGAGATCACCGAAGAGGGCGCCGAAGAGCACATCGACAAAATGGCGAAGAAGTACCTTGGCGTGGATCGTTACCCGTATCGATCACAGGGCGAGGTAAGAGTGCTCTATAAGATCAGACCCGAGCATACTACGTCGATGGGCTGAGGAAACGAGGCGGCCGGATATTGCTCGCCATCCAGTCTTATTCGCGGCTGCTGAAGACTCAACGCCGAACCGTTGTTTGGGTGGGGGGGCATAGAGTGCTGTTCTTCGGACAAGCTCCGTCCTCGGCCAAATCGGGAAGAAAGAGTCTCTAGCAAAGACGCAAGGGTCGGCGCAAAGGGCGCAAAGAAGCCGTCCGAGAAAACTGAGATTCTTCGGGTTTGCTTCGTCGGCGGAGCTTGTTGTTGCGGCTCCCCCGCGCGGTCTATGCGGCCTTTAGGCGGTTCATCGCATCCGAAACTATTCTCTTTTCTTGCAAGGCTGCTTCGCGGCCTTTGCGCCCGATCTTTGCGTCTTTGCGAGAAACTCTTCTTTCCTGTCTCAGCAACACACAATTACCCCACCACCGTTGTTTGCCGAGAGTGACAAATCACGGAAATCACCGCGGGCTCGCCTCGAATAGTGACCTTTGTGCGTTTGATCGTTGTGAGATCGCCCTCGTCCGACATCACCTTCTCCAATGCCGCGGTGTCGGAAGTGAGAAGCACCGCGCGCCATTTCCCCGGCATTCCGAGCCGGCGCATTTCGGCAATCACCCCCCGATAGAGTTGCGGATTTGTCTCGCGATTACCAAAGCGTTTGCCAAACGGCAAATTGGCGAGGAAGAGTGTTATGGATCCGCTCGCTAACTTTGTGTCGGTGGCGTCTCCAACAAGAAGGTTGCAATCCGGAGCATGCGATAAGTTGCGGCGAGCCGCCCGCAGAGCGACTGGGTCTGAATCAATCCCGATCAGCTTCATGGCGGGACAATAGGCATACGCCTCCGACAAGAGCGTTCCGGTACCGCAAACAGGATCCAAAGCAACATCCGAAGATACCGGCTTGCCGAGAAAAGCCACGGCGGCGGCGATGGTGGGTGGCAACGATCCCACGCGTTCGGCGCTCCGCTCTCGCCGAAAAGACGCATCGGCAGACGAGCTGTGAAGCAGACAGATGTAATACGCCTGGTCGATGCAGAATGTGTAAAGCGCCGTAGGAGCGTCCTCATCGAGCTTCACTCGAAGCCCTGTCAGCTCCCTGCCGAGCCATCGCTTCATGTCTTGTCGAGAAAAATGGCTGCCCTCGGCGGTTACTATGAGCCGAAAGGGTCTTTCTTGCGCTCGCAGCGTCGCCGCTAGCCTCTCGATCTGACTCTTCGAAACCTTGAATCGGCCATAGGTGAGACAATAGTGAACTTCCTCGGCGATGCGAAGCGATGACAGAGGCGGATTCCGCTTTGAGTTCTGAATGAAGAGAAGATCGTGACCGCGCTGACGTAAAAAGAGAGGGCTTTCATTGCGCGAGGCCGCGCCAAAGAAGGCCATCTCGTTGGCGAGCAGTCTTCCCAGGCCGGGAGCGCACCTCAAAACCCACGGTCCCGATTTGTCGATTTCTCTATACTCTGTTTTCGTTTGTCCGGAGATCGGTCGAGTTCGATGCATGTTAGCCGGAAAAGAGGTCACTGTCATTTGGCTCGTTCATTATACACGAGGCATGAAGAGTTCACGGCATTGTGAGTAGTGTCTTAATCGTGTGTTGCTTGTAAGAAAAAGAGAAGCAACCCGAGAATACCCCCAACGGATTTTGGGGACTGGAGTTTGG
>JAHFUG010000002.1:1411-14997 GCA_023265195.1 Blastocatellia bacterium | reverse complement strand
TTTGGGGACTGGAGTTTGGCCATTTCATTCCGGCCCTCCGTAGGAGGGTCATGTTTATAGCACGAGTGGCGAGACGTTCCGCCCTCCGTAGGAGGGCCGTGTGCTCTCGCGCGTTGTGACAGCTTTGTTTCACACTCGAAAATACAGATGGACATGGCCCTCCTGACGGAGGGCAGATGCCGATCCCGATCCCTGCTATAAACATGGCCCTCCTATCGGAGGGCCATACGTTCTCGGGCCCTGAGGCGTCGCCCGAAAACCAGCGATCGGTTGCTTCACCTTGCGTCCCGGCGCACTTTGTCACGGCGTCTCGACTTTCTGGCTGAGTGACAGGTAGGCTGGATTGGGCGCAGCGCCGTTGCTCCGCGTTATGGAAGAAACCATGCGGCAAGGATCACGAGCAAAGAGAGGAAGCGACACTAACGTTGCGGTGAAACTGCCTGCCGGCGTCATCGCGCGTCACGAACTCGGCCAGCATTTCCTGTTAGACGAGCGCATACTGTGTCAACAGATCGAGTACGCCGGCATTACTTCGGCTGATACTGTTTTGGAAATCGGAGCCGGACTCGGCAATCTCACCGCGATTCTCGCGCAAACTTCCGCGAAGGTCGTCGCAATCGAAGCTGATTCTCAATTCGAGGATCGCTTGGAGAAGCTGCGGAGCATGTATCCCAACCTCGATCTGATATGGGGAGACGCAATGCAAGTGACTTTTCCCGAGTTCACCAAGGCCGTAGCCAACTTGCCGTATCGCGTCGCGCTGCCGTTAGTTTTCAAGATCCTCGATCACTCGTTCCACACGGCGGTGCTCATCGTCCAGGTTCGGCTGGCGCGCCGGCTCTGTGCGCGGCCCGGCGAGCCTGGATACAGCCGGATCAGCGTCGCGGCGCAAAGAGTCGCGTCGTTGCGCTTTCTAGAGACCGTCAAGAGCGCGGCCTTCGCGCCGCCACCCGCCGTTGACAGCGCTATGATCCGGCTGCGCCGCACGCGGCCAAGGTTCGCAATTCCATCCGATGAGCAATTCAAACGATTCCTCGACGCAATATTTCTACGCCGCACGGCTGCCTTGCAGGATGCGCTCGGCATCTTCGGCCGAGGGCCGATTGTGACGGCGGCGATCAACGAAACGCCGAAGGATCTCCTCGGTAGGATCGTTGAGACATTGACTCCAGCGGAGTTCGGATTCATCTCTTGTAACCTGGACAAGTTTGGAGTGATCCTGCCGCCGATTTCCAACGAGTTGAAAAGGAAGTCTCAGAAGTACTACTGAAAGACGTGCTCAAGAACAAAGACAGACGATTTAAAAGGACCTGCCGGAGGGTTCACAAGTACGCCATTTAGCGGTTGGCGTGTGGAACGATCCATAATATTCTTCCCCGACGAGAATAAACTTTATTTGATTTGCCCAACTTCAATGAATCTATCAAGGGAGCCCCTCAACGGCTCCCTCTAATACTTTAGTGATCCAGGAATCAATCTACCGAAAGAGATCCAACGCGGCTGAACGGACCAGCTTCAGGTTGTTAGATTCTTCAGTTTCGTAGTGCGCGCCCCGCACTATCGCCGCCGGCCGGCCGGCGTCTTTGGTCATAACCAATTCCGCCGCTGAGGCTATCTCGTCCGCGATCGATACCGTTGTAACTCGGAGAGTATTGCCCAGCCAGTCCTGTCTTCCCCTGTAATCAACCACGGGAGCCATTCCCGAGACGCCAACCGCAACGTTCACCAAGCCCTCGCGCCAGGGACGGCCGAATGTATCCGAAATAATCACCGCCAAATTAACTCTAAACACGGCCTCAAGAGCCTGTCTCAGGCCCAACGCCGATCCGTCGGGATCCTCGGGCAGCAGGGTAACGGTTCCCTCGGCCACATTCGACGTGTCTACGCCGGCGTTGGCGCAGATGAATCCGTGGCGAGTCTCCGAGATCAGGACGCCTCGATCCATCTTGACGATCCGTTTGGACTCGGCGAGCGCCACTTCCACAACGCGCGCATCTTTGCCATACGCTTCCGCCCAATTTCGCGCGAAGGCCGAAGGCCGCACCTCAGCCAGTTTCACGATGCGGCCTTCGGCCTTGGACACGATCTTTTGCGCGATCACGGCCACGTCTCTCTCTTCCAGAGACTGGTTCGCGTGGTGAATCGCCGCGATCAAGATAGCCGGCAGGTCGTCGCCCGGGTTGATATAAGGCAAGCCAATGACCGGAAATATTCGGACTTCATCCATGCTCATTGTCTATTGCGCCGTCTTCCCAAGCTCAGGCAGCCGGCTGGCCGCGTTCATTTTGGAAAGCGCGTGAAAAGTCCGCGTGCGCTCTCCGCTTTCCAGAAACGCGGCAAGATCCGAAGCGTCGTCAATGTCGAGCGCAAGCCTGGGGTAGTTCGCAACCAGACATTGCGCGCCGGCCTTTGCGGCTTCCTTCGTATGAAGGGCCAGCGAATTCGGGCCAAAGCGGGATGGGAAGACGGTCGGGGGGGTTCGGATGATGGCGTTCGTGCCGGTTCCTTCGCGAGACGCGACGAGCAACGCGGCCGGCGCCGATAGTTCGCGAGTGAGCAACTCGTCGATATCATCGGATCGAACCAACGGCACGTCCGCCGGTAACCTCATAACGGCGTCAAAGCCTTTTGCCGCCAGCGCCGCGGACGCCGAATCCACCGACTCGCTTTCCGAGAACTGATGCTCTTCGACAATCACGTCGAACCCGAGAAGGCGGGCCCTGTGAATGGCAGGCGCATAGCTCGACACGATTACGATGGCTTCACACTGCGTAACTCCGGCGGCCGCCTCGGTCACGTCTTCGAACATTGCCCACGTCAGCGCTTGCCGTTCCTCCTCGGACAAGCACGAAGCCAATCGCGTCTTCCCACGAGATGGATCTTTGAGCGGGATCAAGAGCGCCTTCATGGTTTGATCAAGCGCATTGAGTGGCCGCGCCTATGTACTCTCGAAGGGCGAGAACCACGCTGGCGGCCAATCGCTGCTTGTCTTCGATCGTGTTCATCACCGTATCGGTTCCGATGACCTGCATTCCGAGAGCTTCAATGCCGGATCTCTCACCCTCATCCCTCGCGTCCAGTACGAATAGATCGAGGAATTCACCGTAGATGCGGGCGACGCCGCGGGCCGAAACTTCGTGGCCGAGGTCGCGCAGCATTTCAGCGGCCGGTCCTTTCAGCGCCTTGCCCCCGACGATCGGAGTTATCGCAAGAACGGCCGCCGAAGTCCTTTTCAACGCCTCGAGCACGCCAGGCACGGCGAGAATCGGGCCGATGCTAATGAACGGATTGCTCGGGCAAATCACGACGGCGTCCGCTTCAAGGATCGCGGCCTCGACTCCCGGCGCCGGCCGCGCCGATTCGATATTGGCGAACCTGACCGCCCTCACGATAGGCTCGCACCGCCGCCGCACGAAGTACTCCTGAAAGTGCATCTCGCCTTCATCGGTAATAATCAAGGTCGGGGTGTAGTCATCGCTCATTGGCAGGAGCCGAGGCTGAACTCCGAGCGATTTACAAATATGGCTGGTGGCCTCGGTCAAGGAACAGCCCCTTCTCAGCATCTCGCTTCTGTGAATATGGGTAGCAAGATCCCGGTCACCGAGATTGAACCAGGACTGCTCGCCATAGCGGGAGAGCCACGAGAGGCACTCGAACGAATCGCCTGCCAGCCCCCAGCCTTTTGTTTCATCCGAAAGGCCCGCGAGGGTGTATGCGACCGTGTCCAGATCCGGCGAGACGTGGAGCCCAAATAGCTCGATGTCATCACCGGTGTTGGAGATTATGGTGATGTCGCCGGGGGCGGCCTCGCGCGAGAGGCCAAGCAGGAACTTCGCGGCTCCGACGCCGCCGGCTAGCGCTGTTATCTTCATCGGTCAAAGCCCCGCTATTCGAAAACGAGCGGTCTTGATCTTGTATCTGCGGTTGATCCCGATGGCGAGCACCGTCATCCGCTCTATTGTCCGGGCGCTTTCGAGCCTTCCCGCGTCGACGGGCCGGAGCCCCGCCATTAGCGTCATCGCTTCGATAACTCTGGCCTTTGCCTCTTTGGAGTCGCTTGCCACAAGATCGTCGCAGTCCAACGGCTCGCGCGAGTCTTCGAGCAAATGGGCAGGGATAGTTTTGAAGGCGGCTACGAGAGGCGTCGCGGCCGGAAGGCGAGCGCGCAGGTGCTCGCTGGCCGATCCCTCGGGCAATTCTATGTATCGAACCCGTCCCTCCTCAAACGAGACGGGCACGGTGGTGTCGATCAGAATGGATCCCTCTCGAAAATCGGCGGCGTGTGTTTCGATGGTTGACGCGGCGTGTGTGAAGGGCACCGTCAATACGACCAGGTCCGATTCGGAGATCGCGGAGTGATTTCCACCCGACAGTATTCGATCATCGCCGAGAATTCGATTCAATTCGGCCGCGGCGACATGAGCGCGATCGACCAAACGCGATCCGATTCTCACCGTGGCCCCAGCCATAGCCCACCGCAGGGCCAAGCCTCGGCCTTCGGGCCCGGTCCCTCCGATCAGCCCCACTCTGACGGGGATCCCCTGACTCACCTCAGTATCCACTCAATAGCGTGATCGAGCCCAAAGGGTTCGAATTCTTCCTTGCGGGCTTCAAGAAGACCGTGCAGATCTTCCGACACTCGCGCACGCAAGCGCGTTGGATGGCTGCTGGTGTCGGTGATGCTGTTCATGGCGAGCCGGAGCGCCTCGGTCATTCCATCGATGAATTCCGTGGGGCTGGCTTTACCCACAAAGGCGATTTCGCCCGTCATGTATTCGAACTCGGCTCCAAACGGATCCAGAAACGGATAGCGATCCGCGATCTTCAACTGCCCCGCCCGAAGGTACATTGCGAAGGTGTCCCTGGGCTCGATCGCGCGGACACTCTTTTCCATGGTCCCGGCTATTTCGCCCATCAAGTGCTTAATGGCCGCCATCGAAAGCGCGTCGCCGGTGTCTCGCTTTCGGTCGCCGCTGTCTCCGTTTTCACGCGAGGTCTGCACCGGCTCCGGCCGCGTGGTCACCGGCTCCGGCCAGGCGCTCGCTGGTTCCGGCCGCGCTATCACCGATTCCGCCAAATCAAGGTCGGGCAGGTCCAATGGTAAATCCGGAGCCCGGGGCGATTCAGGAGACGTCGCGCTAACGCGCTGAGAGTTTCCAGTCACGGCCCGCGTCTCCGCGAGCGACGGCTCTTTCGTGAAGTCAGCCTCGTCGTGCACGGCGGCGCGAATGTTCGAGGGTGTCAGGTAATCCACGGAGGGCTCCTCCGACGCTAAGCCCGCGTCCTCGGAGTTCGTCTGAGCCATATCAAGAACCGGCCGCCGAAAGTAAACGTCAAACACGCCTCCGGCCGCGTTGCATTCGGAGATGAGGTCTTTGACTATGCTCTCGGAGTCGCCTTCCGCGCGCGAACTGAAGGCCCAGACTGTTCCGTCCTGGATATGGATCAATCCGGTTTGGCTTCCTTCCGCATAGATCTCGATAAACCATTCACGATCTCGCTCGCGCCCGAGCTTGGAGATCATCCTCTCAATATCGGCGAATTCGGTGCTCAACTTGGTGTAGAGTGGTTCGGCCTGCGCGCAGCCCGCAAGCGCTTCCGCGGTTTCGATTGAACACTTGTAAACGGAGACCCGCCCCCGTTGAGATCGCGCGCGGGCGGCCAGATCCGAGATAGTGGCCGCCTCCTGCTTGCGATCGCCGCTTCTTTCGAATGTCCCCGCTACTTGTCCTCGATTGATCACTACGTGACAGTCGGCGTCGCGGAGAATAACTTCGACGATTCCCGAGAAGCCCCCGTCGCAAAGGTCGCCTATAAGCGCGTCCAGGAGGACGTAGCTGGTAGCGAGATTCTCATAGACAGGTTTTCCTGGCGGCACCAGCATAAGGCAATTCCGGGTCTGACCGAGTTTAGTCCCGCGGCCGGCCAAGCCGCTACTTCGCGGCTTTCATCGGCGTCTTGTATTGACCCTTCTCGATGTTTTTTACGAGTCGCTTGGCCAAATTGCGCGCTATCAGCGGCGCGGTGTCATCATTAACGATTTCCACAAGCGGTGTCAACAATCGCGAAGGCTCGGCGATTCGTTCCAGCTTCAGATCGTTCTCCAAAGTTTCAAGTTGGCGGGGCAGGTCGAGCGGCTGATGCTGACGCGCAAGCTCTATATCGAACAGGTCTATCTCCTGCGTCGAAATCCCGCGAAAAAGTTCGCTTAGCTCGCCGATCGCCGCGTTAGTGGTCCAGTTGAATCGCGCGGTCCGCGACCGGCCGCCGCGCCGCGCCGCGATAGTCATCCATCCCAGATGAGAGAAGTCCTTTTTGCTCTGGTAATCCACGTCCGATTCGAAAAACTTCGCCGAGTCGATGAGCCAACCGATGCGGGCGAGCGTCGCCGGCTGCAATTTGACGGCGATCTCGATGAGATCATCCGACTCGCCGCGTTTGAACTTGATCCCTCCGCTTCCATACGCGTCCAAATCAATCGCGATGATGGGTATGTAGAACCGGGTATTCTCGAACCTGAAGCTGTAACCGGGCGCGTCGCCGGCGCCAGGAGTCGAGGCTTCGGAAGCCGATTGGGCAGGGAAGTTCAACGGCGCTTTGAGTGACCGCCGATGTTCCCTCGGCGTCACGGCTGAAACCGTGACGGCTAAGAACGCCATCCAAGTACACAGCGGCCCGAACAGGTTGGTATTTCTATTCTCTGTCAACTACTCACCGTCCGCCGAGGCCGGTTACTCGAACCTTACCGATACAAGCTTGGAAACGCCCGGCTCTTCCATCGTGACGCCATACAGAGCCCTGGCCGCTTCCATCGTGCGCTTGTTGTGCGTGATGACCAGAAACTGAGTATCCCGGCTCATCTCCAGCACCTTGTTCGAGAATCGTCCCACGTTCATCTCATCAAGAGGCGCATCGACCTCGTCCAGCACGCAGAAGGGCGACGGCCGGTACTGAAATATCGCGATAACCAACGCGATAGCCGTCATTGCCTTCTCGCCGCCGCTGAGCAAGAGCACGTTCTGCAAACGCTTGCCCGGCGGCTGTGCTATCAGGTCGATACCGGATTCTAACACTTCCTCTTCGTCTATGAGAATCATCTCGCCGCGTCCTCCACCAAACAACTCGACGAAGGTTCGTTGAAAATTCTCATTGATGTTCGTGAACGCGTGACGGAACCGCTCCTGCGACCGGCGGCGAATCTCGGAAAGCGCCTCCTCGGTTTGGAGGATCGAATCGAGAATATCGCGGCGTTGAGTTGAAAGGAACTTGAATCGCTCCTCCGACTCTTCGAGTTCTTCGACGGCCATCATATTGACCGGGCCCATTTCGTCGAGTTTCGTTCTAAGCTCTTCGAGCCTGGCGTTGACGGCTTCAATATCGGCTAATAAGGACCGCACCGCGGACGCGGGGGGACACGGCGTTTCCCGGAATGATTCATTTGGGTCATCAGTCTGGTCCACGTCAACCGTGTCCCCCCGCGGCCGCGGCCCGGCTCCCGCCTCGATCTCTTCGGCCAAACCGCCGGAGTCAGGCTGCGCTATAAGTGTCGCCGCCTGCTCCATCTCGACGCTGGTAACGACGTCTTCCAACGTCATAGCCAACTCGGAATGGCAAGTTCGGGAAAGATGCTGCGCCTCTGCCTGAATCCTCGCCCTGTCAACCTCGATCTGGCTTCGCTTGTCATGGGCGGCGGACGCCTGCCGCCGCAGTTCTCCCAGCAGCGATTCAAGCTGATCCGTGAGAGACCGCGCGTTCGATAGGGCCTCCGAGGCCGCGGTGATCTCCTCATCCAGACCCGAGCGCTCCGCTTCAAGGCGCTCAGTCGCGCTCTTGCACTCGGTCAGCGAAGCCGTCAGATTTTCTATGCGGCCCTGGCTCTCGTAATGCTCGACGCGATTCCGGTTCAATCTGGATCTGATCTCTTCGGCTTCGCTCTCGATTCGCCGCAATTCGGCCTGCTGGGATTGGAGCCGTTCGCCCCTGGCGGCGACCGCGGCCCTGAAGGCCGACAGTTCTTCCGCAAAGCGTTCGGATTCGGATCTAGTCTCCAGGTAGGTTTCCTGAGCCTTGCTCACCGACTCTTGTATCTGGTCGCGCGCGGATACCGCCGCTGCGCATTCGAGGTCGAGGGCCGTCCTGCGCGCCGCCGTTTCGGAGATCTCATCCGCGGTCTGAGCTTGTTCGCCTTCGATGACTCGCACGTGTTGATGCGCCCGCGCCAGATCCCTGCCGAGGGCCTCCACCATCGACTCGCGCGAGGCCGCGTCCCGCTCGGTGGACCGCAACTCCGCGTCCATCGCCGCGACTTCTCCCTCCACGGATTCAATCCGTCCGCGAAGGACTCGAACCTGTTCGAGCAGCCGCTCTTCCTCGGCCAGCTTCGGCGCGGCTTCCTCGCGCAGCCGGCGAATCTCGCGCTTCAGGCCCAGAAGCGAGGTCGCACCCTGCTCGCCGGCTCCTGAGACTATCAGCCGGCCGTTGACAACCTGGTCGCCCTGATAGGTGACGTAGATGCGCCAGCCGGTTTCGATGGAAAGCTGGAGTGCGGCTTCGAGATCGGGGGCCACGCTGGCCGCGCACTTGTCCGGGAACGCCCGCTCGACCGCCGCCTTGAACTCGGATCTGATCGAAATCAAATCGATGGCCCGAAGAACTTCGAGTTGAAATCGGGGAGAGCCTGAGTCTCGTTCTGGCTGCCACGGCTGAGAGTTCATCTCCACCGCGAACGGCTCGCTCAAGAAACCGTCCGACTCGGACCCGAAGTCGTCGGCTGGCGACTCCTTGTCTCGATTTCCTCCCGTGTCCGCGTCGCCCGAGTCCTCGCCGCCATGCAGCCCAACCACGAGAAACGCGCCGCGGCCCAATCCTTCCGACTTCAAGTACTCGACTCCGGCGAGAGCGTCGTCTATCGTGGGCACCAGGATGCTCTGGAGTTCGCGCGCGAACAAGCTTTCAACCAGCCGCTCGTATTGAGGCTCCACCTCGACGTAATCCGCCAGCGCCCCCATCGCATTAAATCGCGCGGCCTGATCCGGCGATAATATCTGTTGAACCGCGTCCGAGTAGTAAGCGCGGTGCCGGTCGAGATCCTCGAGCGACGTCAGGCGGTGCTCAATGCCTTTACGTTCCGACTGAATCCCCGCCAGTTCCGACCCGGCCGATTTCGCGGCGCTCTTCATCTCGTCGAGCGCGGCGGATTTCTCCGTGAGCCGGCGCTTCATCGATGAGGCTTGCATCAACAGGAACTCGAGCTCCTCTTCTCGTTCCGCGAGGGCGGTCATCGCGTCGGCTCGCCGCCCGACGGCTCCGGTCATCTCCGCCAGCAGACCGGACTGCTTACGCTCCAGCCGGCGGAGCTCGTCTTCGGCGCGGGCCGCCAGGTTTCGAAGGCGCTCGCTGTTCCCTATCTCGACCAGCAGCCGCTGCCTCAACCGTTCTATAGCCGATTCGGCTTCCCGCAACTCGGAAAGTTTCCGCTGGTATCCGCCCTCTCGCCCGAGCAAGTCCGACCGCTCGGCGATCAACTGCGCTTCGAGCGCGCGCAAGGCGGTCGTTCGGGCGAGAGCCTCCTCTTCGCTCAATGAAAGCCTCTCCGAGGCGGCTTGTTGCTCGCGCTCCAACTCCTGGAGACGCAAGGTGAGGTCGCTCAACTGCTTTTCTTCAAACGCGGCGCGGCTGCGCGCGCGCTCGGCCTCGACGTCGATTGCGGAAGCCCGCTCTCTCAACCGCGCGAGCGCATCCTCGCAGCTTCGCGCGGCTGAGGACGAAGCTCGGTGTTCGGCTTCCTTTTCATGCAACCGCGAATCGATCTCCCGCTGGAAGGCTTCGGCGGATTCGATGTCCCTTTCGAGCCGCTCGGAGGTCTCGGTCAGGCGGTAGTACTCCGCGCTAAAAACAATCTTCTGAAGCGACCGCATCTCGTCGCGCAGCCGTTTGTAGCGCCGGGCTTTCTGAGCTTGCCGCTTGAGACTGTTCACCTGGCGTTCGACCTCGCTTATGATGTCGTTCAGCCGGGTCAGGTTCTGCTTGGCCGATTCGAGTTTCAACTCCGCCGAGCGTTTTCTGGACTTGAATTTCGTTATGCCGGCTGCTTCCTCGATCAGCCCGCGGCGGTCGAGCGGCTTTGACGAGAGTATCTGGCCGATGCGTCCCTGCTCGATAATCGCGTAATGCGCTCCACCCAATCCGGTGCCGGCGAACAGATCCTGAATATCACGCAGAAGACATTGCCGGCCGTTCATCAAGTAGTCGCTGTCGCCGGTGCGATACAGTCTTCGTCCAACTGTGACTCGTTCTCCCGCCGAAACCGCAACGCGCTTCCGCGGATTCCGCCTGGAGACGCGCTTGTGCGGTTTCTCTACGGCGGTCTCTCCGCTGGAATGCTCCTCGGTTGCGCGAGGCGCTTCAACGGTGAGTTCAGCGATGCGTCCCGAGTCTCGGACCGCGGCCGCATCCGCCGGCTGATCTTCGAGCGCCGATACGCTTTCCACGCTGGCCCGCGCTTCTGAATTCGCAACGGCCGTTGGACCATCCTGCGCCTCAACCGGCGCTCGATCGGCCGAGTCAGTGTCTAAGAACTGGCTCTGCTCAGCCGACAAAGACGGCTCAGACGAAGGGTGCGCATCAGAATCGGCGAGGACATCATCGGGGGTGACATCGCCGACCGATATATCGCTGGCTGGGCCTTCGACAGATGCGGCGTCGACGACGCTTGGCTGGCTGTCAACAGCCAGGCCTGCAATAGATGAATCATTAGCGCCGGCGTTATCGAAGAGAACGTCCGCGGCGTCCTCGTCGGAAGCCGCGGAGGCTGTGTTTGATGCGGTGTGCTCGGCGACCAGCGTTCGAGCGGCCTCGGAAGCGCGCTCGGCGGTTTCGATGGCGCTCAGGTAGCGGGTCTCATCTCCGTCCGCGGGTTCGTTACTATCGTTGACGGTAATATCGGCGACCGCCAAAAGCGTTAGCATGACTTCAGCCATGCCCATCGGGTTGCGGTCGCGTGCGCCGTTGAAGATCACGTCTTCCATCTTCCCGCCGCGAAGGTTTTTAGCGGACTGCTCGCCCAGCACCCAGGATATGGCTTCGGCTATGTTGCTCTTGCCGCATCCATTGGGCCCGACCACGCCGGTGACGCCTTCGCCGAACAGGAGGGTTGTTCTATCGGGGAACGATTTGAAGCCGGTGATTTCGAGTTTCTCGAGCTTAAGCATCCAATGATTTCCTGCGCATCATTACGACCACAATCGGTAGAGCTCTGAAATGAACTCGGCACACTATAGAGTAGGGCAATATTTATGTCAACGATTCAATTCGGACGCTCTTTCTCGCATTCAATGATTGATGATGCCATTGTGAGCCTGAGAGCGCAAATCGCGAAGCTCCGGAGTAGTGTCTTAATCCTGTGTTGTTCCACGAAAAAAGAGAGCAGCCCGAGAATACCCCCAACGGAGTTGGGGGATGCGTTCATTCACTGGCTACAGGCAGCGGGGCCGAGCGGTTTCTTGGATATCCCCAACGCAGTTGGGGGATTGTTCATATGCCGCCTATCGACACGCAACCACCGCTGATCACAAAGGGCCTCGACCGGTTAGGAATGTGTTCATGGCCAAGCGACGCCAGGTTGGTATTGAACGATCCCCCAACTGCAGTCAGCGTCGATCAGCGGTTTCTCCCGTCTTGCGTGATCCGTGCACACTGCATCCGAATTGACGGCGGTGACGTGACGAATCGCGAATTGACACCTCGAAATCGCTTTGGTATTTTTCTCGTTGCCTTTTTTCAGGTAATTCATTCCTGAGTAGCTCAATGGCAGAGCATCCGGCTGTTAACCGGAGGGTTGTAGGTTCGAGTCCTACCTCAGGAGCCAAAATCTCAAAAGCTGGAGGCAGCCGCTGAATGGCTGCCTCTTCTTATGTGACAGATACGATCGTGAACGCGCCGGTACTTGCTTCGGCAAGTTCGTCGCCGGACGGTGGCGCGGATCGTGAAACCCACTATGATCTCGAATTGACGGTTGCCATCGGGGTGTTGCTTCCCGGCGTTGATTTTGCGGGTGACGCTAAGAAGGTTTACTCCGCGGCTCGCTCAGCGATTTCCGCGACTCCGCGGTGAAGTCCTCGTTTCACCGGCGGTCGTCATTTCGTGCTTGCCGCATGACTCAAAACGGGAAGTCATTTTTTTACGCCTCTTGGTTGTTTTTGGCGGAAGTCTCATAGCCGCGAAAAAGCTCACAAGTCACGGAGATGAGAAGACAGACGCATATACCGCAGCCCTCTATTGTGATCTTGTGCTTCTTTGTGGCTGATGAACTATTTCCGCCGAGCACCACTAGATGGCCGGACCTTTTCGTTGAGCGCCGGCGCTTTCACCTTCGCATGAAAAACATTGTGAACGGTTCAATTGTCGCGACGCTGGTTTATTGCCGCCCCTATGACCGTCGCCAACCGGCCAAACTCGAAATGGCGACAGGCGCATGGCAGATGTGTATTACCGTTCTCGCGAAACTTGTAGTGACGTCATTAAGAGGACATTCCTTTCAACAGCCCCACTGCCAATGCTATTAATGACGGGTCAGTTCGGTTTGATTACTCTTTCCAATCCAATCTTGAAAACCGGCAAAGAGTGTTGACTCGCGCGGTAAATCTGCATATAGTGCGCATGCTCGTTTCTTAGAGTAATTCATTGTGCAGGCAAACAATCGGCTCCTAGTTCCGCTCCCGTGGAAATAACGGATTATCTCCAAAGTGATGCGAGTTGAAGCGAGCCGACGCTTCGTAGCTTGGAATATCAAGAGTCGAATCAAAGCGGTCCGGGTTTGCGATCCTAACCCGCAGCCCGCGCCGCCTCAATTCGGAGTAGTCATGGACGCATCAGTTCAATGCGCACCGTTGCTAAAAAGAGATATCAGGATCGGACTGCTCAGGTTCAGGATCACGCCGCGGAGTCTTCTCATCGTTCCAACCGTGAACAAAGGCAATATGCTTCGCGGTGGATTCGGCCATGCTTTCCGCCGGCTTTGCTGCATACCTCAATGCCGCGACGCTAACGCATGTCCCATTGCGGCGTCTTGTCCATACAAGCTCATATTCGAGCCGTCGCCCCCGCTTGACGCCGATCGCCTCTCCAGGAATCAAGACATCCCCCGGCCGTTCGTGTTCCGTCCGCCGCTCAGCACCCGGACGCGATACGAAACCGGGCAGTCATTCGAATTCGAGATGGTTCTGATAGGCCGCGCCTTCGACGCCCTTCCCTACTTTGTGCTGGCCTTCCGCGAACTGGCCGAATCCGGACTCGGTCTCAACCGCGCCCGCTGCATTTTGGATCGCGTCGAGGAACTCAACGTCGACGCCGATGGTTCACAAGCCACCGTGAACCATGTCTACAGCCATGAGGATCAACTCTTTCGCTCGGTGAGAGGAATAGACTCAAACGAATGGATCGAACACAGGATTGCGCAACTAAACACTGGTCACCGGCCACTGACCACCGTCTTCCACACTCCAACCTTCATCAGAGCGGACGGCCAGGTTATCCACGAGCCGGAGTTTCATCACGTCTTCAAGCGGCTCCGAGACCGGATCAACGCG
>JAHFUG010000002.1:0-1311 GCA_023265195.1 Blastocatellia bacterium | reverse complement strand
AAACCGCCGGACACCGGCTTCCCACAGTGGCTGAACCTTCGGGTAGGAGTGTGCCCAGGTCAATGCTCACGGCAGCCTCGCGAAGAGATCATCAGCGCGGACGGAGAAGCCCGGCAGCAACGGGCTCTCGATAAGATCGCCGCTAACTATGGTTGCGAAGAGACTGAGATGAAGGTTTTGACGGCGGTATACCTCAATCGTACGAGTCGGCCAGTCGGCGATCCAGTATTCGAGAACGCCACGTCGAGAATACAGGCTGAGTTTGGCTTCACGGTCCCGGCGTCGATTCGTGGCGCCGGGCGAGAGCACTTCCACAACCAGTTCAGGAGCCGAATGCAGCTTGCCGTCTTCTCCCAGCGCCGCGGCCAGCCGCTCGTTGCTGATCCAGACCACGTCGGGCGCCACGTCGTCGTCATCGGCGAATATCAACCCCGGAGCAAAGATCGCGCGCCCGAGCCCGCTCTCATCGCTCCAGTTGGCAAGCAGTCTCGCCACTTCGGTGCAAAGCTGTTGATGATAGAAGTGAGGCTGTTTAGACACGAACAGTTCTCCGTCGATGATTTCGTAGCGCTTCCCGTCGTCCGGAAGCGCCGCAATATCCGCCGATGTCCAGTGAAGCGTTGAGGCCATGTTCTTTGACTCCGACCTTGTTTCTTCGATCCCGGCTCGTCTTTTGATCCGCCTTGCTTGTGCATTATAAGGCTTGTCGGAAGAGCCACCAAGTCAGGTCCGTGGTCAGTAGTGTCTTAATCCTGTGTTGTTCCAAGAAAAAAGAGAGCAGCCCGAGAATACCCCCAACGCAGTTGGGGGATGCGTTCATTCACTGGCTACACGCGGCGGGGCCGAGCGGTTTCTTGAATACCCCCAACGCAGAGACTGTGTGAAAACTACGAGAATCCCACCAACGCAGTTGGTGGATTGTTCAGACACAGGCTACAAAGGGCGCACGCCGGACTCCCGTTTTCCTTTCCCTCTCTCCCTCGCGTCGCGAGGAGAGAAAATAAGACAACGAGGGGGCCGCAGGCAGCTTCGCTTGTAGGCTGTATATGAACGATCCACCCACTGGCAGTTGGGGGATTGTTCATATGCCGCCTATCGGCTCGCGGCCACCGCTGATCACAAAGGGCCTCGAGCGGTTAGGAATGTGTTCATGGCCAAACGACGCAAGGTTGGTATTGAACGATCCCCCAACTGCGTTGTGGGTATTCTGGAGAGCCATCGCGGCTCAGAGTATGTAGGTGGGATTTGAACAAGTCCCCCAACTGCGTTGTGGGTATTTCCGCCGCTGTAGGTAGGGGCCTCCTCCCCAAC
>JAHFUG010000653.1 GCA_023265195.1 Blastocatellia bacterium | reverse complement strand
AATCACTTTACGTTCCGCTTTGAGGTCCGTATACTAGCCTGCCGCGATGCAGGCCGGTCCCAATTAGCCCTGTGTTGCGGCGCTGAATCAGAGCATAAGTCTTCACAAAAAACCGAAGTTTTACATAGCCGGGCGTGACCCGGCAGTCCATATGAGCGCCCATATGTCTAAGCCCCCGAGACTCCTCGCGTTTGCCCTAACTGCGTTACTGATCGCGTCAGTTTGTCTTTGCTTTTTCAGAGCCGGCGCCTCCCCGTCAAGCGGCGAGGCCAAAGCAGCGCCACAGGAAATATCGCCCCAAGCAGCGCCGTTGATCATCAACGAGTATCTCGCGGATCCGCCTGCCACGTTTCCAGCCGGAGACGCAAACGGCGACGGCCGTAGAGACGCAACCGAAGACGAGTTCGTCGAATTGGTGAATACCGGCGCGGCCTTGCTCGATATATCCGGCTTCACCATAAGCGACGCCGCCGCGATCCGCTTCACCTTTCCTTCAACGCCATCGCACACCGTCGTGCCCGCGGGAGAGGCCGTTATTGTTTTCGGCGGAGGCGTTCCAACGGGGCCTTTCGGCAACTGCGCCGCCAATCATCTTGTTTTTAAGACGGGTGCGGCGGGTCTTTCGCTCAACAACGGCGGCGACACCATAACGGTCAAGGATGCGTCGGCTGCAGTTGTCGCCTCGCTTACCTATGGCTCGGCGGAAGGGGGCGCTCATCAATCAATCACCCGAAGCCCGGACGTCACCGGCCCGTTCGTTATTCATTCGACGGCCTCAGGCGCGGAGGGGCGTCTCTTCTCACCCGGCGCTCGCGCGAACGGACGTCCTTTCGTCAGTCCCGATCCTGTAATCAACTCCATTTCGCCGGATTCGGTTGTTGCAGGCGGCGGACCAGTTGGACTTATTATCCTGGGAACCAACTTTCAGACTGGCTCGCTGGTTCGCATTGACGGCGCGCCGATGAGTACGGGCTTCACCGGCAGCACTCAACTAAGCGCCGTCGCTTCAGCCGCAACTACGGCGGTGGCCAGTACGCATTCCGTGACTGTTCAGAATCCGGATGGCCTGATTTCCAACGCGGTGACCTTCACCGTGCTCGCAACCATAGGCATAAACGAGTACCTCGCCGATCCGCCGGACGGCCTCGCCGGCGACGCGAACGGAGACGGAACGCGAGACTCATCGCAGGATGAATTCGTCGAAGTCATAAATAGAACCAACTCACCGATCAACATCACCGGCTACACGATCAGCGACGCCGACCAGGTGCGATTCACTTTTCCGCCAAGCGCGTTGCTGCCCGCCGGCGAGACCGCGGTCGTGTTCGGCGGAGGAACGCCGCGCGGTGAATTCGGCAATGCATCGGTCAATCACCTTGTTTTTACTTCGAGCCTCTCGCTGAACAACGGCGGAGACACTATTACGCTCAAGAACAACGCTGGAGCCATCGTTGAATCAATCGCCTACGGCGCGAGTGAAGGCGGGGCCGGCCAGTCCATCAACCGAAATCCCGACAAGACCGGGTCCGGATTCGCCCATCATTCATCAATCGCTGGAAGCGGTGGCCGGCTCTTCTCACCGGGCGCTCAGGTCAACGTCGCGCCGTTCACGTCCGGACCTCGCATATCGCGCATAACGCCGGATCGGATTTTGGCTGGCAGCTCGCCGTTCGGTCTATCAGTCGAAGGAAACGGCTTCGAGCCCGGATCGTCAATAATCGTAGATTCCGCATCGATTACGTCCTTCTTCGTGAATACCACGCTCTTGATCGGAACGGCGCCTTCCAGTGTTGCGGCGGCGCCGGGCCAACACTTGGTCGAAGTTCGAAACGTGGGCGGCAACCGGTCGAATCCGATCACGTTGACGATCGTCCCTCTTCCGCCGGCGTTGGATAAGATCAGCCCCGCATTTATCGAAGTCGGGAGCAGGGACTTCAGAATGAACTTCCTGGGACGAGGCTTCGACGGCGCCGCGGCCGTTATTGTGGACGGGACGCCGGTGGCGGCTCAGTTCAGTAGCTCGTCGCTGTTGATCGCCACTATTCCCGCGGCTTTCGCCAGGGACACGGGAACGCGCCGAGTTCGCGTTAGAAACGGGGACGGACAGCAATCCAACGATCTCACCTTCGATGTAATACCCGAGGTTCCGCGGCTCGCCTCGATTCTCCCTCAACAGGTTTTCGCCGGCTCATCAGCGTTTACGCTCATCTTGAAAGGGTCCAAGTTCAAACAAGGCGCAGTCATTCTCTTTGGCGGAGCCGAAGTATCCGGCGCGCAGATAACGGAATCGCAAATGCAAGGTGAAATGGGCTCGGCTCTTGTCGGGGTTCCGGGAGACCGCGCAGTCTCGATTCGAAACCCCGGCGGAGTCACATCCAACGAATTGATTTTCACCGTCGTTCCGGTTCCGCCCGTGATCAACGCGATCGAGCCCGGTTCGATTGCGTCAGGCGCGGGCGACGTCTTGATAACGATCGTAGGTGAAAAATTTCAACGTGGAGCCGTAGTGTTTGCTTCGGACTCGAAAGCCATCTTATCCCGGCTTGATACTACCTTTGTTAGCGGCGAGCGCCTTCTCGCGGTGCTGCCGGGGCAGTTGACTCAGGAACCCAAGCTGCTTTTCTTGAGCGTTCATAATCCCGACACGGGAGAGTCATCTCCTTTCGCGCTCAATATCTCGATAAACGACCCGCTCGTCATAAATGAGTTTCTAGCCGATCCGCCGGACGGGCTCGCGGGAGATGCGAACGGAGACGGCCGGCGCGACTCTTCGGAGGACGAGTTCATAGAGATAGTCAATCGAACCAATGCCCCGATCGATCTTTCCGGTTTCAAGCTGTCGGACGCGGACGCAATCCGCCACGTCTTTGCGGCCGGCACGGTGCTGCCTCCCCTTGAAGCGCTCGTAGTATTCGGCGGCGGCGCTCCAAAGGGCCCATTCGGAAACGCCGCGGAAAACCAACTGGTGTTTGTCGCTTCTTCAGGCGGCCTCTCGCTCAACAATGGCGGAGACACGAT
>JAHFUG010000310.1 GCA_023265195.1 Blastocatellia bacterium | reverse complement strand
GGCGTCCGATCTGGAATCTCTGAACAGGGTTCTCGTTGAAAACAAGGTGGAGCCGATTCGACCGGAGTCAAAAAAGGATTAGCACCGGCATCTGGCGGCGTTCGGCACAAGTTACTATACGCAATGGAACTACACCATTCATCCGCGTTCACAGTCTGCCGAGGCGACTTGAACACCTCTCAAACCGGGAAGTTATTTTTTCGCCTCCTAAGGTAGAGATCGATCGCCGGACAGGGCCAACCATGCCGAGCCATAACATCCGGAGTATAAATCAAGTCTGGCGGCGCAAATTCGCGTGTTCTCGCCGAGAGTCTTGAAGGTAGATGAGCGTATGTAGTCGCTAATGGGGTTCAAGAGCATGTCCCCGGCTAACGACATTCCTCCCGCCAGAACGAAGACGTCCGGGTTGAGAACGTTAACCAGAATCAAGATGGCTTTCGCCAGATAATCGGCGGCGACGGCGATCGACTGTTGCGCCGCCTTGTCTCCCATTCCAGCGATCCTGGCTAGTCCTCGCATCCCTTCCACTTGGACCGCGTCCTCTCCCGCTAGTTTGTAATACCGCCGGAGTGTGTCAGTCGCTGAAGCCAGTCTACCCAGGCAGCCTTTGCCACCGCAGCGGCAGTCGGGTTCCGATGCAACGCTGATATGTCCGAATTCGCCGCCGAACCCCCATCCGCCTCTATAGACGCGGCCATTTATTATGAGGCCGCCGCCAATCCCGGTGCCAAGAGTGAGTCCCGCGACGATGGCGCATCTTTCGCCCGCACCTTGCCACCACTCGCCCAGAATGGCGGCATTCGCATCGTTATCGAGACAGACCCGAAGACCAGTCTCACGTTCGACCGCTGCTTTGACCGGAACATCGCGCCATCCCGGCAATAGCGCCGATTCGACTAATTCACCTTTAGAGTGATTCACGGGCGCGCAAACGCCGATTCCGACGTCCGTAAGCGGTAACCCGGCAGTGCTCGCAATCCTCCTTGCTCGATTAACCAGAGCTACTATGCGCTTCAAAACGTGCTCCGGTCCAAGCTCGGGCTCCGAGGGTTCGATAAATCGCTCGTAGACGCGCGCGTCCGAATCGACCAGCAGAGCTTTGAGATTAGAGGCGCCGAAGTCAACGCCCAGCACCGCCCGCTTTGGTTCCATACCCGCCATACCGTTAGCTCGAAGCCGCTCCTTTCATTACCACCATCGGCCGCCGAAGGGCTCCCGGATGAGCAGCGGCGTTAGATAAAGGGCGGCCTTCTCTACGCCGTCCATTGGACCCATGGTCGCGTCTTCATGTTCTACGGTGATCGGCCCTTGATAGCCCTGTATCGCCAGCTCCGTGATCAGCGCGCGCCAATGAACGTTACCCCAGCCCGGTATTCGAAATCTGAAGCCTCGGTCGGGGCGATCCCATCGTCCATTAGCCAGCAAACCCGACCGCCGTGCGTTATGGGCCACCAACTCCCCGTCCTTCGCGTGAACGTTGAAGACTCGCGAGCCCAGCTCGGATGCGAACACAACCGGATCCACTCCCGCGAGCATTAGGTTAGCCGGATCGAGGTTGAAGCCCCAACTCCGATGGCCGCCTAGAAGGTCCACTGATCGAAGCGCCGTCTCGGTGTTGTACACGATCTGGCGGGGATGGCATTCCATGCCGAACTTGATTCCCAGTTCGTCAAAACGATTCAGGATCGAATCCCAGCGCTCGACGAACACCGGCTCCATTCGCTCCCAGGCTTCGGGGTCAGGCCACGGGAACCACCGCGAATAATCCTCGCATCCGGTGAACCCGGTCACCACCGGAACGTCCATTTCGCTGGCCAGTTCCGCCGCCAGCATCATTCGCTCCGTGCCGTAGCGTATCTTTTCTTCGGCGGACCCTTTGTAAATGCCATCCGTGTCTTGATTATGGGGGCCCAAGACTAGCTGGCCGTCCGCGCTCATATTGATTGCGCTCACGCTAAGTCCGGCGGAGGCAATGCTGGAGCGCGTTTCGCGCCAGTCTCCATTATTCAACATATCGGCTACGTCGAAGCGGCCTCCAGTATGGGTCGACAGCTCTACGAATTTGTAACCGAGGCTGGCGATATTATCGAGTGCGGGTTCCAGCTCCAGGTGGTTGCAAACAGCAAAATACAACCCTAAATCCATCGGACGCTCCTTTCTCTCGCGGCCAGCAGTCAGCGATCGGCGACGGCGATCAAATCGGCGCTCGGCGATCAGCCCGGAGAGACTGCCCTCCATTTCATAGAGCTACTTCTGCTCCGAGGCTGAGCAATTCGCTCCAACATAAGCGTGAGGCAGCGATAGAAGTAAAGCCGTCGGAGCGCGCGTAGCGGTCAAGCAATTCGAGCGAGGCGTTCATCATTGCGGCAAAGGCCAGGTCTCGCGACTGCCCAAAGCGAATGACGTCGTCTCGACAGCGCGGCGAGACCTCGATTGGCTCACGATGAACGCCGTCCTTATCGAGTACGGCCCAGCTTTCCAACTGAGAATCGGGTTTCATTCCTTGTAGCAGCCCTTCACACGGCATTCCTACGACGAGCCGGGCCGGCTTTCCGCCCAACAAGCCTCGTATCGCTGGAGCCGCCATCTCCGAATACCAAAGCGGGAGCCTCTCGATCAAGCGCAATCGATAGCCTTCCACGTCTTGAGCGCGCACGAGGCGCCTCAATTCTTCGGCTAGTTCTTGCAACTGACGCGCACGTTGACCGGGGTGTTGACGCTGGCGGTCCAACAAGGCGCTCGGATTCGAAAGGTGGACGCGCCACGTGGTTGGTATCGCTTCCCATTCGCGGAGCCAGGGCGCCAGATCGGAAACTCTATTCAAGTAATCGCGGATCTGAGCGTCTCGAGGAGGGATCATCCAGCCGACGTGAGTAACGCCCACGAAGCCGAAGCGCGTTGCGCCTTCGGGTCTATTCACAATGCCAGCTATCTCGCGCATGGAGTTTTGCGGATAGTCGCAGAGGCTTATCACCCGCCGGCAGCCCGCGGCGCGCCATGCCCTGCTCACCAGATCGGAGGGATTCGATAGGTTCAGCACGTATGCATCGGGAGCATGATCGAGAACGGCTTTGGCCGCCATCGCGACAAACGGGAAGGTTCGCATGGCTGCCCTTAGTCCACCCAATCCCAAGCTCTCGTCTCCGATGGCTCCCACCCGAATTGGAATCACTTCATCGTCGAGGCGAGCAGCCAAGCCTCCAACGCGAGCCTGATTCAAAACGATCCGCGCCCCACGAACCGCGTCCTCAATCCTAACGCTGGTCCTGACCTCGAGAGACTCTCCAATCAAGCGCCGACTGAAGTCCGCCACATCATTCAGGTGAGATTCATTCGGGCCCTGAAGCCTGACCTGTAAGTCTCCAGTGATCTCAAGCTCCGCGAGTTGCCGGATCAGGTAAGGCGTCCATACACTGCCTCCGCCAAGGACGGCGACCGCCTTTGTCATCGTCACTCCCGCCTTTCATGAAAAACACAATGGAGATCGTCGCCCTCCTTGAATCTGCCGTAACAGGATGGCTCGCAGTCATAGACGCAGAGTGTGATCTCTTCCCCGGCGGCGGCTTTTCGCACCCAATCCGGGTCCGCCAAAAGGGGACGCCCCAGAACCACTGCGTCAAGTCCATATTTCAGAATGGCCTCTTCCGCGTCTTGTGGAGTTAGTATTCGCCCTCCAGTCATCAAGGGCTGAGATGTATGCTTGCGAAGCTTGCGCGCAAGTTCCAGCGTGTAGCCCGCTTCGACGGCCACGCCTTCGGCCGACGGCATTGAAGAGAAACCCGTTCGAACATCGACACCGTCGAATCCGGCGTCTTGTATCGCTCCGCCAATCGCAGCGGAATCATCATCAGGCCTGAGCGACAAACGAAGAATGACAGGGAGACGTTGGCTCCGCGCCCGTATGCCCGCCCGAATGTCCGCCAGGATGCGATAGCGCCGTTGAATTGATCCGCCGTATTCGTCGGTGCGCCGGTTGGTGATGCGGTCTATGAAGTGATGAAGCAAGTAGCCGTGCGCTGCGTGAATCTCAACGGCGTCAAAACCGGCCTGAACCGCCCGGTCCGCGGCTTCGATGAATCGCCGAGCAATGCCTTCGATTTCCGAAACCTCCAGCCCTCTTGAGACCGGCATTCCAGCCGTTGCTCCCGAAGGGGAAATTGGCAGGCCATCCTTCACCTCAGCTCGCGGCCCAGCGTGCCAAAGCTGCGCGGCCACAACCGCGCCGGTTTCGTGCAATTCATCGACTAGCTCTCGCAATCCTGAAATCTGTTCGTCGCCATCGATCCGCAGAGTCCGACCGCTAGAGCCAAACGCGGAGTCTACGGTCGCCGATTCGATAACGATCAAGCCGCAACCTCCCGCAGCCCGCCTTTTCAGATAACGCGTCAGACCGGTGGTCACGCGGCCGAGCTTGTCGGCGCGATTCGTGCTCATCGGCGCCATGACAATCCGGTTCGGGATTCGCAATTCACCCAGGCTCCATTCTCTGAGAAGTGCGTGATGCGTCATAAGGACAACCCTTCGATCGGCGACAGGCATTCGGCGAGAACCTCGATGTCCGCATCCGGGAGGATTCCGACGCCCCCCTCGGTGACCGGCACAACAAGGCGGAAGAGCCCGCCGCGATGTTCGGGGATTCGGCTGAGCTGATCCTCGATCTGGTCTCTGTCGGCGGAATGAGGCGCCAGCGGGAGATCAAGCGAGCGTAAGACGCCAAGCAGGCGGAGCGCCCTCTGTTTCGAGCAGAGGCCCTTCTTAAAGGCGTAGCGAGTAGTGGCGGCCAATCCAATCGCAACGGCCTCCCCGTGCGACGGCTGGCGCGGTCCCGCCATCACTTGCAACCTTTCCAAAGCGTGGGCCACCGCGTGGCCGAGATTGAGCGCGCGGTCCAAGTTGGACTCGAATGGGTCGCCGGCCAACAGGTCGAGCTTTCCCCTCAGGCAATGATCGAGAAGCTCAAACAACGGTCCGCGTTCGCGGTTTAGGAGAGAATCGCTTTTTCTTTCGAGCAGCTCGATCAATTGCTCGTCTTCTTTGATGATGGCTACTTTCAACGCCTCCGCCAATGCGCCGCGGAAATGAAATTGTGGCAGAGTATCAAGAAAACGGGGAGAGAGGAGAACCAGCAGTGGATGGTGAAAACCCCCAAGCAGGTTCTTGCGCACCGAGAAGTTAGCCCCGACTTTCCCTCCTATGGCCCCATCAATTTGAGCCATCAGGCTTGTGGGTAAATTCACATAATCGATCCCACGCATGTAAAGCTGAGCCAGCAGCCCGCCTACGTCGCAACAAACCCCGCCTCCAACGCATATCAACAAGCAGCGGCGGTGAATCCGGCTTTCGACCAGCCTGTCCACCAGATCCGGAAGAACTCGAAACTCCTTCGAGTCCTCCCCGGGACGCAGCACCACCGGGACTATCGGCCTGTTGAGCGAAGTGAGGACGTCGGAAACAGCCCTTTCATACAGGGCCCAGACGTGCTCGTCGGTAAGAACCACGATCTGATTCCAGCCGTGTTTGGGACTCTCGTTTTCAAACCAGCCGGCGAAGGCGCGTCCCCATGCCTCGACGATTTGATATTGAGTCTCTGTTTTTCTCAGAGTCGGAAACTTTATTGTCGTCATACTGTAGTTCGCCTGGTTCTCGACTCGAACAAACCCCCGAGTTCTTCCAAATCGTTGACCTCGAAATCCCAATCAAGACTTTCGTTCCTGGGATCGGCGTAAGGCGCGCGCGGCCGTTTTACTTTTATTGCGTACATTCCTGCTCGCATGGCTCCATCCAACTCGCGGTCATTTCCGTCGCCAACGAAAACGCATTCGCCGGCTTGAAGCCCGATAAGTTCGAGCGCCCGAACGTATATTAGCTGGCCGGGCTTTGTCACTCCTACCTCGCTTGATAGCACAAAGGCGGTGACCAGCGATGAAACCCCTAGAGCATCTTTAAGGCACAGCATTGCGACCGGTCCGTTGCTGACAATGGCGATTCGCATTCCCGCGGCATTGAGAGACTGAAGGAGAGGGACGGCCCGTTCCTGGAGTTTTACGTTTTTCTTCCAGAGGGCTTCTTCTTCAAGGACCATTTCGTCCCATTGACCTTCTTCGACAGGCGGAGTCTCGAGCGCTTTCGCTACCCACCTGATGCGCGCCTCGGTCGTGTTGAACGTCCCGGTGGAAGACTTGTCGCGAGAACTTGCCCATGCCCAGTTGAAGCGCTCCAACGAGACGCCCAGGCGGTCGGCGAATCCTTGATGGGTTTGCGCATAGACCGCAGCATCAAGATCCGCCAGCGTATCCATCAGGTCGAAGAGGACTCCTTTTATCGGTTCCGGGAGCTTCGGGTTCATTGCTCCTGCTTCTTTCAGCCGAGCAAGCAACCTCTCTGCTTTCTGGTGGCCGATGACGCTGTAAATATTAAACGCGTGGTGACGTTGCCGATTGACTTCCGCGGGGACGGCCCCCATCGCAGCCAGGATGTTGGCAAGTTCTTCATAGGCTGCCGCCTGGCCATAAAGCGATTTGGTTTTCATCGCGATATCCAGGCTCTGTTGACACATATCCCGGGCCTCGGCCAGCCTTCCTTGCTTTTGCCGCAAAATGGCCATCCCATGAAGCGTGTACCCCTGTCCCCTCTGAGCGCCCATCTCCAGGAAAACGCTTAGAGCTTGTTCGAGGAATGTCTCGGCCTTCTCCAAATTCCCACGCTTCAACTCGAGCACGCCAAGATGCCTATAGATGCGAGCCCCGTCGCGGGGCCGCTCGACGCGCTCGATCAAAGCCAACACCGCCCGAAACCTTCTCTCAGCTTCGTCGAGACGGCCGAGTTCGAAGTCGACGGACCCAAGTCGACGTTCTATCCGAATCAATAAGTGAGGTGAAGTCCGCTCGTCAACCAGCCTGCGCGCACGTCTGAACTCGGTCTCAGCTTCATGGAAGCGTCCCTGATGATAGAGAGTACAGCCGATAAGGTGATGGCCTCCTGGAACTAATTCATGATCGTGCGAAAGGCGCTGCTCGGCAAGATCCGTCCCTGCCCTGTAGAGAGACTCGGCTTCCTGAAACCGGTTCTCGTCGTCCGCAAGATAACCGAGAAGCCAGGTAGTCGTGATCTCTCCGGCTACATCTTTGCCGGCCTTGTATCGATCCCTCGCGCGCAGGAATAACTCGTTCGCCATCTCGTGGTTTCCGCGCCAATAAGCGAAGTGACCCAGGTTCTTCTCTACTCTTGCCGCCAACAGACCTCCAACCTCGGTCGCGCAATTCAAGATTCTGTTGCGCCGGTCGAGGAGCGAGATGGTTTGCTTTCTTCGGGGTACATAACCGTTGGGGTCATCGAAATGGTCCCCAATCGTTTCATCGACGAGAGAGAGCGCCAGCGCGGGATCCGAGAGATTGTCAATCAACCCGAGTATGTTCGGCCATTCGTCATCAATCTCTCTCAGGTCTTCCGCTTTTTCCAGGCGGCTGTTCTTCACGAGCTTGATGTAAAACCGTGCGATTTTGACCCGAAGATCTTCAATGCTACGGCCGCCGCTGGTTTCCCTATTCGATTCCAGATTGACCCGGCACCATGTTCGAAGAGACTCATGAACGGTAAAGCGGCTGAGGTCACGGTGAAGGACATCGCGGTCAAGATAGAGCGGACACTCGTCCTCCATTCGTTTTAAGTCGTCTATGGAGACTTCCGCCACTTCCGTGGCAAGGTCAACGCGGAGCGTGGCCACGTTGAGGATACCGACGACGTCAAGCGCCCTGCGGCAGTTGTCGGCGATATGGCTCCATATCGAGTCAATCCGAAGGCTTAGGTCGCGGTCAATATCCAAGCTCGGAAGATTCCTAATCAGATATTGAGGCGAAACCCCGCTTCTCTCCGCGTAGTTGGCCATATGCCATATCATCATCGGGTGACCCTGATAATGATCGCATAACTCTTCAACTGCTTGTTTGTCTTCGTCGGCCAGGCGTTTGCCGTTCTTCTGTTCGAACAGCCTGACGCCCTCGTAGGCCGACACTCCCGTCAACTCGATCGAGGGTATATCCTGCCACACTATCCTGCGGCTCGTTATAGCCAGTGTCAGTTGCGGCAAGTTCTCAATAACTCTCTTAACCACGTTCAGACTCTCTATGTCGTCAGCGTTGTCTATCGAAAAGAGCACCGTTCGCCCGGAGATTAGTTTCCGGGCCTGCGCGAACTTAGCCTCTAATTCGGCTGACGCGACTTGGGCGTCCGGATCGATGCTGATTATTCTCAAGAGCACTTGGCCGAGTCGTTCTTCTTCGCTGCCCGTTTCCGCGATCCGATGGTATAAGGTGTCGGTGTACGGATGATTCCCCATACTCCAGAGCCTTCTGACGGCGATGCTCAAGACGGTCGTCTTACCGACGCCTACGATTCCCGTGATGGCTATCGATGTGCGCTGCCTAAGCAACTCAACCGCTCGTTCTATCTCTCGATCTCTCCCAAGAGGGTTCGGGACAAGCAACGGAGGAGGCTGGAAGACGGATGGCCGTTCGGGTTCGGTTGGGCGTTTGATGTCCACCGGCGGCGGTTCGGTGGGGCGCCGCAGTCCAAGAATCGCAACAGTCAGCGACGCAATCGCGACTAGCACGCCGATAGGGGCCGTTAGCGCCTGGATGACCGCACTATTAGCCCCGAAAAACCTCAGAACAACCGGCGCCCACCAATGGCTTGTTGCGGCTAGTCCCACCAAACCTGCGGCAACGAGCAAGGTGACTATCATTCGCTTTCGATTTTTCGGATACAACATATTTGCTCCGATACCGATTTGCCCCGATGCCGATGTGTGCTCAAATGATTCTGAGGAGTGTGACTCGTATTTCAATCCATCTTCGCCGCACCGCAACAGGGAAATTTCTTGCGTACGACCAAGCCTTGTGTTCACTGGATCGTAGCGCAAGCTACAGCGAAGGATCGTGGCAAGCCCTCACTGCGAGCGGTTACCGACAACGTTTATGGGCGAGTTATCAAAGCTAGTCAGCCAGCATATGTAAACTTCCTCGGAGTACGCGGCGACAGCCAAGCCTATCTGAAACTGTACATAAGACGGCTGGCAGCGAGCGACGAGTGTCCTCTCGATATATCCTCAGCCGACGCCAGCCTCGAATGGTTTAGCGTGATTCACCGTCTCTTGCCGGCTACACGTTTGGCGCATACCACTGCTCTCATAGCGTGGGTATCATAGGTGACGCAAAGTTGAAAGTCCATACGGCATTGGCTCATCAAAAAAGGTTCTTAAGCTGGATCGT
>JAHFUG010000309.1 GCA_023265195.1 Blastocatellia bacterium | reverse complement strand
GGCGCGGCAATAGTTTTGGCTTCTTTGGTGGAGGCGCCTATGCGCCTATTCATCCGTCACTAATCCAGCAAACCTGTCGAATGTGCGGCAGCGCCTGCGCACTTTCGCCAAGTCTAGTACCTTGGCGATCATAATGGAATGCTGTCTATCAATGTACGGCCGACCGCCCCAGTGCTCGCGGAACAGACTAATCAATCGCTTTTTCGGATCCCTTATCCGTTCTGGACGCCTTTCCCCCTTCACATTCACTGCGTGAGTCGGCCGCGATAGTAGACTCGAAAGCGCGGTTCCGTCAGCCAGAAGCCAAGCCTCTAACATTGCTTCGATGCACACCAAGTACGCTGGCGGCGACGTGATATTCGCCCTTTTGAGGGCGGCGAAGATTTCCTTAGAGTCATAGTGCCGGCACGGTTCTTTGCCATGCCCTGGGTGTAAGTCCCAAATAACGATTACGCGGTCGCAGCCTTGATCTAACAAGACTCGCGCCGCCTCCCCACAGTCGGAAATCAACTGGGGTTTCGTCGAAAGAGTCACTGTGCTGATTTGAATACTGGGATTTAGGCGCCTCGCCAAGTGGGTACAGACCTGCTCATCCGCTCCGCGCGGACCGCATTCAAATATCATCCCTACCCGCATTCACGCGCCCTTGCGTTCCAAGAGTCCCATAGTATAGAGCCGGCCTACGCTAAACTTCTCGCTCCATTTCTCAAGTGATTTTCGATCGCCCGGGCGCATGAACGTTGGCTCGCCGTCAATCCGTTCGACAAGTATGATCTCCGAGAGCTTCAACAAATCAAGGAGGTAGGGCGAATGTGTCGTGCAGATAACCTGCGTCCCTCCATTTTCTACGGCTACCCTGATTTCCTCGATAAGGAGGTTTATGGTGCGAGGATCAAGACCGTTTTCAATCTCTTCGATTATGATCAGAGACGGAGGATGTGGGTGACGTAAAAGCGCCAAGAACGCCAGGAGCCTAAGTGTCCCCGTTGAGAGCATCCAACCTGGCACTTTGAATTTGCCCTCCGCCATCTGTAGATAGACGCTTCGCTCTAGTTCCGTAACAAGTGTCGGTTGCAGTTCGCGCGCGTACGGAAGAACGTGCTGCACTGCTTCAACGATCCCATCAAACGCCTCCTGGCTGAGCTTCTTAATACTTAAAAGGTACTCCGCAATGTTCTCCCCGTCCTCGCTGAGATACACAGAGTCAAGAGAGCGCTGCTGCTTGTTCGGCTGCCCAATGAACTGTGCGTGCGCATTTAGAGAAACGAACTGCCAATCTTTGAATAGGTCATGGAAGTTGTTTCCGATTACCGAGTCACCATCGGCAATAGTAAGCGCCTGTGGTGAGAAGGCGCTTTGAACTTTGATTGCTCCCATTGGCGATGGCACGGCGCCCTTGAAGCGAACTTGGCCTCTCGAATCACGAAGCAGCTCGAAGTCTTTCCCAATCCGGATCTCCTCGTCCGCAATAAACACGTCGTCTTCGAGTCCTAGCGCAACCTGCATC
Organism: Blastocatellia bacterium; assembly: GCA_023265195.1. Taxonomy (GTDB): domain Bacteria; phylum Acidobacteriota; class Blastocatellia; order UBA7656; family UBA7656; genus QHVH01. Next base: position 7,788 of record JAHFUG010000309.1, on the reverse strand, counting down.
CTGGCTTTGTATTCGCGCTTGAGGTACTCGCCCCTCAATTCGAAACTCATTGGGTTTGAATAGCAGGCGCGAAGATCTTTTTCAGGTTGTAACCCATGCAGTCCGTGAGAGACCCCTCGATGCCAAACACTTTCGTACCCGCGCCAGAACTCCATCGCGAACGCTAAATCTTCCTCGATGATCGACTGAAAAGTGTCGAGTCCCTCAATCAAACTGCTCTTGCCGGAGCCGTTATTGCCAATTAGAACGGTGAGCGGGGTGAACCTGACCACACCGCTGTCCTTAACGGCCTTGAAGTTCTTTAAGCGAAACGACTTCAAAGTTAGTCGTTTCATATTCGCGCAACCTCCACAGTCTTAGTATTCTCCGCTCCCAGCGTGGCGCCTCAAGAACTTCACTGGAGCGCGGAAACAGATCGTTGCCGCTTTGCACCGCCGCCTCGAGATCGACTTAGAGTGCAACTGGCTAGGGCAGTCAGGCCTCACCCAGCACGGTTCAGTCTACAGTAGAACCCCTTCGACGGTTAAGCAAGAAGATGGATTTCCGTTTGACCACGCCACCCTCGGTTTGTGTGGACCGCCTGAAGAAGCTGACTATCGGACTTAAAGTACAATTTCAATCCTGCAGCCATCTTCCTTCATAGATAACCTCGACCGGCCCGGTCAGCACAACCGTATCGTCTTCCCGCCACTCTACGCGCTGGGCGCCGCCAAGCGTCAACACTTGCACGGTGCGTCGAGTAAACGCGTTCAAAGCCGCCGCTATTGCCGCTCCGCATGAACCCGTGCCGGACGATAAGGTGCGCCCGACGCCTCGCTCCCAAAACCGCACTTCGATCTCATCCGGCGAGACGATCCGGGCGAACTCGACGTTCGTTCGATTGGGAAAAGCAGGATGATCTTCAATGAGAGGCCCAAACTCCGAAATGTGCGCTTCGTCAAGCTCCGGAACGAACAACGTACAGTGGGGGTTTCCCATCGAAACGCAAGTGACTTCCAAGAGATCTCCACCCAATTTCAGCGGGTGCCCAACGACTCTTGGAAGCGGGGCGTCCAGGCTGATTGGAATGTCCGCGCTGGCGAACCGAGGCTTGCCCATCTCGAACTCGAATTCATAATGAAGGCCCTCTCGTCCGACCAGCCGTCCGGTCTTAACACCCGCCGCCGTGGCGATCCTGACCTCAGGCTCGCTCCACAGTCCGGCGTGATAGCAATAGGCCGCGACGCATCGCGTTCCATTTCCGGATATCTCCGCTTCGCTCCCATCCGCGTTGAAAATGCGCGAAGCGAAGTCCGCGTCGGCGTGACGAGCGCGCGAAACAAACACCAGCCCATCGGCGCCCGCCCCGTAGTTTCGTTCGCACATCTTTCTCGCAAGAGCCCTCGCACTCCGTAGATCATCCGTTTGTTCAACGAAGATGATCAGGAAGTCGTTTCCGAGCCCTTGCAGTTTTGTGAATTTGATTTCTGACACTGGCCTCACATTGGCCTGCGCGGCATGTCGGACTCCTCGAAGTGAGTGATCTGGCGGAGCCGGCGCGCACGCCCGGCTATCTCTTCGTAAGTCAGACGGCGCAGCCGCTCGCAACTGAAATCTTCGACGTCGAAGGAGGCCATCACGGAACCGAAGATAATAGCCCGCCGCATTGCGTTCTCGTCGTCGGCGCCGGTGGCCGCGAGATACCCCATGAACCCTCCCGCGAAACTGTCGCCGGCCCCGGTTGGATCGAACACGTCTTCAAGGGGATACGCCGGAGCCGAGAAGTAGGAGTTCTCCGTGAACATAACGGCCCCGTACTCGCCTCGCTTCACCACTAACCGTTTGGGCCCCATCGTTAAAATGCGCCGCGCTGAGCGCACGAGATTTGGTTCTCCCGCCAGCTCCCTGGCTTCGGTGTCGTTGATTATCAAGATGTCTACTTCTTTCAATGTAGTCTCGAGTTCAGGCCGGGCGTTCTCGATCCAATAGTTCATCGTATCGGCTGCGACAAGCTTCGCGCCCACCTGTCTTCGCACTTCGAGCTGGAGCTCCGGTTGAATGTTCGCCAGAAAGAGGTAAGGCGTTTCCCGCGCCTCGCTGGAGAGCTTTGGCTTGAACCCGGCGAACACATTCAACTGAGTATCGAGGGTTTGGGCGACGTTCAAATCGTAGCCATACTCGCCCTTCCAGTGAAAGCTCTTCTGTCCGTCGATGCGCTCGAGATCGGTTATATCAACGCTTCGCTCGATGAAGACCGTTTCTTCGTCGGGGCCAAAATCGTCTCCAACGACGGCCACAACTCTCACGTCGGTGAAAAACGAGGCGGCGACGCTGAAGTAGGTCGCGGCCCCGCCTAGAATGTGTTCCCTTTCTCCGAACGGCGTCTTGACCGAGTCAAACGCCACTGATCCAACCACGAGAATTGACATCCGCAGTATTCTCCGTTTCTCAGAGATTGATATGATCGGCCGCGGGGCAAGCGGCAAACCGATCACTATAGGTGAATCACGGCGTGTTCGAAAAGCCCAATCGCCGGCCCCGGGAAAGAACGCCCGGCGCCGTCCCTCTATTTCTTTGGCTCGTCGATTGGGACTTTCATCTCCTCGAGGCGCTCGCGCGCCTTTTGCGCCAACTCGCTGTCCCGGAAGTCCTTCAACAGTTTCTTGAAAGCATTGGCGGCGTCATCCGGCTTATCGAGTTTTAGGTTCGCCTCGCCAATCAGCAGCAACACTTCGTCCATTCGCGAAAAGTCCGGGTACGTATCGGTGATTTCCAGCAATCGATCCAGCGCGCCCTTATACGCTTTTCGCTTGGTGATGTAGTATCTAGCCACTTCCAGGTTGTGTTTGGCCGTCATCTCCAGAGCCGGATCACGAGGCTGCTCGATGCGCCGCGTTACTCCGCTCTGCGAGAACGCGGCCACGGTGAGCAAACCAGTGATAACGATCGTCGCGGTCAACCTAATAGCGCGCATAATTCAACCCTGACTCAATTGGTATTCAGGCAGTCCGACGCGTTCACTCTACATACTTCCCTATTATGGCCTTGAGCCGAAGCTTGGCCTCGGGCGTAATCTTATCGCGAGCCGTGATGATAGCATGCCGCAACGAATGCGGGCACTTGCACGTGCGCGCGGTTCCCGCGAGCCGCGTCACCACAGCCGCGACCAGCCGCTGCGCATTAGCTGAATTCTTACTGAGGCATTCGATCACCATCTCGATGCTTACGGAATCATGATCGGGATGCCAGCAATCATAGTCAGTCACCATAGCCACCGTCGTGTAACAAATCTCCGCCTCGCGCGCGAGCTTCGCCTCTTGCAAATTGGTCATGCCTATCACCGACATGTTCCACGATCTGTATAGTTCCGATTCCGCTTTCGTCGAAAAGGCGGGTCCTTCCATGCACACGTAGGCGCCGCCGCGATGAACGTCAATGCCCTGGGCTTCCGCTCGCGCCGTCTCTTCGATCGTGTCCGCCAGATCCTCGCAGACAGGATCGGCGAAGGCGACATGAGCCGCGACGCCGCCCCCAAAGAACGTCGAGATTCGTCCGCGAGTTCGGTCGAAGAACTGATCCGGAATGACTATGTCCAGAGGCTTGAGTTCTTCGCGAAGAGAGCCAACGGCGCTTATCGAGATTATTCGCTCGACTCCAAGCATCTTCATCGCGTACACATTGGCCCGAAAGGGAATCTCCGACGGCAACAACGTATGACCTCTCCCGTGCCTCGGCAGAAACGCGACACGCTGACCGCTAAGCGTCCCTATCGTAAAGTCGTCTGAAGGACCGCCGAAAGGCGTCTCAACGGTCCTTTGCTCGACGCTGGTGAGTTCCCTCATTTGATAGAGCCCGCTGCCGCCGATCACCCCTATTCTGATTTCCGGCACGTTCGTCGATCCTCCTTAACCCGGCTCGAATGAAAAGCCCGAAGCCGTCCCAAAGTAATGCCCCAGACTCTACTGATCATTCTTACCCGGGCCGGCCTGCGGAAGAGCCGGCGCACCCTGCTTCGGCGTGACGTTGAAGTCCTCCGCCACTTCCACTTTGCTGGCGGAGGTGATCTGTTGGACGCGCTCCTCGATCTTTTTCTGTTTTATTGCGTCGGAAATCTTGCGGCGGGTCTTTTGATCGTCAAGAGGAGCGTTCCGGTGATCCTCGACCTTGATAATGTGAAATCCAAACTCCGTCTCCACAAGGTCGCTGATTTCACCAACCTTCATGGCGAACGCGGCTTTCTCAAAACCCGCCACCATCTGGCCATGTGAGAAATATCCAAGATCGCCGCCGCTTGTCTTCGCGCCCGGCTCGTCGGAATTTTCTTCCGCGAGTTTCACGAAGTTCTCGCCCTTGTGTACACGATCGAGCACCGACTGGGCCTTCTTCCTGGCTTCCTCCTTGGAAATCGCCTTCGGCTTCTTGTCGCCGGCCTCATCTTTTTTATCTTCATCTTCCCCGGAGTCCTTCAAGGGCTTGGTGCTTATCAGGATATGGCGCGCGTGGACTTCCTCGAACTCGTTGGCGTGCTCGCCATAGTAGGCTTCGAGATCTTCTTCGCCGATCAGCTTATCCGAATTGGCGCTCAGGTCCCGGAAGTAACTGCCCTCGAGCACCTGGCTTCTCCCGATCAACATCTTCAACTTAGTAACTTCGTCTTTCTCGAAACCGCCGGCGCGGGCGCGCTCACCGAGAATCTTTAGCTCAGCGTACTGGTGCTTGTACTGCTCTTTCTGAGGCCCCTGCATCGCCTGCTGAAACTGCTGGTTGAGTTCGAGGAACTCGTCGAACGCCTTTGGGCTTGTCCTGTAATAGCCTTTCACATCATCTTCAGTAACTTTTGCTTCGGGATTCTTCTTCTGAAATTCAACGGCCAACGCCTGCGACTCAGCGAGATCGATCATGGACCGTACCGCGGGCCGTTGATCGTATCCTTCCTGCTCGGCCTTCTGGGCTATGGCGAGCGTCTCTTTCAACTGCTTAGCCAGGGTCTTCCTGGCTTCAGGATCCGAAGCAAGCTGCAGCTGTTGGCTTGCCGGCAATATCTCGGCGGCGAATAGCTCCATATCATGCGCGGTCAGCTTGATCGCCTTCGTCGTGGAATAGGATCTTTGCGCCAAGAGCAGGAGCCCGGCCAAAACAATCACCACTACAATAGCCACAACAGCCTTCGTTGGTATCTTCATCATCCTTCTCCTTCTGTTCGTTTTTCGACCAACTCAACGAGAACCCCACCGGCGCTCGAGGGATGAACAAAGGCGACCAGCCTTCCTTCGGCTCCGCGCCGCGGATAGCCGTCCAACAACCTCAGTCCCCTCGACTTGAGATCATCCAGTTTCTTGGTCAGGTCGTCCACCTCGTAGCAGACATGGTGCAGGCCCTCGCCCCGCCTGGCGATGAATTTGCCAACGACGGTGTCCTCCGAGAGCGGCTCCAGCAGCTCTATTCGAGACTCATCGGCCGGGAGCAGCACCACGGTGACTCCCTGATCCTCGATGACTTCCCTGCCCGCCTGTTCGACGCCTAACACTCCCTCGTAGAATCCAAGAGAGTCCTCAATTGATTTGACCGCGATCCCAATATGATCGATTTTCATAAGCCAAGTCTCGACATTACCTGATCCACCACGGTGTAAGGGTCTTGCTTGCGCTCGGAAACCATGCGGGCCGCCTGATTCAAGAAGTCCTCCGTCATCCCTTTCGCAAGAGCCGCGCTGAGCAGCCTTTCGCGCAGTAACTCGACTATGCGCGCCCGCGCCACGCTCGCTCGCCTGGCCTCGTAAAGATCCGCGCGGCCCAGTATGAATTCGCGATAGAGGTCTATGTTTGCGGCGAGTTCCGCCGTGCCTTTGTCCTCAGTCGCAACCGTCTTGACTATCGGCGGACGCCAGCCGTCGGGCCTTTCCGAGATGGACAGCAATGCTTCTATCTCTTTCTCGGTTCTCAGGACACCCTCTCGATCCGCCTTATTGATGGCGAACACATCGCCGATTTCCATTATTCCAGCCTTGATGGCTTGAATGTCGTCACCCATTCCCGGAACGAGCACCACTACAGTCACATCGGCCGTTTTTACGATGTCGACCTCGTCTTGCCCCACGCCCACGGTTTCGACGATCACCTTATCGTACCCAGCCGCGTCGAGTATAGCTACAGCGTCGGCGGTCGCGCGGGCGAGGCCGCCGAGATGTCCTCGCGCCGCCATGCTTCGGATGAAGACGCCGGGGTCGGTCGCCATCGATTGCATTCGAATGCGATCGCCGAGGATCGCTCCACCCGAGAAAGGGCTAGACGGATCCACCGCGATTACTCCGGTTCGCTCGTTCTTTGAGCGATAAAACGCCGAAAGCCGGTCCACCAGCGTGCTCTTGCCGGCCCCCGGCGCGCCGGTTATGCCGACGACAAGCGCCTTCCCCGTGTGAGGAAATAGTTCTTTCAGCAGCGCCGACGAACCGGAACGCGAATCCTCCACGGCGCTTATCGCTCGCGCGACGGCCCGCTTATCACCTGCGAGAATCTCTGACACGGTCAACTTATTCAAAGCTGGTTTGGGCGCATTTCAGACGCTTTCGATATCATTAGGACTTGAGCAACTGCCGCGCGATGACTACCCGCTGCACTTCACTGGTGCCCTCGCCGATTGTGAGCAGCTTCGAGTCTCGCCAGTATTTCTCGACGGGATAATCCTTGATGAAACCGTAGCCGCCGTGAATTTGTATCGCCTCTTCACTAACGCGGACGGAGACTTCACTCGCATAAAGCTTGGCCATCGATGATTCCCGCGTGGTCACCTTTCCCGCGTCCTTCAACGCCGCGGCCCGATAAGTCAGAAGCCGCGCGGCGTCAATCTGAGTGGCCATATCCGCTAGTTTGAACTGTATTGCTTGAAATTCTGAGATGGGTTTGCCGAATTGAAAGCGCTCCTTGGCGTATCGTACGGACGCCTCGTAAGCCCCCTGCGCCGTGCCCACCGCGAGCGCCGCGATCGAGACTCGTCCGCCATCCAGAACCCTCATCGCCTGGATGAATCCCTGGCCGGCTTCTCCAATCAGATTCTCGTCCGGAACGTGGCAGTCGTCGAAAGCTATGCTCGCCGTGTCGCTGGCGCGCATTCCAAGCTTGTTCTCCTTTTTGGCGATCGAGAACCCCTTGACCGCCGAATCCACGATGAAGGCGGATATCCCATGCGATCCGGCGGCGCGATCCGTGATCGCAAGCGCGACCGTCGTTCTGGCGAGCGACGCATTGGTGATGAAGTTCTTGGAGCCGTTTAGCACCCAGCCGCCATTCTTCTTCACCGCCGACGTCCGCATGGAGCTTGCGTCGGAACCCGAGCTAGGCTCGGTCAGCCCCCAGGCGCCCAAATACTCGCCCCGCGCAAGCGGCGTCAGGTATCGTTGTTTCTGAGCCTCGTTCCCGCCGATGTATATGTGCCCGCCGCAAAGCGAATTGTGGGCAGCTATTGATAGCGCTATGGAAGGATCGACGCGGGCAAGCTCCTCGATGATCGTCGCGTACTCGACGTAACCCATTCCCGCGCCGCCGTAGGCTTCGGGGAATAGAACGCCTCCCAAACCCAGGCGGGCGAATTCAGGAAGCAACTCAATGGGAAAGTGTTGGGATTCGTCCCATTCGAGCACGTTTGGCCGCAACTCCGCCTCGGCAAATTCGCGGATCGAATGTTTGATCTGTTGCTGCTCCTCGTTCAGTTCGAAATCCACTCGCGTCCTCTCTTCTGTGCTTTGTAACCCGGCAGGCGATGCTGAATCGACCGACTATTCTACACAGATGGGTAGAAAAAAAGTAGTCGGAT
>JAHFUG010000652.1 GCA_023265195.1 Blastocatellia bacterium | reverse complement strand
ATTTATCGTCAGACATTTTGTCTCCGTGCAATCTAAAAGAAAACACGTTGTATGAACCAGTAGGCGCCTGACACGATGACGCCGATCGATCCTGCTATCAGGATTCGGCGGCTTAGATTCTCATTGCGCCGGCGCAGCAACCCCAAGAACGACGCCACCGCGACGACGATACATGCCTGCCCGGCCTCGACGCCAAAATTGAACGCGAATAACGACCAGCCAAGCGCCGAGCGCGGCAGGCCGAATTCCTTCAGCACACCAGCGAAGCCGAATCCATGAACAAAACCAAAGAAGAACGCGATCCACACGCGCATGTCGCGTCCGCTTTTGCCCACCATCAGATTGTCGACGCCGACGTAGATGATGCTCAGGGCGATGGCCGGTTCGATTAGACGCGGCGATGGATTGATCACATCCATCGCGGCCAGCGACAGCGTAATGCTGTGAGCAATCGTGAACGCGGTCACGATGCTCAACAGCCGCGGCAGGCGCCCTCCAATCAGCAGCAGCCCAACAATAAACAGGATGTGATCCGGACCGGTGAAAATGTGATATATGCCCTCGCGGATGAACTTCCCCACCACGGACAGCCAACCCTGATGCGCGCCGGTTTGGTAAACAATGAACTGATGGTCTCTGGTGAAAATCTCTTGATGGGCCAGCGCGTCGTCTTCATACACGTTGAGAAACGTCTGATGTTGCGGATCGTAAGGAAAGAGCGCGCACTGGATCCTAAGCGCGGCGGGCTTAACGCCGCCGTCGAGTTGCAGCTCGCAGGATAATGCCTCGCGATCAGGAAGCGGCCGAACGTTCGTCAACTCCAGGTCGACGGACCGCCCATCCGCGGCGAGAATCAGCCGCGATCTCACCATCCGTCGAATTGCTTCCGTCTTTGACTCAGCTATCTTTGTATCCAGCAGCGATTCGGGCCGTTCGACATCCAGATCGTGCGCCAGATCGACTATATGCATGACCAGCGCGCCTTCGATCCGTCCACCGTTGACGCGAAGATCAAGATAACTGAATGGAATGGGGTGCGCGCGCGCGGTAGAAACAAGATAACTCAGTATCACAAAGAACAAGGATGCGCCGCATAGAATCCGCGCGCCGGTCGCTCTGTACTTTGTGTTTCTGACTATCGACAAGACTCGGCGGGCCTGATCCGAAGCAAACGGAATGTGTGTAATTCCGTGGGAGTCGCCGGCGGCGAAACGAGAGCGATGGCGCTTTGGAGTACGGCGACTAGTTGTGCGTGGCGCAAGTCCCACACCGGATAAACCGCTGATTTGCGCTGACTCCGTAACGCTGATCCGCGGGGATCGGCGCGCCAAAGGCTGCACGGATCGGCGTTACGGAGTCAGCGCAAATCAGAGGCTCTCCCTGTGTGGCGGCTAGCGCCGGGCGCCATTAATTAGTCGCGGCTCTGGCGCTCCCGCCTCGGAACCAAAGCAGTGACGGCTTTCCGCCCTCCAACGAAGTTCGCTTTCGATCGCATCCAGCCGGCCGTGGAACTGCCGCGCTATTTCAATTCGCCATAGATCGCAGTCACACATGCCTTCTGGCGGCCCAAATTGTAATCCTTATATTTGTCAGGCAACTTCAAGTCAGCCGCCGCTTGATCCGCGGTTTTTCCGTCCTTTTTTGCCTGTTCGACGGCCGCGACAAAATCGCGCATGAACTCGCCATAGTCCTTGAATTCAGCCCAACCAGCGACCGCGCTGTGGCCGGGGATGACGTTTTCAACGCCTTTAATCCCCGACGCGGCTTTCATCAAGGTCTTGGGATATTCCAACCCGCTGCCCCCGTTTGTGACGTCGATGATCGGCAAGCCTTTGGAGAAGGCGAACAGGTCTCCGGAATGCATTATCTTCAAGGCAGGGAACACAACGAACGTATCGCCGCTCGTATGGCCGCGTCCGAAGTAGTACAGATCGATCTTATCGTTGCCTTTGAGCAGGGTGATTTTGTCTTTATAGGTTTTGCCCGGAAGGAATTTCTTGCCTTCGTCGGTTTGAAACGCCGCCATCTTTTCCATGCTGGCCTTGCAGTTTTCTTGCGCCACGAACTCGACTGTTCCGGTAAAGGCGTTGTTGCTGCCGACGTGATCGCCGTGCGTATGGGTGTTGATGACCATCGTCACTGGCTTATTGGTGACCGATTTGACCTTTTCCAGGATGCCCGGCCCCATTCCGGGAAGCTTGGTGTCTACGATGACCACTCCCTTGTCCGTAACGAACGCGGCGGTATTCCCGCCGCCGCCCGTGATGACGTAAAGGTTGTCTTTGACTTTTTGTATCTCGAGCGTAGCCGGTGGTCTTTGTTGCTGCTGTTGTTGCGCGGCTATTATCGCTGCCGCTCCGGCCATCAAGAGACCTGTCAGAACCGCTAATCTTTTCATGTAATTTTCTCCTCCCTGGGCGCGGTATCATATACGCCGATCTCGGAAGAACACAAGAAGAGAGCAGGCACAGCGCTGACCAAGCAGAATCATTGCGCCCCGCTGGGGTGTGGGACCTGAAGGGCCACATTTATCTACGAAGATTTCACCCCTCTGGGATCGAGACTTGAAGGGCTTAATAAAGCAACTCATCCGGCGTGCCGCGGAGTTCAGTCGTTCAGTCAACAAAACCACAAGTGGACGCGCACTGGAACCTCTAAGATAGACAACCGATCGTGCTTATTCGTCTATAACTCCGAACTCCAACGGTCCGCTCATTGAGAACACGTGGACTGTAGCTACCTTCATTCCGGCCATCAGCGCGGTGAGTCCTCGAGCGCGAGCTTTGGCTATTGACTCGTGTCCTGTAGAATGGCGGCGTTCTTCAGTCATCCTGTTTGTTAATAGCAACGGCGGTGCGATTTCACAGGCGTACGAACCGCGGAGTGGTATAGCGGCGTCGTGACAATCAATCCACCGCATACCGACATTCAAGAATGAAACCGGCTTCAGCCAAGCATCAATACGACGTCTTCCTGAGCCATAACGCGAAAGACGCGCGGCAGGTGGAGATGCTGGCGGCCCGTCTCGAA
>JAHFUG010000651.1 GCA_023265195.1 Blastocatellia bacterium | reverse complement strand
AAGCAGTCAGCATGAAAAAGAACAGGGTTACCGAGCAGGGTGAAAGCAGCGAGGGCGGACAGACCTTCGTGCTCGGCTTCGTGCTGCTGTTCTTTATCTACATGACCACGCTGATCTACGGCCTTACGGTTATGCGGGGCGTGATGGAAGAGAAGCAAAGCCGCATCGTCGAGATCATCGTCTCTTCGGTAAGGCCGTTCCAAATGTTAATGGGCAAGCTGATCGGCATCGGTCTGGTCGGCCTCACTCAGTACGCGATCTGGGTTTCGTTCGCACTGATTCTCACCTATGGCGGGGTCCGTTTAGTGAGCGGCAATCGCGCGATCGACGTGCCCGCGCTTCCGCCGGGCCTGTTGATTTGCTTCGTTGTGTACTTCATATTGGGATACTTTCTGTTTGCGACGCTGTATGCAATAGTCGGATCGATGATCGCGAGTGAAGACGACGCCCAGCAGTTGATGCTTCCAGTGACGATGTTGAACGTCATACCGATGATGGTCTTTTGGACCGTTGTGAGGAATCCGAACAGCGCGTTAGCCGTGGGGATGTCCTTGTTCCCGTTCTTCGCACCCACGCTGATGATGATGCGAATCGCGATTATCTCTCCTCCATTGTGGCAAGTGCTGCTCTCCATGCTGTTGATGGCGCTTTCCATACTGGGAGCGGTGTGGATTGCCTCGCGAATCTATCGCGTCGGAATCTTGATGTATGGCAAGCGGCCAAGCCTGGCGGAAGTTGGCCGTTGGATTCGCTACAAATAAGCGTCAGGGCTAGTCGGGGCTCTATATTCAATTCCCTAGCACAGGCAGAAAATGCCGAGGGAAATGAGGGGTGCTATGGATCTAAAGAATGAAGTTAGTATGATTGATCTTGTTAATGCCTTCGGTGTGTTCGTGAGTGGCTTTATAGCGCTGATGGCTTATAGGCGCTCCCGTTCTTCACAAAAGCGAGAGGACCTAGCGAGAAAAGCGCTCGCCTACCACGACATACTTGAAGTCCTAAAGAAAGGTAATGGACTAACTATCGATTCTCCTCAAAACGTCTCAACCCAAATTCTCAGTGAGTCTCACTCGGCAATCAAATTATTGATTGAGGAGGCAAGGAAAGCATTTTATTCTGTGAGCGCGGCGTTTCCAATCAGAGTATTAGCCTTGGAAGATCTTATAGAGAATGCTGAAACACTTATCCGTTTTAATGCTGATCTCGAACGGAATAAGGAATCGCGAGAGAGAGTGATTCGTGCGTTTCGAACCCTTTACACATCTCTGTTCGTTCTCAGTGCTGAGGCTGCTAAGACTTCACGTCGCGGGGAACTGGGTGATACTCTCTATGATCCAACTGCTGAGGGTTCATTTTTTCAGTTGTATCGGGAGCGTGCAAAGGCTTTTCAAAAGGAATCCGAACGCCTATCAGATCAGCACCTACAGGACGTAACCCGAATGATCGAAGAACTCAAAGGTTCATTTGGTTCCGAGGCACAAGGTAGCGGACGTGCGGTGACGCGGGTAAAAGAGAACGAAGAAGGATTGATGAAACTCAAAGATAAAAGAGTGCAGAGAGAGTAAATAAAGCTAGAAGTATGGCCACATCTTTCGAAAGGTATCGACCGCAATGGGAAGGGACACTGCGGAAGACAAATTGCCTGCTGGCTCTATGCCACCCAAGGTGCTGATACGTTCCATAACGCAATCCTGTTATCTGATTGCGTCATTCGCCGAGCGGCGGCTGATCTCGTCCCTCGGGTATGCAACATATTCACTTACTGCTTTGAGCCTGTGTTGGAGGAAACTTCGCCTCGTAGGATCGCGTTACACCAGTGGCAGTGCGATCACCCGAAAGCTAGATGAGTCTGATGGAAATGAGCAATTGAAGCCATAACAAAGGTTGCTGCACTGTGGAAAAGCTTAGCTTGGGCAACAACGGCTTACGCTCGCGAGGCGGAGTTGTAATTGCAATCCTCTTCGTCGTCTTCTTTCTAGGCAACAGCGATAATCAGATGATCTCACCGCTCCTGCCGCTCATGGCGCGCGAGTACGGCATGGAGGCCGGTGACGTGGGCAGACTGTTAGGGCCCGCCTACGCGCTGGCGGCGGCTCTGGTGGCTTTGATTGTCGGCCCGGCGTCCGATCGATTCGGACGCAGGCGGTTTCTCTTGTATGGGTCCGGACTCTTTGGAGCCTCACTGATACTAGTCTGGTGTATTAAGGACATTCACGTACTCGCTTCGACAAGGTTCTTCACCGGTCTCGCCGCCGGAACGTTTTCAACATGCTCGACGGCGTATGTTGGAGACCACTTCCCATACGAGCGGCGCGGCTCGGCCATGAGCATCGTTCAATCGGGCTACTTCGCGGCGCTCGTGATCGGCGTTCCCGCGGGCGCGGGATTAGGACATTGGTTCGGCTGGCGATCCGGCTTCGTGCTCTTCGGCTGCGTCTCGATCGCCGCCCTGATTCTAATCTGGACGTTCTTGCCCGAAGACCGGCACAAGCTCGAGGAGCAGCGCCTTTCTGATAACATCACCCGGCGGTTCGACAACGTCAGGGTGGCTTTTCAGGGCAGCGCCCGCATCGCGGCGGTGACCGGAGGCTTTTTTGTATCGGCGGGCTTCGCCGGTTTCATCTACTATCTGGGGTCGTGGCTGAACGGCGCGTTCGGCCTCAACCCGGGCGAGGTGAGTCTTCTTTTCATCGTGATCGGGATCGCCTCGTTGATAGGCGCGATAGCGGCGGGCCCGGTCGCCGACCGGGTTGGAAAGCGATCGGTGGCCATTACCGCTACGCTGGCGCTCGCCGTGCTTCTTGTCTTGATACCCCGCTTTGGCTGGGGCGCGCTGCTATTCATCAGCTTTTTGGCGGCCAGCGTCGCCTATGCGTTCAGGCAAGGGCCGCTTCAAGCTCTCGCTACCGGTCTTGTGCCGAGCCGCGCGATGGGTTCGCTTGTCGCGGCGCGCATCACGGCTTCGCAAATCGGGATCGCGGCTTCAACGGCCGTGTGCGGCTACCTGTTCAAGCGATTCGGGTATGGAGCC
>JAHFUG010000650.1 GCA_023265195.1 Blastocatellia bacterium | reverse complement strand
CTTGGACACACTCTTTCGGGTCATCCCAACTGCCTTCATGATTGTGGCGATGTTTTCACCGCTGTGATACCGCCACAAGACCTGCGCTCGTTGCACATCCCGCGCCGACGCACTCCGCGAGCGCCGCAATCGGTTAAGATCGTTCACTTCATCCTGAGTCAGCACTAACTTCGACAAAGTTGATTTTCTGGCCATGCCGCCAGAATAGCACATAAACAAAAGTTATGGATAATTATTACTGAAACGATATACTAGCTTAGCTAGCTAAGCTAGTAGCCGGGAAATCTGATTTGCTTGGACCGAAATCGCTTTTATAGGGTTGACGTAGTAAATTAAGCGAGGATTCTCTCGGCTCTCAAAATAAAAGAAAACTGTTAGTATCAGATGAGAAGGGTCGCTCCCCACCCGATCACTTCAAAAACTGGATTCGAGAGGAATCGAATTAATAAGCTGTTCGATGAGACCATTTTTGACATGTTTCACCTCCCATTTATCTTTGGCGCGAAAAGCACGGCCGCCTGCCCATTTGTCGTTCTTCTCTTAAGGCGGACGTGACTTCATATGCCTTCATAGGTCAGGACCTCTCGGAAGAGTGCGCGTCTGGCATCCGGTAAAGCTTCCGGATCATCGCCAAAGCGATTGATCCATGCTACATCGCCCCATGCGCGCCACCAGCTCAACTGCCGTTTAGCATAGTGGCGAGTGTCCAGCTTCATTTGATTGAGCGCATCCTCTCTGATTCGCGTTCCTAGGAGGTGCTCTACCACCCGGCGATACCCGTGCGCCTGAAAGGCCTTCGCGTCGTGAGGGACGCCGGAGGCGATAAGCGATTGAACCTCTTCCACCAACCCGTTCTCGAACATTCGATCGGCTCGCTCGTTGATTCTTTGATAAAGCAGATCGCGCGGCGGATTCAGCGCGATCACCCGCACGCGAGCGGCGAATACAGGCGCCGCGGGGGTGTTCGGCCGTTGCTCGGAGATGCGCAACCCGGTCTGAAAATAAACCTCGAGCGCCCGCATCGTACGAGACCAGTCACGCTCACCGACGGTCCGTGCGGCGTCGGCGTCAACGCGTGACAGCAGTTTGTGTAAGTGCTCAGGCCCGCGTTTTTCTTTGAGAGTTTGAAGGCGCTTGCGTAATCGCAGGTCCGTCGCCGGTCCTTCGAACAGCGGACGCAACAGCGCGCGAAGATAGAAACCCGTACCTCCCACCAGTATCGGCATGCGGCCGCGCGACTCGATCTCGTGAATCGTCTCTGATGCGCGGCGGGCGTAATCGCCGGCAGTGAAGTTCTCGGTTGGTTCGGCTATGTCGATCAGGTGATGAGGAACCCCCTTTCTCTCAGAGGGAGAAACTTTTGCCGTAGCGATACGAATGCCGCGATAGACCTGAACGGAATCGAGATTGACTATCTCGCCGTTTAACGCGAGCGCTAACGCGATTCCGAGATCGCTTTTACCGGAGGCTGTTGGACCAACAACTACCGGAATGGGGTTGAGACCCTGCCGCACCACGGACCGATGCTATCAATGAGCCATAATCCGGTCAATTCATTGCGCACTTGGGCTCTTGTTTGAGTATGCTCGGAGAGGCAATGCCGGGGAGATTAACCGCTGATTTGCGCGGACTGCGTAACGCTGATCTGCGCTGATCAGCGATCCGAAGGCAGCGGTGATCGGCGGTTAATCCGGTTGACGGCCGTCCACCGCGCTCAATGGCGCAATCAGTCCGCCTTCATTCGAGCCGCCTCTTCAACGGCAAGGGTCGTCCGGTATGTTTCTTCTTTGTAAGGCCGGAAGCCGCGCTTCAAATAGTTGGGCATTGCAGCCGGATCATCGAGCGTGCAAGTGTGCAGCCACACGCGGGTCGCGCCGGACGCCCATGCCTCATCGATGGCTCGGGCTAGTAACAGTTTGCCGAGCCCTCTCCCAATAAAGTCAGGCAACAAGCCGAAGTAAGCGATCTCCGTCGAGCCGTCTTCGGCGGAGTGGCTGAGCTCGAAGTACCCGGCGGGGGAACCACCCTGGTACATCGCCCAAATTGAGACGCCTGGACGAGAGAGATATGCGTTGATCTCGACATCGCTCCAGCCGAGCCGATCGACCCAATGGTAGTTTCTTCCAACTTCTCTGTACAGATATCGAAAGAATGAGCAGGGACAGTCCCGGACACGTTCTATGCGCGCGGAGTGAACATCAGTGGCGCACGCCTCGAGTTGAGCTCGGACTGTCAACTCGAGATACGTTCTCTTCACTTCGACTGTGAGATCGGGTGGATCCATGACGAAAAGTAGAGCGGACTTCAGTCAGCATGATTCCGCACTGTGACTCCTATGGCGAACGAATCAAAGGCAAACATGCTGAGGTCCGTGGCGTCTCGGCGCAAATCGGCTAACCGTCAATTTCGTCGCTCGAATAGACTGCGCCGGTCATCGACGAAGAGTATCCAAACAACTCCGAGTCATCGAAGAATCGTTTCACCTCGGTTGCGGCCGTCTCGATTGAATCGGACGCATGTACGAGGTTGGCTTGAACGCTCATGGCGAGATCGCCCCTGATCGTTCCCGGCGCGGCTTCTCTCGCCTTGGTGACGCCGCATAACCTCCGCACGGCGTCAACGCAGTCGAGTCCCTCCCAGCAGATGGCTACGACCGGCGTTGATTGCATGAAGGATCTCGTGCCCGGGAAGAACGGTTTGTCGAGCAGATGACTGTAGTGCTCGTTTAAGAGTTGATCTCCGAGGGTCATGAACTTTATCCCGACAAGCTTGAGGCCCTTGTCTTCGAAGCGGCTTATGATGCGGCCTACCAGTCCCCGCTGTATGGCGTCGGGCTTTATTAGAACGAGCGTCCTTTCCACCTTGTTGCCTCCTGATTCGGTTTTGGAACGTCGGATGATAGCGGATGATGCGCGTAGGTCACAAGGAATCGTGTTCCGATCACTCGGACCGAGATGCAGTTCGGAGTTCGGAGTTCGGGGTTCGGAGTTCGGAGTTCGGAGTTCGGAGTTCGGAGTTCGGAGTTAGGGGTTCGGAGT
>JAHFUG010000048.1:20844-26033 GCA_023265195.1 Blastocatellia bacterium | reverse complement strand
ATCGGGCTGCGCTCAACCTCGCGCTCGACATAAGTAGACGGCGTCAACTGGAAGATCTCAAAAGCTCGAACGCTCGTTCCATAATTGGGATGACAATCCTGAGTGAATCTGATCAGAGCGGCCCCATCGGCGATGACCCTTCCAGCCGGTCTTGCGTTTCGGTTATTAGAGCCGATGATTGGATTGAGCGCGTGCGCGCGCCACGGGCCGGCAATGGTTTCAGCATGGAACAACTCCAGCGCGCTGCTCTTGGAGAAGGCCGGACAAGCGAACATCCACCATCGTCCCTCATGGCGAAACACCGAGCAGTCGACCCACGGCCCGTCCATAAGAATCCCGGCCAGCGACCACTTGCCTGGAAAAAGGTCAGCCCTGTACAACCGTATAGTGTTTGATTTGTAGGTCTCGGGAATCATGTAATACTCGTCATCAATTTGGAACACGTATGGATAAGACAGGTGAAAGGGCTCGTTCAGGATTATGCCGGCGTAGTTCCATTTCATTCCATCCTCGCTGGCAGCCAACCCGATCTCACCTTTGAGAGTATCCGCGTTCATGACCTCGAAGAACATATGCCACGTGTCTTTCGTCTTTATCATGAAAGGATCGGCCACGAACCGCGCCCGAATATCGGTCACATCCTCGGCCGAAAGAACGGGATTGTCGATTCCCTCGACGGGCCTGAGGTCCAGCGGCGTCCGGCCGGCGTACATTCCGATAGACCAGAGAGCGCCGTTCTTGCCCGGCCCGAGGTTTGACTGTGTAGCCTCTTCGCGCATCAGGTTCCGTCAATCGCGATTGACCGCCTTCTCAACCCACTTCATCAACGCCTTCGTCATTCGCCTCTCCGCCAATTAATGTTGGGAACAGGATCGCCGATCCTGGCGTTGCGCCTGTACTCCTCGGGCGGCGGCCAGTTTCGATCGCGGTATTCGGGCAACTGCATCTTTAGAAACATGCCCCAATGATCGACCACGCCTCTTGCGACGAGTTTGCAATCCGCCGTCGGACACGCAGCGTATTTTTGCGGGTCCAGTTTGACGATCTTGTAATCAGCCCCCGACGCGTCGAGCTCCCCGATCACTTCGGTGAGGGCGTCCTGATCGTCATTGGGCCGCCAGTACCACCTGGGAGGCTGTGGAGCCGTGATGCTGATGAAACACTTCTCCCACCATTGATCCACCATGCTTTCGACCACGCCTTGCTTGACCCCTTGGAATAACAATGTGCCTCCGCATATCGCGTTGTAGTCCGGCAATTCAGGATCTGGAGGAGACCAGGCGGCGACAAGCACTTCGGCTTCAGGGTCAAGCTCGAAGTCCAGAGGGCAGTTCAGCCTGGAGTCTGCGTCGGTCCAGACGAGCCGGTTGCGATCCGCATCAACTAGATCTCCGAAGTTGTGCCACACCTGCGCTATCCACCAGGGTTTGATCATGCAGCCCGCGACCCATTCCCTTTCACAGTCGTCCGATCCGACCGACGTCGGTATGGTCCAATAACACTTGCCCCTGGGCGATTCCACTTCGAGGGTCGGCAATTCGAATCCGGGGGCGGGCCCTCTTCCGATAACGACGGGCCAGTCCGGATGATGCTCGTGCACGGTCGCCAGCAGTCCGTCCAACTCGGCAACGTACTCGCTCCGGTAGCCAAAGCTGGTCAGCACCGCGGGCAGCGACTCTACTTTCTCGATCATTAGTAACTTCCTCCGCGCCGGCAAATCAGTAGAGCTTCATACTCGTCTTCGATACTTAGTTTTCCTTGCGATATGAAATCGTCGACAAGCGCCGCGGCCTCGCGGCCCTTTTCAACGTAGCCGGCCGACTTCGTGTAGAACAGCACTTTCCCCCCTGCATTGAGCTTGGAAAGGAGCATCTCGAGCAGTTTTCGGTCGTCCAACCGGGCGTAGCGGGATTTCTCCTCGTTATAAAACTCGCAAAGGTGAAATAGAGTGACGACGTCGAAATTCGGCAGGGTTCTCGGACTGAGGGTGTAGACATCGGCGAACAGCACCTTGTAATAATTCGCCGCCGCCGGATTATTCACGATGAAATCAATATAGGACTCGTGCTCGCCGCTTCTACCGGTGTCCGGCTGATAGGAAGCGGTTATGGCGAGTATCTCGTTCGGATTGCCCCTCTCGTGGTTGTCTCTCCCAACGAGATGGTGGTCGCCCGTGCCGAAGTGGAAAATCGTCTTTCCTTCGAGTCTTCTCGACTCCAGGTACTGAACGAAGTGGAGATCGCACGGACAGCGCTCCAAATCCAACGGGTAAGCATGCCTGTTGTAATACAGCTTCATCTTCGTTCCTTCAATTGCTTGATCGGCCATTGAAATCGGATCCTCCATGAATCATTTGACGCCCGGACTGTTTGGCTGACGGCCGTTGGCGCTCTTTTCAGGAAAGCCGCTTTCAACGGCGACTCTACGTCTGTAGTCTTCCGGGGGCGGCCAGACTTCGTCGCTGTTTTCAGGCTTCCACATCCTTGCGCTCATTAGCCAGTGGAGGACCAGCGTTCCCGGCCGTGATACGCCGTACTTTGTCACATAACCCGCATACTTATTGTTTTCCAGCTTGAGCAACACCGCATCCGAATTGGAATGCGTCTTGAGGATTTCAGCCAGCAGTTCCTGATCGCCGTCATGCCAGTCCAGCATCCGCGGCGGGAGATCCTTTATCTCACTGACGCACTTGCTCGACCATAAATCTATCAGCGTTTCAACCTTGCCCTGCCTGGCGCCTTGGAATAACAACAAGCCACTCGAGACTCCTTCAATCGGCTTGCCCTCGTTATCCAGATACTCAGGGTCGAGCCACCAGGGAGCCGCAAGCACTTCGGCTTCCGGTTCAAGCTCGATGTCCAAAGGGCCGCCCAATCGAGCGTCAGCATCGATCCAGACAATACGATTCCGATGAGAATCGGCGATGCCGCCGAAGTTATGCCAGACCTGAGAAATCCACCATCCCTTCATCCGCGTGATTCTCCGCCAATCGTCTTCACCTCCTTCGAGATTGAGCGCGACAGGAAGGCTCCAATGACACTTGCCCGCGGGCGACTCGACCTCCAAGGTCGGCAGATCGAAGCCCGGCATCGGCCCTCTGCCGACTACAACCCGCCAGTCAGGATGATGCTCTCTTGCGGTCGCCAGCATGCCATCCAATTCGGAGAAGTATTCGCTTCTGTACGCAAAGCAAGTCAGCACGACCGGCAGATTGTCCACTCGCTCGATCATCAAGTCTCCTCTGGCATCCGGACTCTACTGACTTCCGCCGGGCGTTTCATCGTCGGGGCCCCAATCCGGGATCCACCCGGGAAGCCGGCTCCCCACGGCGGCTTTTCGCCTGTACTCCTCCGGAGGCGGCCAGTCCCTTTGGCTGGTATCCGGCGACTCCATTTTTTCGCTGATATACCAGTGATCCACCAGCGATTTCTCGAGCAGCTTCCCTCCCTTTGCCGGCATCCAGCCTGAGTACTTGCGCCTCTCCAGCTTGAGCAACAGGTAATCCGATTCAACGCTCTCCCGCTTGTGCAGCACCTGAGTCAGAACGTCATCGTCGCACTCGTGGCTGAAAGGAACCTGCGTCGCGGCCTGAATCCGGCTGAGGCATTCGCTTGACCATTCATCCAACAGCGACTCGACCGGCCCGCCCCTGGTCCCCTGAAAGAGAAGGAGCCCGCTTCCTATCATTCCCTTGCCGTCGAAGTATTCTTCCTCGTCCCACCAGGGCCCGGCCACTACTTCAGCCTCGGGATCGACTTCGATATCCAGCAAGCCGTTGAGCCTTGTGTCGGCGTCCATCCAAAGAATCCTGACTACGTCACCCGTGAGGCCGGCGGCATTGCTCCACACCTGCGACATCCAACATCCCTTCATCATCACGATCTTGTAAAAGTCGCGAGTTGTTCCATCGAGATTCAGGGAGACGGGAAGCCTCCAGTGGAAAGTTCCGCCAGGGGAGTCGACCTCGAATGTTTCGTCATCGTGACCCGGAGCCGGGCCGCGGCCGTACATCACCGGCCACGCGGGGTGATGTTCGCGCACGCTGTCCAGCATCCCCATCATCTCGGCGACGTATTCCGGCCTGTAGCCGAAACAGGTCAAGATTACGGGCAATTCAAATAGACGTCTTTTCATCGCACATTACTCCCGTCAAAGCCTTCCGCCGGCGCGCCGCGAAAAAAAGCGATTCTTCCGCCGGCCTTTGACCCTGATACCCCACGCTAGAGTTTCGCCGAAGCCGGGCCCGCGCAAATCAACAGCGATTCGTATTGCTCCTCAATAGTCATCCGCCCGCTTGAAAGGAAGCCGTTAATGACATCAACTCCATGCCGGTCCCCCTCGAGCATCGCTCCCATCTCCGTCGAAATTACCTTCAGCCCCGGCTCGCGCCTGGAGATCAATCCACCCGATCCGGTGAAGAATATTATTTTGCCGCCCGGATTCAACTTCGATAGAAATAACTCCAACATCGTCGCATCGTTGAGCCGGGCGTATTCCGAATTCAACTCGGGCGTTCCGGCGGGACAGTCGTCATAGTACTCGCCGAGATGAAACAGAGTGACTATGTCGAACGCCGGCAGCATCCTGGCGCTCAGAGTGTAGATGTCGCCAAACACGACTCGATAAAAGTTCGAGGCCGCCGGGGCGCCGATGATGAAATCGATATAGGCGTCGTGCTCCTCCTTTGAAGCCGTGATGCCGAATACTTCGTTCGGATTTCCGCGCTCGTAGTTACTCCTGCCGACCAGATGGTGCTCTCCGGTTCCAAAGTGAAAGATCGACTTTCCCGCGATCTTCCGCGCCTCGAGATACTCGACGAAATGCAAGTCGCATGGTGCGTACTCCAACTGCAGCGGCCACGACCCGCGATAGTAATTGAGCTTCAAGTCCGCGAATCTCCCACAACGAATCTCGTCCTAGCGAGGGCTTCTCTTCTCGGCCCGCCAGCCATCGACGCAGGCGAGCCATCCATTATCGATTCGATGCGGATCGATATGATGCATCCCACCGGCGTTCCACCCTTCTCCGCTGCCCGACAGAATCGGGCTCCGATCCAACTCTCGTTCGACATAGGTAGTGGTTGTCAACTCGGACGCCTCAAACGCTCGAACCATCATTCCATAGTCGGGATAGCAAGCCTGAGTGAATCGAACGGCCTTTCCCCCGGTCACTATCACCCTGCCTCCCGG
>JAHFUG010000048.1:0-20744 GCA_023265195.1 Blastocatellia bacterium | reverse complement strand
CCGGGCGCCGGCGCAAGATTGAGGAGCGTCTCGCCGGCAAAAACGCCAATGGACCAGACGACGGCGTCCTCATCCGGCTGCTGCCGTCCCGCGGCGGTTGCTTCGTCAATCAAACTAATACCTCCTCGCGCGTCTCCGCTGCCGACTCCCCATTTCGCCGCAGGCGCAAACGTCCGCCTTCAACCCGCTTTACTCCCGCCTGTCATCGTCGGGATTCCATCCGGGAAGCGGAGTGCCTATCGCCGCCGTTCTCCGGTATTCTTCCGGTGGCGGCCACGCGGCCTCACGCGTTTCAGGCAGTCTCATTTTGTCGATCATGTACCATGAATCCACGAGAGCCCTCTTCACGAGCTTGCCGTCTTTGATTGGATAGCCCACGTACTTATCCATTTCCAGCTTTATCAAACTGAAACTCGCCGCTGAATTGGAGAAGCTACCGAGCACTTCGGTCAATACTTCCTGATCGCTGTCGGGCCACGGCTTGTTCTGAACCGGCAAGTTCCGTATCTGAGCAAGGCAATTGCTCGACCATTGATTCAAGATTTCTCCGACGACTCCTTCTTTGGCTCCCTGAAATAGAAGTAGACCGCTGCATATGGTGTCGAGACCCTTGCCTTCACGGTCGTGCCACCAAGGACCGGCTACAACTTCCGCATCGGGCTCGACCTCGATATCCAGCGCGCCGTTAAAGCGAGCGTCGGCGTCGGCCCACACGACGCGGCAAAAATCAGCGTCAACCAGGCCCGCGCAATTCCGCCACACCTGAGCGAGCCACCATCCCTTCACCCTGACCACCCTAAGCCAATCGTTCTCGCTGCCGTCGAGTTCGAGCGGAACAGGAATCGTCCAGTAAGACTTGCCCAAAGGCGACTCAACCTCGAGCGTCGGAAGGTCGAATCCCTCGACCGGCCCCCTGCCGGCCACGATCGGCCAGTCTGGATGATGCTCCCTTACCGTCGCCAGCATTCCCTCCATCTCGGCGAAGTACTCGCGTCTATAAGCAAAGCACGTCAATACCGCGGGCAACTCATCTACTCGCTTGATCATTCCGTCCTCCTCCAATGCCGGGCCGCAACACGAACTCGCTGTGTTACGAGGGCAGAGCCGCTCCACTGATCGCCGACTGAAAAACCGATTCGATTCTTGGCATGACGTTCTCCTCGGAGAACCGCCCGCCGGCTATCTCCAGGCTCGCGGACCCCATTTCCCGCCTTCTGTTCGCTCCCGCCGACAACAGCGACCTTAAATGCCCTCGGAGCGCCGCCACGTCGCCGGCGTCGAACAGATAACCGTTCGTGCCCGGCTCAACGCATTCTTCATGAATGCCGGTCCTGGACAGAACCAAGGGAACTCCCTTGAACGCGGCTTCAACGGCGGTCAGACAGAAGCCCTCCAATTCGGAAGGCTGCACGTATATATGGAACCGGCCGGCGAGATGCATCGTTTCATCCCAACTCTTGAATCCCGTGATCTCTACGCGATCGGCAACGCCAAGCCTGCGCGCCTGCTCCAACAAATCGGCTTCCAACACCCCTCCACCGATTATCAGCAGGCGCAGACCCGGGAACTCGCGGCTCAGACCGGCTACCGCCGCTATGATGTCCTGGAACCGCTTGAGCGGAACGAGCCTTCCGATCGAGCCGACAATCTGTACATCGTCGCTCTGTTTCGCCGGCTCGCGCGACAGGTACTTCGCCGAGAGATTGTACGGCAGCACGCGGAGCTTGCCCGGACTCACATCCGCGGGAATTCCGTTCGGCGCGGACTTTAGTTTCCGCCTGCCAACGAGCACGTCCGCGAGAAACTGACTAACCGGGCAAATCGCCGACGCGCGATCGACGATCGATCCAAGCTTGGGAGAGGTGTTCGAATGAACGTCGCCCCCCCTCATTCTCACGGTGAACGGAATCCCGCTCGCCGCGTGAACGTCGCAAGCCACTTCAGCGGGCTCGCGCGCAAAGTGCGCGTCGATCAGGTCGGCGTTATGACGCCGTGCAAACGAATTAGCCTCGCCCGCCATCTCGTCTTTCGAGAGATGCTTCGCTTCGAGCCTGAGAACGGGAACTTCATCCAAACCAAGTGCGGACGGATCAATATAGCCGGACACGCCCCTGAACCCCATCGGCCCTTCGCTGCCCAAAGACACAACCGCCACCTTGTGCCCCCGGTTCTTCATCCATTGAACCTCGCGGCACATGTATGTTTCAAAGAGGCTCGGCCAGTGCTGGACTATATACATGATGTTCATCAACCCCGCGCCTCGCTCGCCAGCAAGCAATCATCCGGCAGCGGAATTATCGCGCCGAAGTCTTCGCAGGAGTGGTATTCATCCCGCAGCGTCCCAACACACTTGTTCTCGACCGAGTTGAATATCACGTAACAGAACGTGCGGTCCATCGGAGATATATTCTCGGTTGACGCGTGAACCATCGCTACGTCCATCATCAGCACCGACCCCGCGGGACCGAGATGCGCCGTCACTCCTCCCTCGGCGGCCAAATCTCTCAAGACCTCGGGCTCGAGCACCAGTTGAACGTGAGGATTCTCATCCGGAGGGCTATTTCGGTTCAGGATCAACCCGTGCTTGTGCGATCCCCGTATCGTCATAAGCGGCGCGTTGCAAGCGGTCACGTCGTCGAAGAAAACCGAGGTGATAATCGCGCGTGGCGCTCTCATCCCATCGGTTCGAAAGAACGTGGAATAGTCCTGGTGCCAGGGGAACCCGCTGGACGGCGCGCTCTTGAGCCCTTCCTTCGGGACCAAACGGGTCTGGTGAACGTAAATCCCCGATCCAAGCAACTGCTCGCAAGGCCGCACAAGTCTGACGTGACGCGCGAGTCTCCCAATCGTATCGTTATACAAGTGCATCCCTTTGAGCATCCGAATCGCGTCGCCCGACGCGTCCACGTAGGTGCTGGGCCGCGCCGAGCCAAGTATCTCCGCGGCGGCGGATTCCAGGACCCGCACCTCGTCCTTGGAAAACAGACCCTCGAAGAACAGAAATCCGTCTTCCCTGAATCGTTCGATTTCAGCAGCGCTCAGTTGCACGAGAACCCTCTTGGCGGCGCTTCACGCGGGCGCCGGCCCCGGCTTGGTTCATGTAAAACATGCGGACTCAACAAAAGCCGAAGGCGGACGTTTCGATATAGAGCCTAACCATGTGTCTCCGGCTTTCTTCGGAGATCGCCGCCCTGCCGTGCAGCATCCGATGATTGTCGATGAAAACACACTCTCCATCCTGAACAGGCAGCCTGATTAGATCCGCCTTCTCTTTGCGCGTCACATAATCGGCGAACTTATTGAGCATCTCGAGCGCCCGATCCTCGTAGGCCTCGCGCCGCAACCACGGGATGTAGTAAACGCGATAGCACCCATTCCTCTTTCGAAGCACGGGCGCCGCTTCGGAGAAATCCTCTTGTTTGCCCGCCCGCTCGAGATCAGGCGCCCATAATTCCGTTTGTCCCAAAACCGCCAGTTCTTCCTCCGTGAACCACTTCGAAACATCGCTCGTGTCCAGGAGCAAAATAGCTCCATCGACCGAGTCTTGCCGCACGCAATACATGCCCATTACGTCAACTCTTAAGTTATCGGTATGAAACCGCACCGGCTCCGGCCGATACCTGCCGGGCCGGCCCTTGACTACTCGAGTCCGCTCTTGCTTGATCTCGCTGTCCTTATCTATCAAGACGTCGGTCCGCGATATGATCGTTCCTATCTCACCGGCGACCGCCTCATAGCCGCCGGCTGAGATGCGGCATTTCAGATACGCGTATCCATCCGCCTTCAGAAGGCCCACTATTTCAGCGGCCAGCTCCCGCTTAGTATCCGGAAGGCCGGCGGTCAAGGATTTCAATCTGGGGCCTTCCCAATCCAAAGCTGCTACTGATCCCATCGCGACTCCTCGGCGCACGCGGCTTCATTGAACGGGAACGCCGGCCTCGCGCTCCATCTTCCTTATGAGCGGCAACACGGCTTCGCCGAAATAAATCATCTGATCCAGCTTAGGCCATCCGGAGATGATGAACTGAGAGACGCCAAGCCTCTCATAGTCCATAATCTCGGCGGCGATCTCTTCCGCCGATCCAACAAGGGCCGCCGCCGCCGGCCCATAAGCGCGTGTGGCTCCGGTCCACAAACAGTGGGTCAGCCATTCCGTTCCAGCCTCGGCTTGTTGAAACGCGGCCTGGAAGGAGACCGAGTCCATCTTGCCGACCGACGTCTTCACGAACTCGCGCGCGCTCTCCATTCCCTCGGTCATCTCATAAGCGGCGCGCAACGCTTCCTCCCGCGTCGGCCTGGCTATCACCGCGAAGCGCAACCCTACCTCGACTCCGCTTTGAAGAACCTCGGCTACGCTGTCTCGCATCTTCTCCGGCGCGTCAGGCAGCCGCATCCAGCACGTGCCCTGCTTGATCGCCAGGTCTTGCGCCTGCTGGGAGCCTCCGCCAATGAACATTTCGGGAAAGGTGCGGCCGCTCGAAACAAAACGTGTCTTCAAGACGCCTTTTTCGATCGCATAGTGCTTGCCCTTGAAATTCACTTCGTCTTCACGCTTCCAAAATGCTCGGCAGATGGCCAGAAATTCTTCGGTTCGCTCGTATCTCTCATCGTGCGACAGGAAATCTCCATATGCCCGTTGCTCGCCGGGCGAATAACCCGCCACGATATTGAGCGACAACCGCCCGTCGATCAGGGCCGACAGCGTATTCAACTGCTGGACGAACATCGTCGGAGAAAAAAGGCCCGAGCGATAAGCCAGAATGAACTTGATCTTTTCAGTCGCGCGGCCAAGGATGGCGGCCAGCAGCATGGGATCGGGCTTTCCATATCCGAAGTCCGTCAACAGAGAATCGATTCCGGCTTCTTCGGCGCGCTTGCAAAAACTAATCTGCGCCGCGAGATCGGGCATGCCGTCCTCGGTGCTGAACTTGCGCGCCCACGTGTCCACCGAAGTCTCACCGCTGTAAGGGAGCCTCCAATGAAATTGGGCCGCCTTTCTCACCGGATCGCCCGGAACAATCCGGCTCACATTCCCATTGGCCGTCATTAACTCTCCACTTAAATGCGAGCCTGATAAGCGCTCTTCGCTTCCTGCTCTTTTTTTCGTATTAGCGGCAGCACCTCTTTGCCGAAGTAAGTCACTTCGTCAATATCGGACCGGTTGAAGGCCTCCCAGCTTAGAAAGAGAAACTGCGAGACTCCAACTTCCTTGTATTCCATGATCGCGCAGGCGATCTCTTCGGGGGTTCCAACGAGGGCGATCGCCGCCGAGCCAAGGTGTGGAATCCCTCCCGTCCACAGACAAGGCGTCAGCCAGTCGGTATTGCTCTTTTCCGCCAGTTCGAAGGTCGATCTATAAGCGACCGAGTCCGTCTTTTCCGCGAAATCCTTCCCGACTCTCCGCGGTTTCGCGCTGAGAGTCTCGACCATCGAATACGCGTCGCGCAACGCTTCTTCGCGTGCCGGCCTCGCCAGAATCGAGACCAGCAGTCCGACTTCAGTCCCGCTGTCGATAATCGGCGCGATGCGGTCCCGCAACGCGTCCGGCGTGTCCGCGAAACGCCAAAGACAATGAGCGTGCTTAATCGCAAGCTGCTCGGCGGGTTCGGAATTGCCTCCAAGAAAAATCTCGGGCGACGACCTTTCATCGGAAACAAACGGCGTGTTCAGCTTTCCTTCTTTGATCGTGTAATAGGCGCCGTTGAAGTTGACCTCTCCATCGCGCCTCCATAGCGCCTCGCACACGCTCAAGAACTCATCCGCCCGTTCGTACCGCTCGTCGTGGTCGAGGTAGGCGCCGTAGTAATGAAGCTCCTGGGGTGAATTGCCGGTTACGACGTTTATGCAAACTCGCCCTCGCGTCAGGGCCGAGACCGTATTGACTTGTTGAACGAATGCGGTCGGAGATAAGACGCCCGGGCGGACCGCGGCCATGAACTTCATTTTCTTCGTCATCATCCCCAGCGCCACCGACAGAATCAAAGGATCGGGCCTGTAGAACCCGAAAGCCATCAGCACCGACTCTATGCCGCTTTCCTCGGCGGCTCGGCAGAAATCGACCTGGTCGTCGAAGTTGAGCAGTCCGCTCATCTCGCTTCGAGGTCTCACGCCCCTGGTTTTGTCACCGGCCTGGGAAAGACTCCAATGAAATCTCAGAGACATTTATGATCACCCCCGGACCAAATCTCGCCTCAAATCTCTCCTCAAATCTCGGCGTTCAACTCGGCGCGGTCGAACACTTCGTCCAAACGCATTCGTATCAAGGTCTGAATTCTGCGTGCGCAATTCATGAAGGCTTCCGCGCCTCCCCCCGCCGGATCTTCGATGTCGCCATCCGGGTCCAGACACTTCGTCTTCGGGGCGGCCCAAGGATGCAGGTCCACCACGGCGCTATGATGCTTCTTAGTCATGCAATAGACGACCTCCGCTTGCTCAATCATCTCGGCGGTCAGGAGGCGGGAAGAGTGAGAGCCTACCGGCACGCCGAGGCTTCGTATCGCATCCTCCGCCTCATCGCTCATGGGAGCGCCTTCCTTGACCGCCAACCCCGCGCTGATAGCCCTCACTGGAGACCGGCCCATGTTTTCGATCGGCACGCGGAGCCTGGCGGAGATCTCCGCATTGCTTATGGCCTCCGCCATCGGCGAGCGCGAAGTATTGCCGCTGCAAATGAACAACAGCGCCCGTTTTATTCCAGCAAGGTAAGCCGCGGCTACGTTCCGCGCCGGATGATTACCGGCGACCGCCGCGTGAGCTATCTTTGAAGACGCCGAGTCGAAAGTCTTCTTAGCGGCGCCGGCGATATAGATGAGAAGTCTCAGCCGTCCCTCCGCCAGCGCCTGTTCGATCTTGTCTTTGATATGGTGAAGGGGCGAGAGGAACGCGAGCGCTACCACGATCAGACCCGTGCTGGCGTATTGAGCAGTGCTGGGCGGGCTTTGGTTGTACAGATACGCCAAAACCCCGGAAGCCACGACCCCGGAAATCATGCTCGGCCCACAGTGCATCGGGATGCAGAAGGTGTTTTCGCGCCGGTCGAGAAAGATAAATGTCGTGCAGACCATCAGCGCGGCGTAAGACCCCCCGACCATAGCCGCGGGCCAGGCCGAACTCGTGCTCCACATTTCGATGAAGCCCCATCGGAAGGCGGATAATACGTCGCTGGATCCGACGACGGCGAGACCCATCAGTAACGCGGCCAGCGCCGGAGTGGCTACCATTTGCTCTTCAACGAAGTATCGTAACGTGGCATGACGGTCGTCCGATTTCGCGAGCGTCGTCATAATGCGGAACCGGAAGAAATAGGCGGCGAGGTACGCCGTCACGTCCAAGCCCGCCAGCAGTCCGATCTTATAGTTCCGCACATCCATCAGCGTAACGATCAGGGAAAGGAGGCTAACCCACATCGCGGCCCATGAGAACCAGCGGACCCGGCGGCCCAGCATTGTGTCCACAACCGGCCCGATGATCAGGACTCCACCCCTCAGCAGAATGAGCACAAACAGAATCGACGCGCCGCTGAAGCTAAACGCAAGCGTAGTTGTCGCGATGATGGTGGCCATGCAGAATCCCGACAGAATCGTCGGGCGGGACGGAACCGGTACGCTGAGGCCAAGCACGTTCCTGTGTCCGGCATATTTCCACCAACCCATAACCGTGATGAATCCGTAGATTCCGATGACGGTCGCCAACACCGACACCGGCAAGAGTTCGAATCCAGTTAGCGGACGGCTCATTCCCGGAAGCAAACCGTTGGTGATCCCCTTGGTAAGCCCGCTGTAAGGCGTGTAAAAAACGAAATACCCGAAGCCCAGGGCCCAGATTGATAGGTCATATTTTCGGCCTGTTCGTTTTCTCATTGCTTCCCAGCCCACGTGTCGGCGTTGCATCGCCCTCTTGGACCTCTCACCCCGAGGCGCTCTATGGTTTATAAAACGATGGGTCGTGAGACTGCCCGAGCATTGACTTGCCGATCATCGCGAGAATGTGGTCGTCGTTGTCATGGCGCACGTAAAAAGATAAATCCCTGTAGATCCGCTCCAGAGGGCTCGGCTTGTTGAGACTACGAGCGCCGCATGCTCTGATGGCATGCCTGACCACGTCTTCAGCCAGGTGTTCAATCAGGTGCCGCGCGCGGCTGCCGGCGATCCGCGCCTCGTCGTGACTCCCGGTCTCCCACATCGTAGCCACATGCCGAAGCCACAGATGAGCTGTTTCAACGTCGATGGCCATCTTGGCGATTCGCTGCTGAATGTACGGATCACCTTCTTTGTGTTGGCTCATTATGTGCGCCATTGCGTATTCGAATGCGGCTTCGGCGGCTCCCAGAAAACTCGCGGCGTAATGCGGAATGAAACACGTTTGCCATCCCTCGCTAATGTAGGCGCCGGGAGTCCCAACCAGGTTCGCCGCTGGGATGTGTGTCCGGTCGAACCGCACGACGTGGCTTACGGTAGCCCGCATGCCTATTGGGTTCCACCACATGCTCTCTACGCTGATGCTTGGATCAGAGAGGTCACACGCCAGCAACAGCAAGCCTTCGTGAGACGCCGTGGCGTGCCGAGCGCCGCCGGGCCCCGCCGTATTCACCAGCAGGAGCGCCCAGTTGGCTCCGCCGGCGCTGGTGCAAAAGGCCTTTGTCCCATCGACGATGTAGCCGCTGTCGACCGCTTCGGTCGTCGTCCCGAACGAAGCCGCTTCGCCGGGCGCCCGATTCTGAGGCTCGCCGCTCCACGCCACCCATTTATCGCCGTCCTGCACCACCCCTTTGAACCACCTGGCCTTCTGCGGCTCGGTAGCCAATCCGTCCAACAACACCAGAGAGTTGACGTGTCCTTCCCAGCAGCGCGCCAAAGACAGATCCGCCTTGGCGATTTCTTTAGTCATCATCCACAGCGTAAACACGTCGCCCCGGTAGGGGCCCAAACCAAGGCCCCCGTACTCCCTCGGAACAGCGGGCGCGTGAAGAGATGCTTCGAAAAGGTCATCGAAGTCCTGCCCTGGAAACACCGCTGTTTCGTCATAGCGGGCGGCGCGCGGCGCGAATCTTTCTTGGGCCAGTTCCGCAACGGACTCAATCAAACTCATCTGCTGTTGGCTAAGCCCGAGATTGGCGTAGACCGACCCGGCGGCGTTCGTTTTCAGCGCGTGAACCTGTGCCATTTATGCGTCCAATCGGTAAAAAAACTCCCGTGAAAAATAATTCGAGCGGCCGCTGCCGTCCTTGAACCGGTCGAACTTGGCTACGACCAAGACGCCCAGCTTCACGTGCGCGAGCAGATGGCTCTCCATGAAGCCGAAGTCATAGAACGCCGTGAAGGCCATCGCTTCGTGGAAGCAGATTTCCTTGGGGAAGAAGCATGCAGTGACTTCGCCCCAGTCGCAGGGCGAAGGGTCGCAATCTCCATAGGCCCGCATTGCCAATTCGCCTCCCCGGTCCGTCAACACGACTCTCGTTATGCCGCGGCTCGCGCCGTTTGTGTTGATCCAGGTTCCAGGCAACAGGTCAGGGACGCCAGACGCGGCCCATTCTGAAAGCTCTGTCTTGTCCTTGCTAAGATCCATTCATTTCTCCAATCAACGGCCAGTCTCCCTGCGGTAAAACTCTCTGGAGAAGGACTCCGGGCGCTTCGGCGCATCGCCGGCCGTTGTACAGATGGCGACGATGAGCAGGCCCAGCGACAGGTTCACCAGCAAGCGAGCCTCTTTCGACTCGAGCCCATACGTTGCGGAAAATGCGGACGCCAGTCGAGAGGTGACCGAGGCGGCATAAACCCCGTCGGCTTCGACGGACCCCCAGTCTCGGCGCGAGGAGCCCGAAGCTTCAAACATCCGAACTATCAGCTTCTCCCCGTTTGCCGTTAGAACTACCCTGGCGACTCCCTGGCTCGCGGCGTTCGTGTTCACCCAGTCACCAAGGAGCGGGCTCAGATCAAGCGAGCCTTCCCCACTCTTCGCGGCCGGCGCCTCAACGGCGTCTTCCGCCTTCACGTGCTTGACGGATTTCATCGTTTCCCTCGCGTTCCAGTTACCGGCGGCTTTTGCCCGCTGTTTTTCCCAGTTGGTCTCGCACCACTTCGATCGGCATTTGTCTTCCTGTCATCATATGAAACTGCCGAAGCACCTGCGCTTCAAGAACGTCTCTTCCATCGATAACGACGCGCCCGGCCCCTCGTGACTTTGTAATCAAAGGCGTGGGTTCTCTTCCATACACCAGGTCGATCACGACGGCGTCTTGTTTCAGTCCCGCGATTTCAAACGGCATCCTGTTATCGTTCCGGCCGACGGGAGTCGCGTTTACTACGACGGAGAAGGGTTCGACGCTGAATGACGACAGCGGCGCGAAGGGCAATCCTAATAGCCGCGAAGCCATCTGACCGCGCTCCATGCCTCGATTCACAAGCATGACCGCGGCGCCGGCCTGATCAAGAGCCGCTGCGACCGCACGTCCGGCTCCCCCGCAGCCAACAACGGCCGCCTTCATCCCTTTGACCGAAAAACCCGGCCTGCCGCTGGCCAACGTTACCCCTTCAGGGTCAGTCGTGTCGGCCTTCCAGTGACCGTTCTGCCGCACGAACACATTAGCGGCGCCGACCCGGCGGCTCATCGGGCTGCTCACGCGAGCCTCTCGCAACGCGGCCTCCTTGTGCGGCGACGCCACGGTAAGGCCTTTTATCGAGAAGCCCAGTGATTCAAGTTGTCCGCTGCTTACGATGTCGCGCCAGAAATCGCCGAATGACTCCACCTGAAAGGGAACAAACACCGCGGGGAAGCCCAGCGCCCTATATGCCGCATTGTGCATTCGGGGAGAGAGAGAATGACTGACTGGATTGCCTACTATGCCGTAGATCTCCTGCACGAACGAGGAATTTGGAAGGCCATAGTCCTCGACGAGTTGCTGGACTGACGGTTCGCCATCAATGGTCCACGCCGTCCCGGCCGTCCCGAATATAACCGGCGCCCCGAGGTAGGGAGCCAACAACCGGCTCCAGAGCCCGCTTTCACCCGATGCGAAAGCAATCACATCGTGTCGACCCAGCGATTTTAGTAAGTTGAGAGGCGCAAGGGCCTCGGCCCCGCTCCCACCTTCCACTACAAGCTTGTAGAGTTTGCCCGGAACCGACGAAAGCCGCTTGAAGCAGCCCGCCAACTCGTCATAATTGGCCGGCCTCCCGCGCCACGTCGCCATTCGCTTTTCGGCGGCGATAGCGCCCAGAGTATCGGTCCCGAGATCGCGTCCCGCTTCGAGTGACACCATGTCATAATGCCGGGCGGCCCCGGCCAACCGGCTGACTCGGTCGTGGTCCGAACCGTCGAACTCGCCGCCAAAATCGCGGCTTCGCAAGGAATAAAGCAATCTCCCGGGGAAGAAACGTCGTATCCAAGCCGGATCAAGATCGCCGATTAGATCAGCACGCACCTCCAGCCATTCGCAGGAGCGAGCTATTGCGAGCAACTCCTTTCCTTCAACTGAAGGATGAGTTGCGAGAGAAGCGACGATTGACGTCTCTACCATTAGATACAAACCGAAAGGGCGGGACCGAGCACACGGAGAGATATCCCAAACCACACCACAGCGCACTGCCAAGACATTCTTCCGGAACCGGCCATAGCCAACGGCTCTTGTAATAACTCAATTGGGACCTAGGTTCGCACGTCCCCCCTCTTGGGCGGGCGAACCAGAACATCCAACCAGGGCCGCCGCCGGGATTTGAGAAAAGGCCGTTCAATCCTGACGAATCAAAGCAACCACGACAGCGGTAGCAATTCAAACCAACTCGTCAATCATAAGACCTGGAATTCAAAACCCCGGAACTCAGACGTCAGAAGCGCGCCCTCTCTGATCGCTACGAGTCAAAATCGTATCATTAATCACTAACAAATGACAGTTATTTTACTTTCCGTGGGGCATATTTGCTTCTTGGCCGGCTTGGGCGAATTCTGAATCCGGCACGTGCCGCTTTTCATTTAGCTGCTTCAATCTCTTCAAGTATTGGAACGGCACCTGACGCGGGTTGTAATTCACGGCGACCTCGTCGTCGTCTCTCCAAGTCAGAGCATACAGACTGATTCTTTCGCCGCAACGATTGAGGTCTTCGGCCAATTGCTTGAGAAGCACACTGGTGTTGACGTTTAGCGCCCGCGTCTGCGCCGGCGGGTAGAGCAACGTGCCCTCACGCGCCCGTCTCTGCCAGTCTTTCATGATCTTGAGGCTTCGCTGGAATTGAGCGCCGGTAATCTCTAGCCGGAGCATGACGTCCGAGCTTGAATTGGGCTCCCTCATGAATTCATCATAAACTTCCTTGGGAATTAGACCGAATTTTTTGTGGTTCTTCTCGAAATAAAGCCCCGCCGTTTCGATGAGAGTCTCGCGGCCGTCCTTCCTGATCAACATCGCGAACGCCGGACCGCCATCGCGCGAATTGCCTTCACGGCCGGCTAGAACCAAGAAATATCGAAATGGCTCCGCCCTAACCCAGCGCATGGATTCCGCTCCTGGGCCTATCGATGTAAACGATGTGTCATCGCTCGCGGCGATCCCCAGAGATATCACGCCCTCAGACAAAAAGCCCCCTGCCTTAACCGCGGTGAGCGTAATGGACTTTGGAGCCTTCGCATCATCCAGCGTATAAGTTCCTTTCGCTATCTCTGACCCATCAACGCGGCCAGATCCTGAGTAAACCGTCACCGATCCGTCTTGGCCGAAAACCACAAGAGCAGGACCCGCTTCGTCCGAGCCAGTAGCTCTCCATGCGCCGATGATGCTGAAATCACACCCCTTCTGGCCGAGAACTTCGGCGCCAACCATCAGCACGACAAGCAATGACGAGAGGAAAATGATAGATCGCTTCATAATAAGAGCCCTCCTTTTTTCCGGGAGCCTTTCTGTTACGAGATCGTCAGGGCGACCGAGCTACTTAAGAAACCGGGCTTGAGAGCCGCCGATGAGGCGACTCTCAAGCCGCGGTGTAAGCACCGCCATCAGGCGAGAACTGACGCCAAGCGAGGTTAACCTCCGCCTAGCTGTCCGAACCAAGAGATCCGAGCCAGGTAGGCAAGATATCCATCTTGTCTATCCGAGCCTGAATTCTCGCGTTCTCACGAATCCGTTCTTCCAACGGCTTCATAGGGTCAGCCCACGTGATGACCTGCTTGATCGTTTCAATGCTCGCGAGTGCCGAGCAACCCGTCCAGCGATTGATCGAGTCATTGATCACGCGGAGCATCGAAGTGTGCTGAGTGACGTTCAAGTCGAAGCCGGGATGGTTCCAGCGGCCGATCCTGAACCGAATGGTGGTAAGGTCGTGGGGATCGCCGGTCAAGAACGTCCAGCCCGACTTTACCCCATGCATTTCCGCGTATTCTTTCAGCGCCGCCGGATCGTCCTCTTCCGGTTTCAGCGTGATTGAATAGAAAAAGATGTCCTTGCCGACGCGGCCCTTGAGCTCGCGCTGCACCTTGAGCATGTTCGAGGTGATGGCTGGACAAGCCTTCTCGCAGTTGGCGTACATAAAGTTGATCACTACATGCTTGCCTTTGATAAGGTCATCGTAAAACCTGACCTCTTTGTTATCCTGCGTGCGGAGAACGGCGTTAGTGTAGTACCCCGGTCCCCCCGATGCCGCGGGGCGGGATGCGTTACTTGCGAAGTCGGTGAAAAAATTTCGTCTTTTCATTAGCCTACCACCTCCTTCTTTCCGGGTGTTCGAGCGACGGTATCGACGATGTCCCACCGCGTCATCATAAATGCGTCTTCGTGGTTCATGTTGTGACAATGGATAAGGTATCTGCCGAGGAACTCCCTGAACCGCATGAAGAGCACGATCTCGTCACCCGGTGGAAGCCGGATCACGTCCTTTCTACCGGTCTCCAGCGGCGGAGGCGGCGCGCCGTTCCGCTCCAGGATTCGGAACTCCTCGAAGTGAATATGCACAGGGTGCGTCCAGTCGGAAGCCGGAACCAGGTTCCTGAGCTTCCATATTTCAGCAGTCCCTTTTTCCACGCAGTGATCGGACCTGTTCGCATCGAACGTGAGACCGTTGATCTGGAAGTTGAAGCCGTTTGGATCATCGTCGACCCTTGTGAACTCCCAAGTCTTCACCGCGGCGATTTGAGTGTTGGTGCTCGGGTATGAAGTCAACGTGCTGGGAACCTGGCTGTTATCCGTAGCGTCTCCAACAACGTCGAATCTCATATTGACTTGCTCAATCGCAACACCTGACGGCAACGGAGTAGGCGACGGGAACCCGACGAACTGCGGATCGTCATCCGGGTTTATGTCGAGTAGATAAATCTTGTCCCCTATCCGCGCGTTCTTGAAGTCAATGATCACGTCGTAGCGCTCGGCAACGCTGTGCGTTATCTGACTAACCGTGATCGGATTTTGCAGGAGGTTGCCGTCGGTAGCGATTACCTTGAAGTTGTAACCACCGGTGAGCTTGTGTATTCGGGTTCGCTCCGGCCCGGTGTTCAACATCCTGAAACGGTACTTGCGCCGTTTGACGGGCATGAAGGGCTGAATCGCTCCGTTGATGCACCACTTGTCACCCTGGAAAATGAAACCGCTGGGATCGGCCAGCAGCGTGCCATCGGGACAGATCAGCTTGTCGGCGAACTCCAATGGAATGTCAAAAACGCCATAACCGCTCGGCAGCCGAAGCGCGCCGGGCGTCGTGTCGTTCTCGTTGCCGCTGTCCTTCTTGTCGAATAACAAGTACATGCCCGCGAGGCCGAGGTACGTATTGGCCGCCGTGAACATCGCGCGGTGGTCGTGATACCAGTAACTGTACTGCGCCTCCCGTTGATCGCCCTTGGTTGTCGGGAACGTGTCATAGCCCGCAAGCACGTTCGGGTAATGATTGTCCTTCCAGAGTTGCGGCCCGAAGAAATCGCCCGCAAAGCCGTCACTCTCCGACGGTGTGTGCCCGTTGTGAAGATGGATCGTCATCTCGGGTATTCCGAAACCGAGAGTGTGATTCACCGGCAGGTCATTGAAGAAACGGACTATTACGGGATTGCCGTAGTTATTGATCAGCGTGGGGCCCTGAACTTCGCCGTTGAAAGCCCAGACATAACTCTGAGGCAAGTCGGGGTGAAAACGGTGAAGAGCCGGCTTCGCGTGCAGAGCGTACTGCTTCACTGGCAGGAACTCGCTCCACCTCTGATGGGCGGCCCGCGGCGCTTCGCCTGCGCTGGTATGCGCGGTTCTTGTCGGCGCAGGATTCAGGCTTGTCGACTGCAGCACCGATGGTATTGGAAGCTGTTGTCGAAACGGTCTCGTCGGCGGGCTGCCCGCGAAATCGTCGATACTGCACACAACCGGTTCGGGAGGCACAAACGATCCTCCGGTTACGGTCTGTGCATAGACATCATGAGTCTTAAACGCTTTGTTAGAAGTAAGGAGAGTGACTCCACCCGCCACTACCCCCATTTTCAAAACGTCTCTTCTGGTTGTCTGAGGGGTCTCTTTGCTACCCTCCTGTTCCTTCTTTCGTTTTTTGGGCATAGAACCTCCTTGAACTTCCATCTAAGGGCGATGGAAATCGTCTGAAGAAAGTCTCCACTGGTAAGCTGCCTGTTAGTGTTGAAAGCGCCCACACGGCTTAAGATTTGCCAGAAACCCATGAGCGACGAGATCCGTTTGACTCGCCGCTCCCTTCATCCCAATAGAAGAACTGGAGACTGACAAACCGGCATAGAAAGACGTGAGGGGCCTTTCCTAATTGCGAACTGCGATACAAAACATGGTGGCGTCCGAAAAGTTGACAAAACCCACCGCTCATCAAAACCGCGATGAAGTTCCGCTCCGGATGCACTGCGAGACGATTCAACTCGTTGTGATTAGTCGGCGAACATTCCCTAGCATTGGACCCGCAACACCGCTAAAGACAATCCCAATGGATGTGTGTGGATTATCCCAATAGAGTCTGTGTAATGTAACTGACGACGATCTCACCCTGAGAGTTGCTGTAACGATGTTGCCTGCCTTGTATAGCATAACCGTGCATCGATGTCAAGAACTTATCATACGCCTTCTTGTGTCTGAGCGGCAGTCTTTGTTACTCTAGCTAGCCTCACTGCAAGGAATCGACAGTCAAGCGTAAAGTTTATTCCGAATACGGCTCCGATTCAGCGGTGCGGTTCGCAAACGGCGGATAATGCGAAAGAGGAGACAATGCGCCCGTATCCTACTCAGCAGTAAGCGTTTGCAACCACTCCGCATCTTCGCTAAAGGTCGAGTAGATAACAATGATACTGGAATCTAATAGGATGAGAGGGTGTCCCAAAATGGGTTGTTGCACACTCTGGCGGAGCGCGAAAAGCTCGTAGTGAGGATCTTTATGAGGTCGCTTCGACGGCTGCTGCCATACTTTGTCAAACACAAGGGCAAACTCTTTTGGGGAGTCTTTTGCGTCCTTGCAACTGATGTCTTCAAGGTGGCAGCGCCAACAGTGTTGCAACGCTCGGTCGATAGCCTGATTAATGACGCCACGAACGCCCGCTTGCTCCAATATGGATCCATGATAACCGCGATAGCTTTGATCCAGGGTGTGTTCTTGTTTGCTCAAGAGAGGTTGCTGTTGGGGATGTCGCGTTCCGTTGAGTACGACCTCAGAAAGGATTTCTACGACCACCTGCAAAAGCTGTCACTGGAATTCTTTCAGGCGAACAAGACCGGCGACCTGATGGCCCGGGCGACAAACGACGTCAAAGCCGTCACGGTGGGCTCCGGTTCGGCAATATCACACCTTACGGACACGCTGTTCGCGGCTGGCCTTATTTTGCCGCTCATGATTCGATTGAGTTGGCCGCTGACGCTGCTTTCATTTCTTCCGCTCCCGCTGCTGACTATAGTGACCCATTTCTTCAGCAGGCGAATAAAGGACAGGTTCGAAAGAGTCCAGGAGCAGTTCGGAAGCATGTCCAGCAGCGCACAGGAGGTGCTGTCAGGTGTAAGAACCGTCCGCGCCTACACCCAGGAAAAAGCGGAGATCGAGAAGTTTTCATCGGCCAATCGTGAGTTCGTCAATAGCAACCTGCGGCTGGCGCGTTTGTGGGCCGCTTTCGATCCCACCTCCCAGTTCTTTCGGGCGCTTGGTTTCATCGCCGTTCTCTGGTATGGAAGCACCTTGGTAATAAATGGCGATATAACCGTTGGCCAATTCGTGGAGTTCACGCTCTATCTTGGATACCTGGTCACATCCATGCACGCCCTTGGCTGGACGGCAAGCCTCTTCCAACAAGCAGCCGCTTCAATGGACAGAATCCAAGCCGTAATGTCCACGGAGCCGGCCATATTCGATACATCGGGCCAAGTGCGCCCCAACCAGATATTCGGTGGGATCGAGGTCAGACAGGCGACCTTCAGATATAATGGCGCTCCGCGAGCGGCGCTGAGCGGGATTAGCTTGCGAGTAGTTCCGGCGCAAACCATCGCGATTGTTGGACCGGTGGGAGCCGGTAAGTCCACCTTGTTTAACCTCATTCCGAGATTACTGGACCCGGAGTCGGGCGAGATCCTCATCGACGGCCTTTCCGCCAGAGAGATCCCGCTCCAATTATTGCGGTCATCAATCGGGTATGTGCCCCAAGAGCCGTTCTTGTTGAGCGACACCATAGCGCGAAACATCGCCTTTGGGAATGAGGGAGCTTCACAGCGCGAGATCGAGGAGGCCGCCGCGCAAGCAGGAATCGCCGACGACATCGCCGGTTTCCCCGATGGATATCAAACCATCATCGGCGAGCGAGGAGTTACCTTATCTGGTGGGCAGCAACAGCGGCTCACAATCGCGCGGGCTATGGTTCGCCAGCCTAGGATACTCTTGTTGGACGACGCTCTGTCGGCCGTCGACGTCCATACTGAAAGAAAGATACTGGAGAACCTGCGGGAGTTTATGGTTGGACGCACCTGTTTGATCTCCTCTCATCGGGTTTCAACGATAAGAGACGCCGATCTGATTGTCGTGCTCAGCCAGGGCCGTGTCGCCGAACAAGGAACTCACGATGAATTGCTGGCTCAGGGCGGCATGTATAGGGACATGTACGAAAGGCAACTGTTGGAGCAGGAAATCGCCGAGAGCTAACTGATCGCGCGGCTTCTCACGGAACGAAGGTCCTCGAAGATATGTTCGACTCGAAAGATGGAAAAAAGAGATTCCCAGAGACGCGCGACTCGCGCCTCGCTCTGAGACTCCTGCGGTATTTGAGGCCGCGCAAGATGCAGGTCACGGCTTCGCTCGCGCTAATGGCGCTGAGCGCGCCGCTGGTGTTAGCCGGGCCTCCTCTCACTCAGGTTGCCGTCGATTTGTACCTGGCCCCTGATCCATCGAGACAGCCGGCCGGCCTCGGGCTCTTTATCAAACAATACGCTGATTTGACCGGCTTTGGGGGGTCAAGACAGCAAGGCGTCATCTTTATCGCGCTTGTGTTTCTTCTGGCGAATCTTGGGGCGTTTTTCACGCAATACGCGCAGTGGATGCTGATTGAGACGTTGGGCCAAAACATCATGCACGACATCCGCGCGGAGATATTTCTTCACTTTCAGCGAGTCTCCATAGGCTTCTACGAACGGAATCCAGTGGGACGGTTGATAACCCGATTGACCAGCGATGTCGACGCGCTCAACGAGATCTTCACGTCGGGAGTAATTGGCGTTCTTGTTAACTGCGTAACGGTCGTCTACGTCGTCGCATGGATGTTCTGGGTTAGCTGGCGTCTGGCGCTGGTCTCCTTCGCCGTGCTGCCGCTGCTGGCCCTGCTCACGATATGGTTCAGGCGCGGCGCCAGGTCGGCGTTCAGCCAGGTCCGGACACAAATCGCGTCGATCAACGCCTTTCTTAACGAACGGCTGGCGGGCATGCACGCGATCCAGTTATTCGGAGGTGAAGCGGCGCAGGCCAATGCCTTCGACCAAATGAACAAGGCCCACAGGAAGGCCAACATGGACGCGCTCTTCTACCATAACCTCTTCTATCCCGGAATCGAGTTATTTGGAGCAGTCGCCGTTTCGTTGATTATCTGGTACGGAGGCGGCCGGGTTATACGGGAGGCGTTGACCATCGGAACTCTAATCGCGTTTGTCCAACTCGTGATAGCGTTCTTTGAACCCATCTCGAGCATTGGCGAGAGGTACAACATCCTTCAGGCGGCGTTGGCTGCTTCCGAGCCGATATTCGCGCTGCTGGATGAACCGGTGACGGCCGACTCGCTGGACGAGCCCGCGCGGGTTTGGGAAAAGGCCCGGGGCCGCATTGAATTCCGCCACGTCTGGTTTGCGTATAGTGGTGAAGACTGGGTGCTCGAGGATGTCTCGTTCGTGGTCGAGCCCGGACAGAAGGTAGCCGTGATCGGCCACACGGGAGCAGGCAAGACGACCATCGCCGGCCTCTTGCTAAGGTTCTATGAAATTCAGCGCGGCCGGATACTGCTCGACGACGTTGATATTAGACAAATGGATTTGCAACAACTGCGTTCCAACTTCAGTATCGTGCCCCAGGACGTTGCGTTGTTCTCCGGCGACGTGTCGTCGAACATTAGACTTCACGATCGGTCCATCACCGACGAGCAGGTCAGCTCGGCGGCCCGCGAGGTTCGCGCCGATGAGTTCATCGAGAAAACGGCCGGGGGCTATCAATCCCGGATCTTCGAGCGCGGAGCCGGACTATCCGCCGGCCAGAAGCAACTGATCGGTTTTGCAAGAGCGCTAGCCTTCAACAGAAGCATCCTGATACTGGACGAAGCTACCAGTTCGGTCGATGCCGAAACTGAGGCGCTGATCCACGACGCTCTGGAAAGGCTAATGGCTGGACGGACGTCCTTAGTCATAGCTCACAGGCTGTCAACGATCCAGTCTGCCGACAACATCGTCGTGCTGCACAAAGGGCAAGTGCGCGAGATGGGCAATCACCAAGCGCTGCTGTCCCAGCGCGGATTATATTGGAAGCTTTACCGCTTGCAGTTCTCTTCCGCTGGTTTCAATAGAAGCGGCCTGGAAGCCGGTGGAGACGACTAGCGATGCTCGGCGGAAGTTGTCATGCCGGGAACGCCGCACATTCAAATATTGACGTGTCGAACAACTTTCCCATCTTAAGTTCCTTGATCCGCCGCCTTCCGGGCGACAATAGCTTCCGTAAACCAAATCAGCTCGTTCAGGAAGCTCTGCGCCTTTGCGTCGAGCGAAGAATCAATCGGAGCGCCGTCTTCTTGCAGGCGTTCGGCCGCCTTCGAGATTGGGAGGCTCGCGGGAATCGGAAAGGCGCTCATCGCCAGGGTGACAAGCCGCAATTGAGCAAGGCAGTTTACTCCCCCGAATTCGGCCGCTGAAACCGTAACGATCCCGATGGGCTTGCGGTGGTATTCAGGCTTGAAGTAGTCGAGACAGTTCTTCAATACGCCCGGGAAGCTGTTGTTGTACTCAGGCGTAACGATGACCAAAGCGTCAGCCTTTGAAAGCTTCCCGCTGAGTTCCACGACTCGAGGAGGCGCGTCGTTTCGAAACCTGAGCCGCTCCTCGAGCATTGGAAGGCTGTAGTCGAGAAGGTCGAGGAGTTCCGGTTCGATTCGCCCGGTCTGTTTCATCCGGTTGATCATGAAGAACGCGGCCCGTTCGCTCACCCGGCCTCTACGAACGCTGCCCAGGATCACTGGCATGTAGAACATTCCGAATCAACCCTCCTCGTGCTGAGATAGACGCCAAAATCAACCATCACGGATTCAGTTTCGCGCGAGAAGCGTTTGATTCTCCC
>JAHFUG010000308.1 GCA_023265195.1 Blastocatellia bacterium | reverse complement strand
GCCACCGAACTGTCGAACGCGAACGACGACAGCAACAAGTAGGTTTCAACCGGGGTTTGATAGTAGGCGAATCGCGCGCCGGTGGAGTGAACCAGGTTGCGGTGCGTGATCAGCACGCCTTTCGGTCTGCCGGTCGAGCCCGATGTGTAGATCACGTACGCGAGATGGTCCGGCCCTGCGCCGCCGTCGAGGTTTTCGTCGCTCTCCGACGCAAAAGTCTCCGAATCGGAATCGAGACAAACTACCTTCGCTCCGTGCTCGGGAAGTCCGTCGAGCAAGTGACTCTGGGTCAGAAGCACCGGCGCCGATGTATCGTCGAGAATGAACGACAGACGATCCGCCGGGTATGACGGATCAAGCGGAACATAAGCGCCTCCCGCCTTGAGTATCGCCAGGATACCGACCGCCATCTCCGTCGAGCGCTCGACGCAGATCGCAACCGGCGAATCCGGTCCGACGCCGAGGCTTCGCAGACGCCGCGCAAGCTGATTAGCTCGGCGATTCAATTGATAGTAAGAGACCCTGTCCCGATCGAAGAAGATGGCGGTATTGTTCGGGGTCCGCGCGGCCTGATCTTCGATGAGATGATGAATGCACTTCGTCTGGCCGTCATCGCCGCGCGCCGCCGAAAACATGCCGAGCGATCGATCTTCAAAGCCGGTTTCATTGAACGTCACGAGGAGTTCGTGGCGGCTGACGCCGTTCAGTAACTCGACCTCGGCGATTCGCGCGTCGGGATCGGCGATTATTCCATTGACCAGCGTTTCGAAATAACGCGCCGTTCGCTCGATCGTAGCGGCGCTGAATGACCGGGGATCGTAATGAAATTCGGCGATCAGGCCGTCGCCCGTGTTGATAAGCGAAAGCCGGAGTTTGAAATGGCCGGCGGGAGCCGATTGACGCCGGACCGCGAATTCAACGCCGCCGGCCGTGCGCCGCCGAGGCCACGC
The DNA here is from genome assembly GCA_023265195.1 of Blastocatellia bacterium. Taxonomy (GTDB): domain Bacteria; phylum Acidobacteriota; class Blastocatellia; order UBA7656; family UBA7656; genus QHVH01. The sequence goes on along the minus strand of JAHFUG010000308.1, from coordinate 8,417 downwards.
TCCGAATTCGTAGCTGACCGGGAATACCGGGAGTTCCTGACTGCTCACCGCCGCGAAGTACTCTTGCCATAAGCAAGCCTCCGATGTTGTTTGCTCGAGCGCGCTCAGAATCTCGATGAATTTCGGATTCCCTTCCAACCGGCATCGAACCGGGACGGCGGCCGCGAACAATCCCAACGCGTCGTACAATTCTTCGTGTTTTCTTCCGTCCAGCACGTGGGCCGTCAAAATCTCCGGCTGCCCGCCAAGCCTCCAAACCAATACGTTCCAGACGGCCAGGAAGAACGTCTCCAGCGACGCGCTTCGGGACAGCACGAACTTCTCGACACCGCTTTGAGTCTCGGGCGAGAAGGCGATGGAGCGAACTTGCGGATCGATGAACTGCGGCGAGTTACTCGATTCTTCGAAGGGCAGAGGAACGCTCAGCAGATGCTTGTAGTCCTGTTTCGCCCAATAGGCGCGGCCCGTTTCGGCTTCCTCGTCTTCCGCGGGCTCGTGCTGCCATTCCGAGAATTGAACGTACTGGACCGGATCTTCGATCGATTCGTCTCCGGCGGCGCGAGCGGCGTAAGACCGGACGATCTCGTTAGCGAGGTTCGTCAAGGTTCTCGAATCGGCGCACAATGCCGGCGCCGTGATCGATAGGATGTGCGTTTGCCCGGCCAGCGAAACAAGGGCGGCGTGAAGCACGGGTCCGTGCTGGAGATTGAATGGCGTACGGCGCTCTTGCTCCAAGAGCTCGTCAATCGCGTCCTCGGCGTTATTAGTAGAGCCGCTCTTGTCGACTTCTCGCCAAGCTACCGCGGCAGAGTCGTCAACCACCTGAAACGGCGTCTTCACTCCGGCCAATCGCTTGAAAGTTGTGCGCAGTATTTCGTGCCGCGCGACAACGTCTTCAAGGGATTGCTCGAGCGCCTGACGGTTGAGATCGCCCGTGAGGAGCATAGCGCTCTGAGCGAGAAGAGGCCGGTCTTCTTGTTGGAGCAGCCACAGCCTCCGCTGTTGATGGGACAGCCGAAATCCGCTTACGTCTTCGTTGAACATGGACTAGACCTCGCTTGATTGAGTTATGGGATCGCCCATCGCGGTCAGAATGCGCCGGGCGCCGGTGAAAGGAGTGCGGCCGTGCGCCGTCAGCATGTTGTCCAGCAGCAGTATGTCTCCTTCGCGCCACTGGAAGAGCACGGCCGCCTCGCTGAAGGCTCTGTTTATTTCGTCGAGCGCGCCGTCTTCAATGGGCGCCCCGTCGCCGTAGTAAGCGTTTCGCGGAAGATTCTCTTCCTCGAACGTGGCAAGGAGAGATTCGCGGATATCGCTTTCGAGATTCGAGACGTGAAACAGATGCGCCTGGTTGAACCACACGGTTTCGCCGGTCACCGGATGAGTGGCGACGGCCTGCCTCACTTGCTTCGTTCGCAGATGATCCTCGCTCACCCACTCGAAGTCGATCGGCGCCCGGCGGCAATACTCTTCCACTTCGCGTTTGTCGGAAGTTTGAAAGACGGTCTGCCACGGAAGGTCGATGCTGCCGCTGTAATTTCGCACGTAAGCGACCTGTCTGGCCGCGAATTCATTGCGCACCTCCGCCGGAATCCGGTTGTAGACCTGGCGGCAATCCGCGATCGGCGTCTCCCCTCCGCTTTGCGGCGCTCGAGCGCAGTAAAAAGATATTTTCATGGGCCAGGTTCTCGAGTATGAGAACTCGTTGTGCAGCGCGATAGGCTGGTCGGGCGGATACTCAGTCGATGTATAGATGTTTCGGCCTACCTCGGTTCGCGGCGTCGACCGTTCGTGATAAGGCACCGTGCGAGAAATAGCCGTTTTGACGAACTCTTCGAAGTGCTCGACTGATTTCACGGCGAAATTTCGGAACAGTACGGCGCCGCGGGCGAGCAATTCCTTTTCGAGAAACGCGGTGTTGCTTCGCATCCACTCGGTTAGGTCGAGATCGTTCACCACGGGTTCGACCAACAGAGGCAGCGTTCGGTCCGGAAAAAGACTCGCCGCCTTTACGAGATTGTCGTGGGCGAGCTTTATGGCTTTCGGCTTCACTTTCAAAAATCGCTGCCTGCTTGTTTCGAGCCGCTGCGTGTTCTCCGCGCCGATTCTTCGTTTGTCATTTTCGTCGAGCATATCCAAACCTCCCAGCGGAGCATTAGGTCTTGCGACGACGTCCGCGAGCAGAGCTTCGAAGCAACGGCTCATTCGGGCGATTGTCTCGCGGCCGAAGCGATCCGTGCCGTACATAAAGGTGGCGTTCATGCCGTGCTCGCTTTCACCCATCAGCAACAACAGGTCGAACTGTGAAGTGCCGTTATCGAGCTCGATTGGGGTCAGGGTGAGGCCGGCCGATCCGCGCATCTTGATGGGCGGATTGTTGTGCAAGGCGAACGTTACTCGGAAGAGCGGCGCTTGCACGCCCGCGCGATTCAAGCGGAGGGCTTCGACGATCTCTTCGAACGGCAGATCTTTGTTCGCGTATGCTTCCAGTGTCGTCTCGCGGACGCGCCGCAACAGTTCTTTAAATGTGATGTCGCTCGACAGGTTGGTTCTCAGCGGCAGCATGTTCAGGAAGCAGCCGATCAAGCTCTCGGTTTGCACTTCGGGTCTGTCAGCTATCGGCGAGCCGACGATTATGTCTTCCTGGCCGGTATAGCGATGCAACAGAGTCTGGAACGCCGCCAGCAGAGTCATGAAAAGCGTCGTTCCTTCAGCGCAGCTAAGAGCGGCGACCGATTTCGACAATTCTTCGGAGAGCGTCCACGAGAAGCGAGCGCCCCTGGAACTCCGGGTTTGGCTTCTGGGTCCGTCGCCTGGAAGGTCGAGTTGCGGGATCGTTCCGCCAAGCCGTTGTTTCCAATACGCGAGCTGGCTTTCCAGCAACTCTCCGCGAGCCCAATGCCGCTGCCAGTAAGCGAAGTCCTTGTACTGAATCGGCAGTTCGGAAAGAGCAGGCTGGCGGTGCTCGCAAAAGGCTTCATAGATCGCGGCGGTCTCTTTCAAGACGAGCCCAATGGACCATCCATCGCTGACGATGTGGTGCAGCGTGAGCGCAACCAGATGCGAATCGGAGGCGGTCTTGACGACGCAGCCTCTTATGAGAAGATCGTGTTCGACGTCGAAAGGCCGAGCCGCCTCGCGCGCGGCGATCTTTACGCCCGCCGCTTCGCGTTTCGATTCCGCCAGGCCGGTGAGATCGGTCAACGGCAGCGCAATTCGAGCGGCCGGCGAAACGCGTTGGACCGGAGCGCCATCGACTTCAGGGAAGACGGTCCGGAGAATCTCGTGACGCTCGATCAGCGCGTTGAGGCTTCGTTCGAGCAACGCCAGGTCGAGCGGCCCATCGAACCGCAACAGCACCGGCATGTTGTACGACGCGTCGCCGGGGTTGAGCCGGCTCAGAAACCACATCCTTCTTTGCGCGAAAGACAGCGGAGCTTCGGCGTCCGGAGGCATAGGCTGGATCGGCGCGATGTCGAGCCCCTGAGATGAAAGCCGGGCTTGATGGATTCGATTGGCCAGGGCCGCGATAGTCGGGCCCTCGAACAGAAGCCGCAATTGCAGGTCTACGTTGAAGTCTCTTCTCACTCGCGAGACGACCTGGATCGCCGACAGGGAATTGCCTCCAACCTCGAAGAATTTGGCGTTACGGCTGATTCGTTCGTCGCCCAGCACGTCGCTCCATATTCGAGCGAGATGTTCCTCGATCTCGCCTCTCGGATCTTCGTACTCGCCGTCCGCTCTGAATTCGACCTTGCTTGACGACAGCTTCTTGCGGTCGACCTTGCCGTTCGGCAGGCGAGGCATATCGTCCAATGATTCAATGACGGCCGGGACCATATGAACCGGCAGCTTTTCTCGAAGCCTGGCCTTCAAACTTTCTTGGTCGATCTTGTCGGCGACGTACGCTACGAGCATCTTGCCGGTTTTTTCATGTTCCTGAACCACGACGACTGCTTCTTTGCCGGTCTGCTCTTCGATCGCGGCTTCGATTTCTCCAAGCTCGATTCTCATGCCTCGAATCTTGATCTGGCCGTCGATACGGCCCAGATAATCGATTCGTCCATCGGAACGGAATCTCGCGAGGTCGCCGGTGTTGTACATGCGGCTGCCGGGCTTACCGTAAGGGTTTGGCGCGAATTTCTCCGCCGTAAGATCGGCTCTTCTCCAGTAGCCTCGGCCCACTCCGGCGCCCGCGATGAACAACTCGCCCGAGACTCCGATCGGCGTCTCTTTCAAATGTTCGTTCAGGATGAACATCCGGATATTGCCGATGGGCCGGCCGATCGAGACTTCGCCGTTGTCGTCGCGGCGGCATCTTTCTTTCGTAACGTCAATGGCCGCTTCGGTCGGGCCGTAGAGATTGTCGACTTCGGCTTGCGGCAATCGGTGGTGAACTCTCTTGACCAGTTCGCGGCTGAGCGCCTCGCCGCTGCAGATGATCTGACGGAGCGTGGTCAATTCCTCCAGGCCGGGTTCCTTGACGAACTCCTGAAGCATGGATGGAACGAAGTGAAGCAGAGTCACGCCTGCGCTTTTTATCAGGTCGACGAGATAGGTTGGGTCTTGATGGCCGCCCGGCCGCGCCACTACCAGTTTCGACCCAGCCATCAAAGGCCAGAAGTACTCCCAAACGGAAACGTCGAAGCTCATCGGAGTCTTCTGTAGAACGACGTCCTCACGGTGCAGTCGGTATTCCTGCTGCATCCACCTCAAGCGATTCTCGAGGCCGCGATGAGTGTTCATCGCGCCTTTAGGCTTTCCGGTTGAACCCGACGTGTAGATCACATAGGCGACGTTGGCGGGATCGATACTGACGCGCGGCTCGCCACTATCGAGAGCGGCGATTTCTTTCCAGTCGCTGTCGAGAGATATGACCTTGCGCTCGACCGCGTCGAAGGTGTGCGCGAAACGCTTCTGGGTCAGCATCACCTTCACCGCCGAGTCTTCGATCATGAATTCGATGCGGCTTTGAGGGTACGTAGGGTCGATTGGAACGAAAGCCGCGCCGGCTTTCAGTATCGCGAGCAAGCCGACGATCATTTCCAGGGAGCGCTCCGTGGCTATGCCTACAAGCGTCTCCGGTTCAACGCCGTGTTCGATCAGGTAATTGGCCAGACGGTTTGCTCTCTCGTTCAGATCGCGATAGGAGAGCCATGTGTCTTCGAATACGACGGCGGCTTCGTGCGGCTGCTCCTCGGCTCGGCGAGCTATGACGTCGTGCACGCAGCTTCCAAGCGGGTATCCAGCGTCGGTTGCATTCCAGTCGACGAAAATTCGATCTCGCTCGCGGGCGGAAAGCAGAGGAAGCTCCGAGACGCGCTGCTCCGGGTCCGCCGCGGCGCCCTGGAGAAGATTCATGAAGTGGTCCAGGAATCGCCTGACGGTAGCATCTTCGAACAACTCGCTGCTGTATTCGCACACGCCGGCCAGGTTTCTTCCGGTGTCTACGAAGTCGAGACTCAGATCGAATTTCGACGCGCCGCCGTTGATTTCGAGCGTCGCGAGCTTGAGACCCGCTATCGGCAGTTCCGTCGCGGCGTTGGTCTGGAAAGCGAGCATGACTTGAAACAGCGGCGCGTGACTCAGGCTGCGTTCAGGCTGCAGTTCGTCCACGATCTTCTCGAACGGCGTTTCGCGATTCGCGTAGGCGTCGAGGGCGCGCTCCCTTACCTGTCTCAACAGATTTCTGAACGTGGGATTCCCTTTGATGTCGGCGCGCAAAGCCAGAGTGTTGACGAACATTCCGACCAGCCCCTCGAGCTCGAGCCTGTTGCGGTTGTCGACCGGCGTTCCGACGATTATGTCGGTCTGTCCGGTATACCGGTGAAGAAAAACGTTGAACGCCGCGAGCATCGTCATGAAGAGACTGGCTCCCTCGGCGGAGCTCAGTTGCTTCAGTGATTGATACAAGTCTTCAGGAACGCTAAGCGTCCGCCGCGATCCTCGATAGGTTCGCGCCGCCGGCCGCGGATGATCGGCGGGCAGCTCGAGTACGGGCAGTACGCCGCCAAGCTGCCGCGTCCAGTACGACAACTGATTCTTGAAAACGGGCCCCTCGGCTTGTTGGTCTTCCCAATAAGCATAATCCGCGTATTGAACCGGCAGCGGCGCCAGCGGCGAAGGTTGTTCATTCGACAACGATTGATAGAGCGCGATGAAGTCGCGCACGAGAAGGTTCTTCGACCAGCCGTCTGAGATTATGTGATGCATCACCACTAACAGGACATGTGCGTTATCGCCGAGTCGAATCAACGAGGCGCGGAACAACGGTCCGGCCGCCAGATTGAAAGCGCGGCCGGCTTCCTTCATCGCAAGCCTGAGCGCTTCCTGATCTCGATTGGCTAGGCCGGCGAGGTCGATGACTTGAAGCCTGAAATTCTTATCGGCCGAAACCGTTTGCACGGGTCGTTCGTCGATCACGGTAAAAGTAGTCCTAAGCGAATCGTGACGGGCGACGGTCTCGGCGAGAGCTTTCTCGACGATAGCAACGTTGAGCGATCCCTCGAATCGTATCGCCGCGGGAATGTTGTAAACCGGGTTGCCGGGCTCCAATTGATCGAGGAACCAGAGCCGACGTTGAGCCGATGTAAGCGGCGCGGGCCCTTCGTCTCTACGCCGCGCAATTGCTTCCACCTTCGGGAGGTCGATGCCCTTCTCTTTGAGGAGCTTTGCGATTAGCGCTCTCTTTTGAGTCGATGGAACGGGTGTTTGTGATCTCGCTTCAATCATGTTGATGACCCACGGCCTTCGGTCCAGTGGTGCTCAGCGGAAATTAATCAATAGCCACAAAGAGGCACAGAAGCCACAAACATGAAAAAGATGGAAAGGGAGATGACTGGCTGCGGCGTCACTCATTGCTTGGGTACTGCCGCAATTCTCTCTTCTTATCCTGTGCATTTTGTGACTCTTTGTGGCTATTCCCGCCGACGACAACTTGCTGAATTGGCTCTGTCACAGATCCGCGGCCGGCGGACCCGTGACAGAGGGTTTGATTCGGTTTGCCCTGAACCGTTAAGCCAGGGCTGGCTGGCCGGGTTGCTTCCGGAAGCAATCCGCCTCGGGATCAAGTAAACCCGCTGTGAAAGGGCCACGCACCGGAGCCGCTCTTCAAGCGATCGGAACTCATACGCCCGATCCTCCTTTTTCCGAATTTGTTAAAGCTGCTGTCGACAGCGCTGTTTGAACTCAATGCTCGTAAGCCTCGAGGCGTTGAGTTTGGTTTTGAATGAAACCGAAAGAATTTCGTCAGGCGACTTCTGAAAGGAGTTCGTCAACTTCGTCGAGCGAAAGTCGCTCGACTTGCAAAGTCATTCGCGCAATCTCTTCAACCGTCTCCCTGCCGCCCCACATTCGGGCCGCCACTTCGATCACGCCGGCGACGCAAGGCGCGTTGAACAGGTCACGCAGCGGCATATCGAGTTGAAACGTCTCGCGCAATCGGGCCGCCACCCGCGTCGCCGACAGAGAGTTGGCGCCAAGCTCGAACAGATTGTCATTGACGCCCACGCGGTCGAGACCGAGAGTCTCACAAATGATCCGGGCGGCGATCTCTTCCGCCGCGGTTCGCGGAGCAATGTATTCTCTTTCCAACTCGGGTCTTGTCCAGGCGGGGTCGGGCAGTGCGTTGCGGTCGATCTTTCCATTCGGAGTCAACGGAAGCGCGTTTAATTTCACGAAGCTTGCCGGGATCATGTACTCGGGCAGCTTCTCTTTCGTCCACGCCTTCAACTCGGTCACGCTTACTTCCTGATGCTCCACCACGTATCCGATCAATCTCTTTTCGCCTCGATCTTCTCTCACGGCGACAACCGCTTGCTTCACGCTCTCGTGCGCCCTTAACGTCTCTTCGATTTCGCCCAGCTCGATTCGATATCCCCTCACCTTTACTTGATGATCCGCTCTGCCGAGACATTCGATATTGCCGTCTTCCGCGTATCTCGCGACGTCTCCCGTGTTGTACAACCTGGCGCCGGCGGCGCCGCCGAACGGATCCGGCGTGAACTTCTCAGCCGTCAAGCCGGGCCGTTCGAAATATCCTCGCGCAAGGCCCTCGCCTCCGACGTGGAGTGAACCCGGCGCGCCAAGCGGCGCCAACTGTCCGTTGTTGTCGAGTATGTATGTCTGAGTATTGGCTATGGGCTTGCCAATGTAGATGGGATTATCCGTCGACTCAACCGGGTAGACCGTCGACCATATCGTCGTCTCGGTTGGGCCGTACATATTCCAGAAGGGGCCGCTGCGATCGAGTAAGCGAGCCGCCAGTTCTCTAGGCAACGCCTCGCCGCCGCACAGCGCTTTCAGGTGCAGGTCTCGCGGCCAGCCTGAATCCAACAACAAATTCCAGGTGGCGGGAGTCGCTTGCATAGCAGTTACGCCGGAGCTAACGAGCCTGTCGATCAACGAGGCTCCATCGG
>JAHFUG010000307.1:4367-9367 GCA_023265195.1 Blastocatellia bacterium | reverse complement strand
CTGCCGTGAGTGGGATTTGGGGAAGGGAGAAGGCGGCCTTTATGTAGGTCGAGCTTGAACTATCCCCACACTGCCGTGTGGGGGATTTGGTGTTTTCACACAGTCTCGCAGTTGGGGGATAGTTCAAGCTCAACCTTGGTTACGAAAGATCGTGCCCCTTCAGCCGACGCCTCCACGCGCGAAAAGAGAGGGAAAAGAGAGGGTCGATGGGTCTCCGTTTGTAGGTTGGGCTTGAACCATCTCCACAGTGCAGTGTGGAATTTAGGTTGTCACACAAAGGCTCCGCCGTGGGCCGGATCTAAACCGATTGGTTGGCGCGACGCGATTTCCTTTTTATGCAGTCTATAATGTCGTCCATCCTGGCGCCGGGAGTGAAGACCTCCGTGACGCCAAGCTCCTTCAGCCGGGGAATGTCTTCATCTGGAATTATGCCGCCGCCGAAGATCATCACGTCGTCCAAACCAGCTTCCCGAGCCAGATCCACCACTCTCGGAAAAATCGTCATGTGAGCCCCGGATAAGATCGAGAGCCCGATGACGTCCACGTCTTCTTGAACCGAAGCACTAACAATTTGCTCAGGAGTTTGCCTGAGACCCGTGTAGATGACTTCCATCCCCGCGTCACGCAACGCGCGCGCGATGACTTTGACTCCGCGGTCGTGGCCGTCGAGCCCGGGCTTGGCTAGCAGCACTCTGATTCTCGCTTGATCCATGTTTATGTTTTCTTTGCGGGGCTGTTTGTGCTCTTACCCTGAACAGCCGGCTTCAAAACGCGGGCTCGTTGTAGATTCCGTAGATGGGCTTCAACGCGTCGCACATCTCGCCAAGCGTGCAGTACGCGCGCGCGCAATCCACCAGAAGCGGCATGGTGTTAGAGCCGGCTCTCGCGGCGCCGGTCAGCGCCTTCAATGCCTCTTCAACCGCTACAGCGTTGCGTTCGGATCGAAGCTTGTTCAATCGCTCGCTCTGCAGAGCGGCCACTGATTCGTCAATCTGCAAGAGCGGTATTTCAGCCGGCTCGCGTTCCATCTTGTATTCATTCACTCCGACGATGATCTTATCTCCGGCCTCGACCGCCTTTTGGTATTCGTAGGAAGAATCCTGTATCTCGCGCTGCGGGAAACCGGCTTCGATCGCCTCGATCATGCCTCCGAAGCGGTCGATCTTGTGGAAGTACTCGAGCGCTCCTTCTTCCATATCGCGGGTGAGCTTCTCGACGAAGTAGGACCCTCCCAGCGGATCGATCGTATTGGATACGCCTGATTCGTGGGCGATGATCTGCTGGGTGCGCAGTGCGATCAAAGCGGCTTCGTCGGACGGCAAAGCGAGCGCTTCATCGTAAGCGTCGGTGTGAAGCGATTGCGTGCCTCCCAGGACTCCCGCCAACGCCTGAATCGCCACGCGAACTATGTTATTGAGAGGCTGCTGGGCCGTCAGCGAGACGCCCGCCGTTTGAGTGTGAAACCTCATCGTCCATGACCGCGGGCTCTTCGCCCCGAAGCGGTCCTTCATCACTCTGTACCAGATTCGGCGCGCCGCCCGGTACTTCGCTATCTCTTCAAAGAAGTCGTTGTGCGAGTTGAAGAAAAAACTGAGCCGCGGCGCAAAGTCATCGACGTCCATTCCGTGGTTGACGGCGTACTGGACGTATTCAATTCCATCGCGAAGCGTGAACGCCAGCTCTTGAAGCGCCGTCGAGCCGGCTTCGCGAATGTGATAACCGGAGATCGACACCGGGTTGAAACGCGGCGTTTCCCTGGCGCAAAACTCTATCGTATCGACGATGAGTTGCATCGACGGCCTTGGCGGGTAGATCCACTCCTTTTGAGCTATGTACTCCTTGAGGATGTCGTTTTGAAGCGTTCCGCCGATCTTTTTCCAATCCGCGCCCTGCTTCTCCGCCACCGCCAGGAACATCGCCAGAATCATCGACGCCGGCGCGTTAATAGTCATCGAGGTCGTGACGTCTTCCAGAGGTATGCCGTCGAAGAGAACCTCCATGTCCGCGAGAGATGAAATCGCGACGCCGCACTTGCCCACTTCGCCTTCGCTGAACGGATGATCGGAGTCGTAGCCCATTAGCGTCGGCAAGTCGAATGCGGTCGAGAGACCGGTTTGGCCGTTCGCGAGCAGGTATTTGAACCGCTTGTTGGTGTCGAACGCCGAGCCGAAGCCGGCGAACTGGCGCATCGTCCACATTTTTCCGCGATAGCCGGTGGCATGAATTCCTCGGGTGTACGGAGGCTCGCCTGGGAAACCGAGTTCGGCCTCGTAATCGAAGTCCGGAATGCTGTTTGGCGTGTACAGCCGCTCAACGGGAGTGAGCGACGTCGTCGTGAACCGCTCGGATGACTCGGGCACTCGCTTCAGCGTCGGTTTGAGAGTACGCTCCTCCCATTCCGCTTCGGCTTCTTGCAGTCGATTAGTGATGTCGATAGTACTCATGGTTTCTCCGGCGCGAGGTTCTACAGGGATTGCTCACTATGAAAAATGTGAACCTGATCATAGTTGACCGTTTGATTGAGTGTCAATAAAGACACATCGCTGACTCTATGAGAACCCTGATTGACCCGTTTGCGGGACGACTATAGAATCGTCCCGGAAACCCACTGGAGGTTTGATATGTCTCGAATGCGCTTCGCTACTATGGCGCTTTCCGTTCTGGAGCTCCCGTGTTTCTCTCAGGCTTCCGCGCAATCATCGGCGGAACGCAATCGTCTGCTCGAAGAGATGGAGTCTCTGCGGCAGCAAGGCGTCATCGATAAGAAACAGTTAGTGGCGCTCGGCGCAAGTGGCCATACGGGAAAGCCGCTGATTTGCGCTGACTACGTGCCGTTGATCCGCGCAGATCAGCGTTACGTAGTCAGTGCAAATCAGCGGCTTTCCTTGTATGGCAATTTGCGCCAAGCGCCACTAGGTGATCTATTCAACAAGGAAGAGCAGTTCCTCAGCCCGGCGCCGGAAGACTTCACGAACTTTGCTGCTTTCCTCAAACAACCTGGGGCCGCGGTAACGTCATCGTGAAAAGAACCGCGGAGGTTGTCATCATCGGAGGCGGGTGCCTGGGAACAAGCACCGCCTATCACTTGGCGAAGCTCGGCCTCACCAACGTCGTTCTGGTCGAGCGCGATCATATGCTCGGAACCGGTTCCACCGGCCGCAATGCAGGCGGCGTGCGGCATCAGTTTTCGTCAGAGGCCAACATTCGTCTCTCGATCGAGTCCATTAGCTTGCTGGAGAGATTTCAAGAAGAAGTCGGTTACGAGATCGACTTTCATCAGGACGGTTATCTCTTCCTCCTGTCGACTCAAGACGCGAAGCGCGCATTTCACTCGAACGTCCAATTGCAAAGGGGCCTCGGAGTCGAGGTTAGTGAACTGTCTCCCGAGGAAGCTGCGAAGCTGGCTCCGGGCTTGAGTGTCGAGGGAGTAATCGGCGCGACATTCTGCGCCCGCGATGGAATCGCGGACCCGAACGGTGTCACGATGGGCTTCGCCAAGGCGGCTCAGTCGGCTGGAGTCGAGATAAACCGGGATACCGAAGTAACCGGAATCAAGATTGAAGCCGGCAAGGTATCCGCGGTCGAAACTAATCATGGAGAGATATCGACTCGCACAGTCGTCAACGCCGCCGGCCCTTACGCGCGAAACATCGGCTTCCTGGCGGGGTTGGACATACCCGTTCTTCCCTATCGCCGGCACATCTTCATCACCAAGCCTCTCGCGCCGCCCGATGCCCCATCGTCCCGAATAATGGTCATCGACTTCGAGACCACGTTTTACTTTCATCGCGAAGGAGCGGGTATACTGTTTGGGATGTCCGATCCCGACGAGGCCTCGACTTTCGACATATCGGTGAATTGGGAATTTCTGGAGCGCTTAATTCCGATTGCTTCACGGCGATTGCCGGCGCTCGGCGATTCGGCGATCGCGCATTCATGGGCCGGGCTATACGAAGTAACGCCGGATGCGACTCCGATCATTGGGCGGGCTCCCGAACTCGAGGGATTTTACATGATCAACGGCTTCAGCGGGCACGGATTCCAGCACAGCCCCGCGGCGGGTAGACTGCTCGCGGATTTGATCGTCAAGAGCGAGACTCCTGACTTTGACCTTAGGCCGTTCGCCTATGAACGGTTCTCGACCGGCGCTATTGAACCGGAGAAGGCCGTTGTGTAAGCCTCCGCCCGCGCGAATCCACACCACCGCGATCAATAAACCGCGAATGAGTTCCTCGGAGCCGCGATAATGCCCTACACATACGGACTCTTACCCGTTCTCGAGGCGCTGAAGGCGAGCTCTCGCCGAATCGAGCGCATAGTTATCGCCGAAGGCGCCAGGCACGCCCGGCTGCGTGATCTTCTCGACGCAGCGCGCCGCGCAGGCGTTCCCGTCCGTAAAGAACCGAAGATCGCGCTCGATCGATTGACCGGCAACGCAAACCATCAAGGCGTGGTGGCCATTGCCGCGGCTGCCGGCTACGCGGATGCGCATGCCCTGATCGAGAACATCACGCTACAGACGATCCTGGTTCTGCTGGACGGCGTTGAAGACCCTCACAACCTCGGAGCGATAATCCGAACGGCCGAATGCGCGGGAGCCAACGCCGTAATAATCCCGGAGCGCCGCGCGGCCCACGTATCGGAAGCGGTGTCGAAGACCTCCGCCGGCGCGGTGGAGCATCTCCCAATCGCCAGGGTCACGAACCTTGCGTCTTTCATCGATGATTTGAAGAAGAGAAACGTGTGGGTTGTAGGCGTGGAACATTCAGGCGAGATGAGCTACGCCGAATACAACTACAACGGAGCGGTAGCGCTGGTCTTCGGCGGCGAAGGGAAAGGGCTGCATCGATTGGTGCGCGAGCGATGCGACGTCGTCGTCGCCATTCCGATGCATGGCCGGATCGACTCTCTGAACGTGTCGGTCGCCGTAGGGGTCGTGCTTTTCGAGGCAGTCAGACAGAGGGGGAAGGGGGGATTGATGATTGCAGATTGATGATTGC
>JAHFUG010000307.1:0-4267 GCA_023265195.1 Blastocatellia bacterium | reverse complement strand
CGCTGATCGCTCATCCGCATCAATCGCCTTCAACCACGACCTTGGGTGAAAGCTCTCGTACGGAATCAATAGTAAGCGAAACCATGAAAGCCACGATCATGATGAAGCCGCCGGTCCAAAATGGCGTCCTGCCATAAGGATACGCGTAACCGGCGGCGACGCTGGCCACGGCGTCATCTCTGCTGAGAAGCCATCCCCCAAGCACCGGACCAACTATTCTCGCCAGGCTCGACACTGACTGGGTTACCCCGAATATCCGGCCTTGCCACTGCGGGCCAACGCATTTCGAGGCAAGACCGTTCAGGGTCGGCGTCGCAAGGCTGTTCCCAATCGCCATACCGGTGGTGATGAACACCAGCATCAATACTGATGAACTCAGAGGAAAAGCGAACAGGCTGGCCGCCAGAAAAACCGTTCCGATAACGGCGAGTTTCTTGTCTCCGGCGACTCGAACCAGTCTTCCGAGCAATCCACCTTGAATAATGGCTCCGATAACTCCCATGTACGCCAGGATGTTCCCATTGTGCGTGGCGTCGAGTTGGAAGCGATGCCAGGAAAACAGCGTGTAGATCGTTGTCAAAAGCGCGAACGCCACGGTGGCGAAGAAAATGGTCGACAGAACGGCGGTCAAACGCCAACTCCCCTGTTCTTCAAATAGCTTTGTTACCGAAGGTCTGGCGGAGACATGGCTGCGATTCTCGGCGGACAGACTCTCCGGCAGTAGAAAGAAGAGAGCGACCGCGTTAGCAGCCGCCATTGCCGCCGCCAAAAAAAATGGAGCCTCTGGAGAAAGACGGCTCATCCAGCCTCCTAGCGCGGGCCCGATTACGAATCCAAGTCCGAACGCGGCGCCCAGAAGTCCCATCCTCTTCGAACGTTCCTCCGGCGGCGTGATATCCGCTATGTACGCTTGGGCCGTAGAGATGTTACCGCCGCTTATCCCGTCGATTATCCGCGCCACGAAAAGGAGCCAAAGCGCGTGAGCCAATCCCATCGCCAGAAAACCGATTGACGTTCCAATGATGCTCAACAGCAACACGGGACGCCGCCCCACGCGATCCGAGAGGTGTCCAAGAATCGGCGAGAAAATAAAAGTCATCGCCGAATAGACGCCCAGCAGCATGCCTATGACGGCGGCCGACGCGCCGAATCGCTCCGCATACAGCGGCAAAACCGGAATAACGATGCCGAATCCGATCAGATCGATGAGCACGGTTACGAAGATTATGGCGAGCGGTGAACGGCCCTTTGCCATTTGGTGATCGGACCCCCTTTCATTTTATGGAATCTTGCGCCGATTGCTTTATGGCAGGAAAAGAGTTTACCAGTCTATGTTGAGTTGGCAAGTGTCTTGAGAATCTGATCGTGGCTCAGTCTTGGCGGCCGCGAGGACTGGTCTTCTCTAGTCTCGCAATCGCGAGGATCACCGTTACGCCGTTAGCGCTAATCAGCCTGAAAATCAATGTACGGCGGGTCTCCGTGCCCGCCCCTCTTTGCGCCAGACGCTATTCTTGCGAAGAACCGATTCTCCAGTAGGGGTGGCCACGGAGCGCCGCCCGTACACTTATTCTCAGGGCATAGCGGAATGGATTTCTCAACGTTGCTTGATGCGCAGCACATGCCTTAGAGCCTCTTCGATATTGGCGTGCTTGAACACATAGCCCGATTCAAAAAGTTTCCGAGGTTCTACTCGCGTGCTCGCGAGCAAGAGTTCATCAGCCATTTCGCCCAGGGCGAGCCGGGCCGCGAACGCCGGCAACGGGAAAAAGGCAGGTCTCGACAAAACGTGTCCGAGCGCCTTTGTGAACCGATCATTCGTTACAGCGTTAGGCGCCACAACGTTCACGGCTCCCCGCAACGAATCGACGGCCAGTGAGTAGCTGATAGCGCCTACGACGTCATCGAGCGCGATCCAGCTCATATACTGCCGGCCTGATCCTGCTCTGCCGCCTGCTCCGAACTTGAAAGGTCCTATCATCCTGGCAAGCGCCCCTCCAACCGCGCTGAGAATTACGCCGATTCGGAGGATCACGACGCGGACGCCTTTTTCAATCGCCGGATCGAGCGCCCTCTCCCATTCAACGCACACATCGGCCAGGAATCCCTTGCCCGGCAAACTGCTCTCGTCAAGAAGCTCATCACCTCGATCGCCGTAATAACCTATGGCCGACGCGCTAACGAGGACTCGCGGAGGGCGCGAGAGTTTCGCGAGAGTCTCAGCGAGCAGCAGCGTTCCTAAGATTCTGCTGTCTCGAATTCTCGCTTTCTTTTGCTCATTCCACCTGCCTGACGCGATGCTTTCACCCGCGAGATGCACTACGGCGTCAATGCCTTCAAGGGTCTTAGCATCAAGATCTCCGGTCTCGGGATTCCATTGAACTTCGGTCCTGGACTTGGGCGCCGATCTCACCAGTCTGATAACTTCGTGGCCCGCTGAATCAAGCGATTCAACCACCGCCGAACCGACGAGCCCGCTTGATCCCGTGACGAGTATTTTCATGCCGAACCTTTGTAGTGAAACGCAACTCAACCGATTCTTATTCGATTCCGCTCTTTTTTCACAAGGCGGCCACAACCTGAATCACAATAGTATTCGATCGAGTCCCATCGGGATTCTGAACGATGACGGACAGGGTTCCAGGCGCCGAGAGCGTGTCTCTGCCCAACCTTGCCGTCAGCTCACGGCCCGGAGTCGAACCGGCCGCGGTGATACTCTCGACGCCATTGACCGTGATCACGGCGCCGGACGCAAAGCCTTCGCCGGAAGCCACGATCTCAAACTTCTTTCCATTTTCCTTCACCGAGACCGGGTCGATTACTCGCCCCGTAGCACGCTTGCGAACAACGGCTGAATTCAGTTGAGGCGTGGTCGAGACTGGATCCGCATTGCCGATCCGGCTGACCGTTCCATTCAAATTGACCACGTAGATCTCACCGTCTTCATCTTCACCGAAGGAAGAGATGGCGAGATTGGTGTCGAGCAATAGGGATTGCGCCCCGCCCTCGAGCAGGAATATCTCGCCCGTACAATAATCGCCGTAAACATAAGATCCCAGCGGCAAGCTCCCTTTGCTCCCTCGATAGACATATCCTCCGGTAATCGAACATCGCCCTCCGGTGTGTCCATACTCGGCTATGGCGGGCGTGAAGCCCGGCGCGCCGCACGAAGCGGGACCAAGATTCGTGCAGTGATTTGCTTCCATTACGCGCCAGCCATAGTTTCCTCCCAGCGTAACGATGTCGACTTCTTCCCAGGCATTCTGACCCACGTCGCCAACGTAGAGATCCCCGTTCGCTCGATCGAACGAGAACCGCCACGGATTTCTCAATCCGATCGCGAATATCTCGTCGCGGCCGGGATCAGCGCCGAAGTATGGGTTGGTGACCGGTGAGGAATAGGGTTGCGCTCCATCCGGCTGATCGACGTCAATGCGAAGTATCTTGCCTAAGAGTTGCTGGGTGTTCTGCGCCCGGTTTCCGGGATCGTTTGCCGATCCCCCGTCTCCCATTCCTATGTAGAGGTATCCGTCGGGACCGAATTCAACCATTCCGCCGTTGTGGTTGGAAAACGGTTGAGCGATTGTCAGGAGAATAGTCTCCCCGGTGTCCGCGATGTTTGGATTAGAGGCCGAAGCGCGGTATTCGGCTATCACCGTTGCGCCGTCCGAACGCCGCGTGTAGTCCACGAAGAACCGCCTGTTCGTCGAGAACTGTGGGTGAAAGGCCAGCCCCAACAGTCCCTGTTCGCCTCCCGAGATCAGCTTCGATGAGATGTCGAGAAAGACTGACGTGGAGCCTGCTCCCGGCTGCAGCACGCGTATTCGCCCCGCTTGCTCGAGGATGAACAATCGGTTTGCGCCGTCATGCGCGTTGGTGATGTAAAGCGGGCTTGAAAGGCCGGATAGAACGGGCTCCAGCTTTATCCGCACGGTGGAAGGAGAGGGCTCTTGCGTGTGCTTCGAAGCGGCAAGGTTCGCGATGGGGCTGTTGGTCCAGATGAGCAGGAACCCAAGCAGCGCAACCAGAAATGAGATCGTCTTCGCCTTACTATCATAGCCCACTCCGCACCTCCTCAATCATTCGACATCAATTCGGGTAGATAAATCCGCGGGGGCGATTGGTTCAACTCGGAGTGAGGATGCGCCGCCTCGGTTCAACCGAGGCGGCAAAATCAATAGTATTCCCGCACCGGAGCGCTTGTCCATTGCGGCAGGTTTATCCCAGACGAAACGGGTGCAATTAAGAGCGCGACATGCTTGCGTGCCGG
>JAHFUG010000306.1:4967-9373 GCA_023265195.1 Blastocatellia bacterium | reverse complement strand
ATCTTTTCTCCTACTTGCGGGTTGAGGGCGGGCAACTGCGCATGCCACAGGCCGCCGAATCGTGGCTCAAATCGGAGCCGGGGGGCGGCGACGCCATGTTCGGGATGATGTCCAGGGTGAGCGCAGTGACCGCTGGTGCTCCGATTCCGCTCGCCAGGCAGATAGCGGTGCTTTCACAGGCGGAGCGCGAAAGTTCGGATTGGTTTTCCAACCGTGACGGGATTGAACTCATTGCCAGGCAGGTTGCGGCGGGCCGCGAGCCTCAGCTTGAATTGGCGCTCGACCTTCGCATGAGCCTGGCTCAGATGCAGCGTTACTTTGCTCAGGCCGCCACTCTTGAAGGGATTTCCGACCCCGCCTCGAGACACGCCGCCGTTTGTTCCTTTCAAGCAGCCTTCGAGTTGGTTCGGCTGATAGCTAGAACCGGAAGCTTCAATCAGCGCGCACTGGATGAGGTGACTACGCGAATACTCGATATGGACCCCGGCGGCGAACGGTTCGCGCTGGAGCTGCTGTCCACCATTGAGAAAGATCTCTTAGGTGTTGATGGCCCGGCAAGCGGTCAGGAGATCGAAAACAAGCTCGTAAGTCTTCTCGCTCAGAGCGAGCCTCTGGTAATTCAAGACCGCGGGGCGAACGGACCAACAAGCGGCGCCTCGAGCGATGCTCCTCGCTCGGTTGCCGGCTACGAGTTTGACAATTCCAAAGCCGAACAAGATCGAATCGCGCGCGCTTTACAGTCGCAAAAGCACACTCGGTTGGCGGCGGTCGCCGACGCCGTCGCGGCGCTCGATGCGCTCGAGAAGAGTCCCTCCGATCGGGCGTCGCTTCAACGGCTTCAAGCCGCGGTCGATAGGTTCATCGAGCCTGAGCCGGAGCCCCCGCCAAAGAAGCAGAAATCCAAAACGCCCGCCGCAAAGCCGCCAACGCCAAAGGAGATTGCGGGCCAACTCGCAACACCCGCCGGCCATACCGCCCTATTGCAATTGCGCGGTCTTCTTGGGCCGTTTATCGGCGAGGCGCTGCTCGGTGTGGTTTATTCGGCGATGCTCAACCCGGCGGAGTCACCGGACGCGCTCAACCCTGATTTGGTCCGTACCCATGATTTTGGGAGCAATCCGTGGGGTGCGGCCGAGTTTGATGCAACCGGCAAGCGCGTTCGCGGCAGCGTCACGAGGTTGAGTTATGCGCTCGCTCGAATTGAATCGCGTTCGTCCGGGTTTGCGGGCTCATCGGCGGCACTGCCGGACCGTTCGCCGTCCGCTTTCGCGGCGGCCGTTCTCAATTCCCATCAGCTCATAGATCGGCGATGGGTGACGTCTCGGGCGCAAGAATATGTGTCGCGATCCATCGATCTAGGCGAGGATGCCCTGGCGCTTTCAATAATGGGAGATCAGCCGGCAAAGACAGTTGTCGATCGTTTGCATACATTCCTTTCGCCGCGTCGAGCCGGCGCTGTCCGGTCATGGGTTGGTCAGGGCGAGGTTGCGAAGGCCATCCACGCTCTAACGCCGTCGGAGTTGTACTACATTGGCCGGCGGTATTTCAGGTTCAGGCTGGATGGCGGTCCGAGATCGGGCCTGGCCAATGAGCCCGGCGCGCTTGGCGCGCTGGCGCGAGTAATTAGCACGGACCAGTCATCTGGGCCGGAGACGGATAGCCCCGGAGCTTTGAGAAGAGAGCTTCGGCAATTCGGCGCAACCATGCGGACGGAGGCCGGTCTGCTTCGCCTCGAACTGAGAGAGCTTGAATCGTACGAACAAGCGTTGACCTTCGGCGAGACGGATCGGTTGGCGGAGCGAATTCAGGATTTGAAACTGGCCGTCGCGCGTGTGTGCTATCGCCAGGGCTGCTCGGCGCCGGCTGCGCTCAGCTTGATGATGGCGCGCAGTGTACTCGAGCGCGCCACGGCCGAGCGGCTGCAAACTATCCGAGGAACCAGTCTTTCAGACCGAGACTGGCAAGGTATGGTTTCGGCGGTCAACGGGATCGATGAGCAAAAGCTCACGGCGTTTCTTGGGAAGTTGGCCGAGTCCGGTTATGCGAAAAGATTATCTGAAGTAAACTGGAACGATGACCGGCCGCAAGCGGCGCCCGTCTCCAAGGATACGAAGAATGAATGAAGCGATGACGACAGAGCCCGCGCCGCCTGGATTCGCTACTGAGGCGGCGAGTCTTTCGGCGGCTCCGGGGAATCTAGATCAAGCGGTCCTTGCGCGGGTCGCGCATTCTGGCGACGTCCTCCATATTCCTTCGGCCAAACAGGAGGCGATGAGTGCCCATAAATGATGACTTGGACCTGATCAACTTGCCGGACATCGCCGGTTCCGGACTGCGCAGCCCGCGAGTGGTGACTCTGACGTCCGGCCAGGTGTTGTTTCGCTTCGCCAGCACTACTAGCCGTCCGGAGACGTGGGCCGCGGGACCATGGTGGATGTACGACTATGATTACTACAAGATTGTTGCTGCATATGAGGAGAGCCGCGCGCAGCATGGAAAGGACGGACTAACACTCGGTTTTTTGGGCCGGGCGGCGGCGGCGGTGAAACAGTCTTGGAGTAAGACGGACGTTGTCGTTAAGGCCGTCGTCAATAACGATATCAAAGCCTTCGCCGGCCCCGGCCGTTCTCAATACAACGAGCGGATGCGAAACGGTATTCAGGTCACGTGGCGGGGTTGGCGCAACGTTGAGCAGTTGTTTATCCCAAACATCGGCGACTGCAACGGCAGGACCTCGCTGGGTTATCAGGCTCTGCTCGTGCTTCGTCAGAAGATCGTCAAAAGTCAGCAACTCTTCTAGCTTGAAAGGGAAGAGACGCCCTATGCAAGATCACGTCATATGCACAGGCGGGGGGCCGCGAGTCGATGCGAAGGTATCAGCTACTGTCGAGCCGGAGAAGGTTTGGAGCTTAGGACCGCCAAGATAACTTCAGGCGCGGCATCGCCCGACAGGGGAACAGCGATGAAGCCAACGAAATCTGTCCGCCACGAGAGAGCGCCACGGAAGTGACAAATCCATCATTGGATCCGAACGCCGAAAACGCCGAAATGGCGCACCGCATGCCGCTTAGACTCGGCAGCGCTGACGACTTCTCTCGTGTGGAATCGTCGTTGAGAAACGCCGGCTTCGACGAGGCCACGATCCTACGCGTTTTGAAGATCGAAGAGTTAGCAGACCTCAGTTCAGTCAATCCAGAAATGATCGATCTGCATACTTCAGCGGCTGAAACCTTGTCGCTGTTTATACAGCTTTTCCTCTTCTCGGCGGTTATTACGCGCGGCGAGGTTGAGCGGCTAATCGATTCGGCGGCGCTAACCTCTTTCCAGCAGTTAGACATTCTTCGCGTAGGAACGTTCGATCTGACGCACGGCTCTAGCGCCGAAGCGTACTATTCTCCGGTCTTCCTCTACCCGGTGGCTGGATTGTTGATCGCTTCGGACCGGCACAACAACCCTGATGGCTCAGTGTTCGTCCCTCCACCTGATATTGTGTTTCCCGCGATCAATGCCGGCACGGTCCGCTTCCTGCAAGTGATCTCGAAAAGGCCCGCCGAAGACGCGCTCGACCTCTGCTCGGGCACTGGGGTCGCCGCTCTGATGCTGAGCAAACACGTGGAGCGAGTCGTTGCTTCGGATATCACGGCTCGCGCTACGCACTTCGCCAGATTCAATCGGCTCTTGAATCGCTGCGACAACGTCGAGGCCGTCGAAGGCGATCTGTTCTCGCCAGTCGAAGGCCGCACCTTCGACCGAATAGTCGCTCATCCGCCTTACGTTCCGTCTCTGTCCGGGACGACGATATATCGCGACGGAGGAGAAACGGGCGAAAAGCTGGTTCGGGCAATAGTCCAGGGATTGCCACGGTACTTGCGGCCCGGTGGAACCTATTACTCAGTTTGTCTCGGCCTGGATACACGCGAGGGCGCGTTTGAAGAGAGAGTGCGCGAATGGCTGGGAGAGTCACGCGAAGAGTTCGACGTCTTGTTCGCCTTCGGCGATGAGAGGTCTCCTAGTCAGTTCGCAACGGATATCATAGAACGGTCTCATGGAGATCCCGCCGACCGGATCAGATGGGATGAGATATTCAGCAACGCCGGCGTGCGCAGGCTTGTCTACGGAGCGCTCATCATTCACCGCCGCGATTTGAAACGGCATGGCGACGGCGGCGCGCAAGCCCACAACGCGCTGACGATGCGGACCCGTTTTAGCACGGCTACGGACGGCGCCTGTTTCGATTGGGCCTTTCGATGGCGTGAATGGCGGTCGCGGCCCGACGCTTTGGAGAAGATCGTTCATCTACGGCCTCGCTTAGCGCCTTTGATGAGAGTTGACGTTACCCATCGAGTGCGAGAAGGTTCGCTGACGGCGTCAGAGTTCGTTCTGAAGTCCGAGAAACCCTTTGCTAC
>JAHFUG010000306.1:0-4867 GCA_023265195.1 Blastocatellia bacterium | reverse complement strand
AATCCCAAATGCCGCGTTCGACTTCAGGCAAATCACAGGTCGGGGAGAGGGATTTATCCCCGCTCCTCTCCTTGACGCCAGATGAGTGAATCGTAACCGGAGGAGCTGGGGATAGCAGGGTCTGCAGTTCGGCCATTTCTTCCGCCCCTCCGTAGGAGGGTCATGTTTATAGTACGTGTGGTGGGACGCTCCGCCCTCCGTAGGAGGGCCACGTGTTACTCCGAAATGGAGGCCGCCTTGTTGTTCGCTTGGAAACACGGATGGACATGGCCCTCCTAACGGAGGGCGGATGTTGCGGCCTATCGCTTCTATAAACATGGCCCTCCTAACGGAGGGCGCAGGAATGGATGGCCCAGACTCCAGACCTCGATGAATCAAGGTGGCAATGAGAACGCGGCGCTCAAGCCTGTAACGATTCCCGCGGATAACCATAATCCCCCAAATTCGGTTAAGCACCCAGTGAGTTCACGTTGGTTGACTTCGCTTCCCCGGCTATGTTAATTCTGCCCCACTGCGTTGTAAGGAGGAATTAGTTGCATGGTATGACAGCTCGCTTCCGCTCGTGAATAGTTCTCTCTTTATTGGTACGCCGCATCAGGTCAACAACAGATAGATACCCGTGGGAGGTCAATATGTCTAAAAGGATTTGCTCGCAAATGGTATGCTTCGCGGTCGTTGTATCAATGCTCGCCGCTCCGGTGATCGGTCTCGCGCGTCCCCATGCTGATGATAAGACCACGACCGGCGCGCAAAACAAAGACAAGGACAAGAAGGACAAGAAAGAGGAAAAGGCTGCTGAAGAGAAGCAGTCGAAACAGGAGCGCGAATACTTGAAGATGAAGCGCTACAGCGAACAGGAATACCAGAAGGATCCGGCCTTCAGGGAAGAGGTCGAAGAAGCGTACAGACATAAGCAGCGCGAGCATAGCGAGTACGCTTTCTACTTCAACACGCGCGACGCGAAAGATGAACAGGTGACGCGAACAGGCGACAAACTGAAGGTGAACGACACGCTCTACGACAATCCGATGGTGCAGGATTATGTCAATCGGCTTGGCCAGTCGGTAGTGCCCGTTAATTCGACGCACCTGTTTGCATTCAAGGTGACTCTCAACCCGATTCCGGAGGCGCGTTCGCTATCGACCGGCACCGTCTACGTTTCAACGGGACTGATCTCGGTCGCCGATAACGAAGCGCAGCTTGCTTACGTGCTTGCTCATGAGATCGCTCACATAGAAAAGGAGCACTGGCGTCAAGACGTGCTAATCAGCCAGGGCATTGAACGTAATAATGAAAAGCAGGAAACAAAACGGAAGATCACCGGCGGGCTGATCAGCATAGCCGCGGGTCCGTTGATGCGCGCCGTGGGAGCTGATCCGTACACCGCGTACGCCGTGGCTACTCTCGCGTCGTCACCCACTCTGCTAAAGCTCGCGATACCAAACGCGGTTGTCGCCTGGGACAAGATTCAGGAAGACGAGGCCGATCAGTTTGCTCTGCGGTACATGCTGGCGCGCAACTACGATCCGCGCGAAGTGCCGAAATTCTACGCTTCTCTTTACCGCACCAGCTCGCATGACAAACGCGCCGGGCTCGGGTTTATGGGAGATTCGGCGCGCATCGTGGACAGGGTTCAAAAAGTGGATGAAGCGGTCGGCGGGCTTGGAGCGCTCATGTCGAGAGACGGATTGCTGATAGGCGCCGCGAGCCTGGCCCAACAAGAGCGAACGAACGCCAACCTCGCTTCGATGAGGGCGGCGACCGACGCTCAGTTCAATTCCTCTGTTTCCGGAAGGCCGTCGGATCCCGGCAAGCAGCTTGATCCCACTCGAGACACGGCCGGAAGGATTAAACGGGCGGAAGAAGCGGTGGCAGGCAAACTGGCCAGCGACATCAACGCCAAACTCGCGGCCGGCGAGTTGATCGGCACGGCGCCGGAGTTCCAGTCCGTGATGGCCGAGTTGAAACGTGACAACGGGGTTCGCGCGTACTATTACGACATGTTTCAGATGGCCCGCGACAACCTGGAGGAGTCGTTGCGAATTCGATCCAACGACCCATACGCCCACCACTACTACGGCAAGGTCCTGAGACTCACCGCGCGCACTCCCGCGGAAAAATCCAAGGCGCTGACCGAGTTCGGAAAGGCAATCGAACTCGACAAGAGGGGCGTGCTGCCCGAGCCTCACCTCTACCGCGCGCTGTCGATCATCGACGTGAACGACTCGGGGCGGACGCGCGAGATCGTGACCGAACTCCAGGAATACGTCGCGATATATCAGCGCGAGCACGCCGGCGCTCTTCCGTCAAACATGGACGTGATCTATGACTACATGCAGGAGGCTCAGGAATTGACATGGGCGGTTCGGCCGGTGATCAATGTGGCGCCGAAAAACCCCGAAGCCGTCGCGACCGGGAGCAATCCCACCCGTTCATCTGACGCAGCTCCGGCCGTCATCGCTCCGCCCACACCGGCGAAGCGGCCGGTCAAACGGCCGTAGAGTGAAGTTTCAAGAGACGGAAGCAATAGGCCGAGTCTTGCAATGTCTTCGAAAATCAAGATCGGCGAAGCCTCTATGAAGACGAGTTTTCGAACGCATCTCGCGCTCGCATCGGCGGCAGCTATGCTGACCTGCCTGCTCTTCCTGTTCGGCTCGCGTGGCGCGGCGTACGTGCAAATCGTCCGCGATCCAAGAGCGCCGTTCGTGCTGGTGCTTCCCGACGTCGGTCAAACGATCACGCAACCCGAAGCTCACATCCCGACGGCGGAATTGCGCACCATCAAGTTTCTGATTCGGAAGCCGTTTTCGGATTCCATCAGCCCCGGCAAGGTGTACGTAAGCATAAATGGCGAAGCTGCCGGGACGGCGGTAGGGGTCAACCCCGGATTAGAGGGTCACGTTGCGACTTGCGATCTCGAGAGAAAGCCGCGACTCAAGCTTCATTCGGGAAAGAACGTCGTCGAAGTCAGCGCTCAAGATCAACAACGGAACTGGTACTACGCCTCCTACGTGCTGCTCGCGGGCGGCCAACGCATGGACGATCCGGCGATCGCCTCCGGCGCCTCTATCGAGTACGTGGTGGTCCGCAAAGACCGCGAGCCTCCTGAAATCATCCTCACGGAGCCCAAGGGCGCGGTTCGATCCATAACGCTGGGCGTCACTATTCCGGTTCGCGGCCTGGTCATCGATTCTTCGGGTCTCGGAGTATCGGTGAAAATAAACGGTCAACCCGCGGCAGTCTCGCGCACGGGGGCGGTTCGCGGTTTGAGCGTTCAGAGCGGCGCCGGCTCTGAACGCTCGGCCACGGTGACGTTCGCTTTCGAAGGCAAGGCGACGCTGTCCGGCGCGAAGTCGTCCTTGATCGTCGAAGCCAAAGACGGATTGGGCAATCTGACGCGTGTTTCGATCCCCATGCGCGGAAGGGTTGCGGCGGTTTCAAGCGAATTCAAGGGCCGCAAGTTCGCCGTGATCATCGGCGTCTCGAAATACCAGCGCCATGAAGGCGGCCTCGGCGATCTCGAGTATGCCGACGCCGACGCGCGCTCGATGCGCGACTTCCTGCGCCGGCCCGAAGGAGGCGGCTTTGCGCGAGACGATATTCTCTATCTCGAAAATGAAAACGCCACGCTCGGCGCCGTCCGCGATGGGCTCTATCGATTTCTCCCGAAGGCGGGGCCGAATGATTTGATCATCGTGTTCCTTGCGGGGCACGGTTCGCCCGACCCTTACTCGCCCCGCGACCTGTACTTCCTGATGCACGACACGCGAGTCGCGGATATGCCTCATACCGCGCTGCCGATGAAAGAGCTGCAGGACGCCCTCGACGGCATTGTGCGCGCCCAGCGCACGGTTGTTTTCATAGACGCCTGCCACGCCGCCGGGCTGAGCGGCGAGAAGATGGCGGCCACCCGCGGCCTGGAGAACAATCTGATCAACCTGTACGCGTCGAAATTGTTCAAAGAGACGGGCCGGGCGGTGTTGACCTCATCGGACGTGAATGAGCTTTCGCAAGAGAGTCAGAACTGGGGCGGCGGGCACGGGATATTCACGCTGGCGTTGCTTGACGGATTGCGTGGTGAGGCTGACGCGAACGGCGACGCCTTCGTCACCGCGGGTGAGCTTTTCGCTTACGTGCGAGATCGTGTCCGCACGGAGACTGGTTTCCACCAGAACCCTTACGCGCTGCCCGGGTTGAACGCGAATCTCACGCTGGCGGTAGCGAGCAAGTAGGACTCTCCGCGCGTGAGCAGGGTCATCGCGTGGCGCCAAAAATACGTTGGCGCAATCCGTGGCTCGCCATGGTTCCAAGCGTTGTTAGGCGCCCAGATGAAAGGAGATCGCCAAACTTCAAAAAATCACAGGTCGGGAAGAGGGATTTATCCCCGCTCCTGTGGTTGCGGCCAGCTTGAGTGAATCACAATCGGAGGAGCGGGGATAAATCCCTCTTCCCGACCTGTGATGTTTTGAGATTGCGCATGGAATTCAGATATTGCTCTTTCCGAAAATGCCAAACTCGAGACCTCCCGATGGGAGATAAGACTACGATATAGTCCTGCATCATTTTTCTCTCCATTGCTTCTTGCAACCGCTCCACACACCATTATCCGCAAGCCAACCTTGTTCTTTAGTAAAGTGATCCAAAGGTTGGACGCATTCTGTTCCCTCCACTTCGGAAAGACACCATAGGCGTAATCAGAATCGGAGCAATACAGTATGACTCGACTACCCTCCGCACGGGAGGCCGCTGTTCCATCCAGAGTCCCGCACAAGGCCGTGGTGAATCTTTGCTATCCATTCCCCATTATGACCGGGCTACCCGCGCTTGTGGGCTGTACGTGGCCTAGGAACGCCGGATAAGTGCGCTC
>JAHFUG010000047.1 GCA_023265195.1 Blastocatellia bacterium | reverse complement strand
TCTTTCTTTGCGATGGAGATCAGCTCTTCCGGCGTGTATTGGATCATCTCGTTGGCCAATTCGACCAGCAGCGCTTCACGGCCGATTGGATCGCCGATGATGTCGCTGGAATCGCCGGGCCGGAATTCTGATCGTCCGGCGGCCTCCGCCGGGGGTCAAATATGGCAAACGCGGCCGTGACGCCAAGCACGACAAAGATTTCATACCACAGCCGCCGAATATCTTTCCTGAGAATATGGAGCGCCTGTTTCATCGAGACCTCACTTTACGAAACCGGCTTACGTGACGCCTTCGCCAGCACGACAAAAATATCTCGCAACGACAAAACGTTAAACGAAACGCCGCGCGCTCCCGGTAACAGGCGATTGACTTGGGCGGACGTGCGCTCGCAGTCAAAGTTGCTATCGATGAAGCGAAGGACCGATGCGTCGGCGTTTGGCCGCATCCATGTCTCGGGCCAATCAGCAGGCAAGGCCGGCGGTTAATCGAATATTACTTCAACTTCGCGGAAGCGCCCGGCCAACGAGGCCGTCTCTTCGGAGAAGCCCAGCCGTCCACCATCAAGGTAGCCGATATGGCTGGCGAAGGTTTCGATTTCCGCCAGGTCGTGCGAGGAGATCAAGACGGTCGCGCCCTCGGCAAGGTCGAGCAGTCCTTCTATCAATTCGTCGCGCACCAGCGCGTCAAGACCCGTGAAGGGTTCGTCCAGTATTATGAGCCGCGGCCTGTAAGCCAGGGACGACGCGAGCGCCACCTTCATCCGCATCCCTCTCGATAGTTGTTTGAGCGTCCGGTCCAACGGGAGATCGAATTGGCTAACCAGTTTCCGCGCCAGCGCGCTGTCCCAGCCGGCATAAAAGGGTTTGAGAAAGCCGAGAAGATAATCCACTGTCATCCAATCGGGCAGTTGCTGGTTCTCCGACACGTAGCCGATGAACTCGAACTCGCGCGGAGAGAGACGGGTCGATTCTACTCCGAGGATCTCGGCGCGCCCCGCGCTTGGTTGAAAGATATTCATTAGGATTTTGAGGGTAGTAGTCTTGCCGGCGCCGTTAACGCCGACTAACGCGTAGACGCTGCCTTCCGGAACTTCCAGGTCGAGCCCGTCTAGCGCAACGACTTTCCGAAACGTCTTCTTGAGGTCCTGCGCGCGGATCGCGGTGTTTGTCATTCGATGGCTTCATCGCGCCGCGTCGGAGCGAATAATCCGTATTCCAAACACGCCGGCGGTCTCGCTGCCGGCCTTCGCTTGAAACCGCACGGTCACTTTCTGTTTGTCCTTCGTCGGTTCAGCAGGGATCGCGTATTCCACGTCAAAGAAGCGGCCAGAGCTGCTTCCGGGTTGATATCGCTGAATTGACTGCTCCCCGACTCGGACGCCATCCACCATGATATCGAAATTTCGCGTGGCTCTCTCCTCAGAGTGATATGAAACGATCAGCCTGGCCGCTTGCTTCGAATCGATGGGCAGATCAAAAGAAAACCACTTTCCAGCGCGGCGGCCGGCTCGACCCGCTACGCGGAGAGCCGAAGTGTCTTCACCCTGTTGATTGAACTCGCGCTCGCGTTCAGTGTCGCCCGGCTGCACGAAACAGATCGTCCCGGCCTCGAGCTTGCGCAGCCGTTCTTTCTCCGCCGCGAGTTCCGTGTTTCTCTTCTCCCATTCGGCCGGTGTAAACAAGTCCCAGTAGGCGGAGTAGGCGCGGCGGTGCAGCCGGTAGAACGGAATCAAATCCACGTCGCTGTCCCGCCCAACGCCTTCAGTTCGGAAATTGCCCGGCTTACCCGGTGTGGGCTTCACCCAGTCCGACACGGGCTTCGCCGTGGAGACGAACACCGGTACATTTACTTGTGGGGCTCTGGCTCCATTCCTATTTTCAGGTCCCAAGTCGCCAGCCAACACCAGCGGCCCCCACATTATCGCCGCGATCCGTGGGTTGTCGGGCGATGGCTCGATCCAAAGGGTCTTGGGTAAAGTCAGCGTTACGACGTCACCATTTTTCCACTGACGCTTGATCTCGACATAAGAGCCAGGCTTCGTCAGGTCTTTGACCGCCTGGCCGTTGATCTTTACAGTGAACCCTTCTCCCGCCCAAGAAGGACGGCGCAGAGCCAGCGTGAATTGCTTCGGCGTCTTCAATGAGAGATTCAACGTAGCAGCCTCGCCTTCAGGAAAGGACGTGTCCATTGTGATGTCTACGCCGGCCGCTTCCCACTTAGCCGTTGAGGGCGCATACAAGTTCACCCAGAGCCGGCCGCCCGATTCGTAATAGAGACCATCGCCGTGAATCGCGTGGCTCTCCATGCCCGAGCCAACGCAGCAGGTGAAGCCTCGGAACATCTCTTGATACTCGCGCCGGACGCCCCGGCCCACGGGAACCATATAACAAGTGCGGCCGTCCTCGGGGTCGATCGAACCCAGGATGTGATTGAACAGAGCGCGCTCGTGGAACTCTGCGTATTTGACGTCTGGGTAAAGCGCGAACATCTGACGGGTCATCTTGATCATGTTATAGACGTTGCACGTCTCGGCGGTACGCCCGTCTATGCGGTCGCTCAAAGCGTCGGGTGGACCAAAATACTCGTCTTTTCCATGGCCGCCCGTGGCGAAGCTGTGGTGATTCACTACGGCGTCCCAAAAGAAACCGGCCGCGTCTCCATCCGCCTTGTCGCCTGTGTAAACGTAGCGCATGAGCACGCCGAGGAGCTTTGGAACCTGGGTGTTGCCGTGCAAGCCCGGGAGAATGTCTTGTTGATGGGCGAGCGGCTCGAGCACCGCACGGTGATCGAAGCGGTGCGAGAGATCGAGCCATCGCTTGTCGCCAGTGTCGCCGTAAAGCTCGGCCAAAACTTCATTCATTCCGCCGAACTCCGTATTCAGCATGCGTTGAAGCTGGCCATCATCCAGCTTAGCAAGAATGCCCTCAGCCCACGCGGCGAACCTGACCTCCAGATCCAACGCGGTGCGATTGCCGGCGTAGCGGTAAGCGTCGCGCAGTCCCGCGAACGTCTTGTGCAAGACATACCAGGGCGACCAGAGGCCGTTCAGGTCGAAGAAGCTCGAGCGAATGTTCCCCTTCGAGACTTCGATGAGTTGCTCCTTGCCGTTAGCCAGAGCGCCAAGATAGCCGTCGCCCTGCTTGTCTTGAACCTCTTTCATCTCCCGCACGATATAGTCCGCGCGTTCCTTGAAACGCGAATCACCGGTGGCGGCGTACATCAGACTCACTCCCGACAGGTAATGCCCGGCTATATGCCCGGTCAGGTTTCGGCCGTCTCCATCCCAGCCACCGTATCCCTGGGCTTTTGGCTCCAGCCCGGCGCGCCTGCGATAGTAGGCCATCATGCGATCGGGTTCGAGCTTGAGCAGATACTCCGCGTCCAGATCCTGCGCGTGCTTGAGCGGACCTCCCGTCAATCGCACCGCCGACAATGGCAATGGGCGGGCGGCCTCTCGAGTGGCGTTGCGCGCCTGCTGGGCGCTGGCGGCGGCGCCTCCAATAAGCGCCGCGATGGCGATCTCTACCGTGATGATCCCGGTTCGCGTTAGCATCATTGAGAACTCCTGAACAACCGTTTACCTATGATCTCGTCAGACGCGCCGGCTACGTTACTCTTTTGGCTGACATGGGGAAAAGAGATACTACGGCGGCAAGCACTCTTTCGATACGGCAACTCTGAAAATCGCTAGGGCCTTCGCGTCCGCTCTTCGCAAATCTTGTTCGAAGCGGCAATGGGGATTGAGCACCCCACGGTTCGAACTCACTCCAGGAATTGGCTTCACTCAGACCGCGGAAGCCGCCGTCAAAACTAATTCGGATCCGTTCATTGACCGAGATCCGAGCAATCAAACTAAGCACTAAAGCGGGCCAAGAGTCTTGTATCGCTCTATGGTGGCTGGGACATCGTTAGGTGAATTCGTGACGCGGCGGTTCCCCAATAGCGGTTGCGCAATAGATGGTTGATCGACTCACATTGATCGAGGGGGGCAGCCCTCTCGGCCGCGTCGTAAAAGACACCCACGGAACGGCGATGCGTTGACCCGGTGCGAACACGTTGAGGCGAATCAACGTACAGGCGTCTCTCCGAACTCACTCGATCCCACAGTGCGAGATCCCTTGCTTCTCGAAATACTGTTGGTGATATTCCTCGGCAATGTAAAACGGCGCGGCAGGTTCGATCTGAGTGACGATATCGCGCTTGTGAATCCCACTTCGTCCGAGCGCTTCCTTGGAAGCCCTCGCCGCAGCTTCCTGCTCGGTATTATGAAAAAAGATCACGGAGCGGTATTGCTCGCCGACATCGGGACCTTGCCGGTTGAGTGTGGTGGGATCGTGTATCTCCCAAAAAACGTCGAGCAGTTTGTCATAAGGGACTACGGACGGGTCATAAGTCACCTGAACGACCTCGGCATGCCCCGTGCGTCCGTAACAAACGTCCTTGTAAGTCGGCTGCTCTTTCCACCCGCCGCTATAACCAACCTCAGTTGACGCCACTCCCTTTACTTGCCTGAACGCCGCTTCGACGCCCCAGAAACAGCCCGCTCCAAATGTTGCTTTCTCCATGATTGAAGTTTTCTCCGCTTGGATTCGAGTCCTGGAGATTGTGAACGCAGGCTGAGCGCCTGTCAATTTCACGCGCACCAGGAATTCCTTAACCGATCGAAATGGGAGAGACTGTGTGAAAACCGAAAACCCCAGACGCAAGGAGGCTGTGTGAAAAGCCTTAATCCCCCACACGGGAGTGTGGGGACTGTTCAGGCTCAGCCTTGGTTGCGGCGAGCCCTCAACCCGCCCTCGGGGAGAAGGGAGAGGGAAGGGAGGCAGTCGCGTGTGTGTAGGCTGCGCTTGAACTCCCCCCACACTGCCGTGTGGGGGATTCGGGAAGGGAAGAACGTCGCCCTTGAGTTAGGTTGAGCTTGAACGACCCACCCACTGCCGTGGGGGGGAATCGGGAAGGAAGAAGGCGGCCTTTGCGTAGGCTGAGCTTGAAAACAATCTTACTGAGCCGGAAGCTGTACAACGAAGATGCTGCCGTTGCGAGTAGAGCTCGAGAGGCCATTCTCCGCGATTACTGCGCGATTAAGCGGCTCATCGATTCCGACTCCTAGCGGGCTGCACCGTTCTGGCATGGGAATCTCCGCAATGAGCAACTGGATATTGATGTTGATAACGCTTATGCGGTCGGTGAATCGGCTCGTAACAACCGCGAGACCGTTCGCCTGATTGACCGCGATATCGACAGTGGCGAATTGGTCCTGGCTGAGTCGAACGGGCAATCTGGCGAGTTGTTCACCGGTCGCAAGATTGAAGAGGTACAGCGCTGAATCCAGACGATTGACCGCGGCGAGGGTATTCGAAGCCTGGTGAACCGCAAGCTTATCGAACCTTGTGCCGGGCGGCGCGTTTGTGTCGATTCGCCGCAGCCGTTGAAATGGCGGAAGCGCGCTGTACACGATCAAAGAGGGCCGCCCGGTTTCGCCAAACGCCGAGTACACGAACTCATTGGGACCTGCATTCAACACGGGAGCGGTCACCTGCAGTTGTTCCTCCCTCGCGGATATGATTCCGGTCGAAAGGTCTATGAAGTACGCCCGCTTTGCATTGGTGTACTGCCCGTCGACGGCGGCCACGTTCATGTCCGGATTGAGAGCCACGTGGGTCGAATGCATCTGGGCGCCCGCGTACGGAAGTGGAATGATCCGAATCGATCCATTGTCGGCGTTGATGACCGCGAGGCTGCTAGGATCGGTTAACAGCACGCCTTCATTGACCGCAACAACGCTTCGCGAGATCCCATTGAAAGACACGGACGTAGTAGCGCCGTTTCCCAACACCGAGTCGCCATCGAGATTCGAGAAGCTTCGCGCTATTCGCGTTCCGGTGACGTCAAAATCAATGACCGAGTCGTAGTAGCGGTCAGCGATGAAGGCGTGGTGATTGGATTGGTTTACGGCGACGCCGTTGGGATTGCCGACGCCGGCTTGACTGGATTCGAAGTTGGGGTCGCCAGGGTTGTTCAAAACGGTGCTTGCGGTAGGCTCTATCGCCACCGTTACAAAGCTCCCCTGTTCTCCTCCCTTGAGCTTTACCCTGAGTTCGTTCTGCTGCGCGGGATGTATTGCGATTGAGAGCCGCAGGTTCCTGCGATTGAATACGCCGGGATCCAGAAGATCCTGATCGTTCAGAGTCAGCCAGCCCTTCTTCACCGTTTGCGATCCGTCCGGGGCTCCATTCGTTATAGTGAGAGTGTACGGTATTGAGTTATTGCTAACGCTAAAAGATCGGGTGAAGATGTCTTTGCCGGATGAGCCTCGAGTAAAGTTCTCAGGGCCGAAGACCGCTTGTGCGGTTACTTCATTATTGGTCCATCCAGTACTAGAGAATAGTTGGCACGCGAGTAATGCAAACAAAGCTAGCAATGTTCTGATTTTTCGCGTGGTCATTCCGGTTTTCTTTTGGTGACTGGGAGAGGCTCAAGGGGGCTTTTATGAGCCTAACCACTTTTGTCTCGCTTACTTCCCCGCGCGCGATGAAATGGTCAATGGACGTATCTTTCCAGATGCGGGGAAGGCCGCGCCGACGGGTCGAAGTTAACTAAGCCTTCCCGAACCGGCTGTCCAGAGGAAGGGAAGGGCGCCGGGCGCCCTATCGGGTGAGCGTCGAATAGGCCCCCCTAAAATAAGTAAGAGGCGAGCCATTGGGATCCCCATCCGTCGATTTGACCTCGCCTACGAAAATCGAATGATCTCCTCCAGGGAATATGTTGACGACGGCACACTCGATAACAGCAAGCGAGCCCTTGATGAGCGGCGCGCCCGTCGCGCCTGTTGAATGTTCGAGGTCCGCGAACCGATCCGGTCCTTTCGACGCGAAGAGACGAGACACGTCTTGCTGAGTCTCCGCCAGAATGTTGACGGCGAAGGGAGTGTTCAAACGAAGGTGATCGTATATTGACGACTTCTTGTCGATGCAGATCAAGATGAGAGGTGGGTCTAGAGATAGCGATGAGAACGCGCTGACGGTGATGCCTCTCAACTGGCCATCCGCACAGCACACCGTGACTACTGTGACGCCGCTCGCAAAACTGCTCAGCGCCCGCCGAAACTCGTCCTTTGATACTGACATCGAGCCTCCAGTGTTCAGTCGTTCGACCACTCCCGTCCGCCAGCCGATTAACCAAAGCCGGGCGTGAGCGCTCAATTGATGCGGCTCGGCGAACGCGCGCCGGTCTCGGAGCCGCAAAGCGGAAACCAACCGCTCGCGTTACTGCCCCGCGGGCTTCTTGTACTTGTCGATCGCTTGTTGAAGCCCAGTCGTGCTGCCGTTATGCCGGTATTTGTAGTACGTCTGAACCGACTCCAGCAAACTGTCGTGCAGGGCTTTGTATCCGTCGCCCTCGGCGAGCGCGATCGCGTGCAGATACGCCTCGATTACCTGATCCATCGTAGCCAGCGCCGTCTTCAATAACGCTTCCTCCGCGGGGCCGGGCGACATCTTCTTGTGCTGCTCGGCATGCTGTTGATACGCGTTGTCATAGACCATCCCCAGCATGACGTAGTTAAAGGGGTCTGACCCGCTAAGCGAGATCGCCTTTTGAAGCCGAGCCTTCGCGTCGTCGGCGTTGCCGCCGAGCATCGAGAGAAAGCCTTCGGATTGGTACACCTGGGAGAGCCATTTTGTCTTGTATTCGGCCCACTGCTCCGCGTCAAGCGAAGCGGGCCTTTTGTCGGCTTCAATAAGCTCAATGGCCTTGAGCCCGTACTTCTGACTAACATCGGCGAACTTCCTGTTGCCGTGCTTTGCTTGATCCGCTCCAGTTAAGGCCATTTGCACCAAAGTTCGCACGTCTTCAGGGTTTTTCTCCAGCCATGGCGAGACCTTTTGAAATGCTTCGTCGAATTTGTTCGCTTTGCTGTAGGCGTCGACAAGGGTCGGAGTTATTACGTCAGCCTCGCCGGGTTGGTTAAAGACCGTGGGGAAGTTTTCCGCGAGCGATATCTTCTGACTGTTGTCGGCCGTCTGGGATATTTTCCCGGCTACCAACTGGGCGACCTGAAGACGAAGCGTGCTCTTCGGATACTTCTTAATAAACTCCCCCCCGCTTTGGAGCGCGGCGGCTCCGTCGGACGCGGCCTGGACCTTCTTCGCGGCTTGAACTTCTCCTTCGGCCGCCTGCGGCCCTTTTCTGGTGCTCTCGTCCGGCCGCGGGCTGTCCATCGGGCGACTACGATATGGATCCTGATTGTTCCGATATGGATCTTGATACGCGCCGGCGGACACGCTCGCCAGCGCCACTATTCCAATTGCGCAAAAGGCTCTCAACATGGTTTGACTCCCCCTCTTTTTTCTTAGTTCCACATATCGCAAGCGCAGGACCTGCGCCGCCATTCTCACGCGAGTATCGATCAACGCTATGCATAGATGCCGCGGAGGTGCGTATCGTAAGCAACTCGATCGATTGCCAGCATATATGAAGCCAGCCGAGTATTCACTTTGTATTTCTCGCAGAACCGATTCACATCGCCAAAAGCATTCACCATTATGTGTTTCAGGCGAGAGTTCACTTCCGCCTCGGTCCAATAGAAGCCCATGCGATTCTGCACCCATTCAAAATAAGAAACCGTGACGCCGCCCGCGTTCGCCAGAATATCGGCCACAACATAGATGTTCTTCTCCGATATTATCTCGTCGGCCTCCGCGGTTGTCGGGCCGTTAGCCCCCTCGGCGAGAATGCGGCACTTGATCCGGTCCGCGTTGTGAGACGTAATCTGATTCTCGGTTGCGGCGGGTATTAATATGTCACAGTCCATCTCCAAGATTTCTTCGTTGGTCATGTGTTCCGCCTCTACATAACCTTCGACGGTCTTGTGCTCCTTCAGATATCCAAGAACCGACTTAACGTCCAGCCCCGTCTTGTTGTACAACGCGCCGGTCAGGTCAGCCATGCCGACGATCTTGTAGCCTTCCTGCATCATCAGGAGCGCCGCGACTCCGCCTACGTTGCCGCATCCCTGAATTACTACGCGAGTCCTCTCTGGATCGAGATTGTACTTCCTGCACGCCTCGTTACAGACAATAAGCAATCCTCGCCCGGTGGCCTCTCGCCTGCCAAGCGAGCCGCCGATCTCCACCGGTTTTCCGGTTACCACGGCGGTGACGGTGTGGCGCGCGTGCATCGAGTACGTATCCATCATCCAGGCCATCACCTGTTCGTTTGTGTTCATATCCGGCGCCGGCACGTCACGCTCGGGGCCTATGAAATCGAGCAATTCCGCAGTGTAACGCCGGGTCAGCCGCTCCAACTCCGACGGGCTCATTTGACGCGGCTCGCAGATTATGCCGCCCTTCGCTCCGCCGAACGGTATGTTGACCACGGCGCATTTCCATGTCATCCACGCGGCCAACGCTCGAACTTCGTCAAGGCATACGTCCGGCCCATACCTTACGCCGCCCTTCGCCGGTCCGCGCGCAAAGTTGTGCTGTACCCTGTATGCGGTGAAAACCTGATAATTTCCGTCGTCCATCAAGACCGGAATGTAAAAAGTAATCTCTCTATTGGGCCAGCGGAGTATCTTATAGATATTGGGGTCGAGGTGGAGTCGCGCCGCCGCTTCGTCAAACCTCTGCATCATTGATTCGAAAGGATTGTCTTCTCGTATTATTTTTGCATCATCCACAAAAGGATTTGCCATGGACTCCTCCAGATCAAACCGGTAATAGAGCGATAAGCGCAAAAACGGAGGCCGGTGTCTATGATCTGCGCGTTCTCCACCTGGTTCAGTATTTTTGTAGTTATTGGCGCGTTCTTGAAGCTGGGATTATACCGAAGGAATAATCTGCTAGCAACGATCGGTTTTAGCTTAGTCCAGTCTATCTGGCGATTCCAGTCAGCCGAGTGGGAACCAAGGCGGCAGTTTTCTCCGGCGACCGTCCATAGCTTCGGTCTGAGGTGCATGCCGCGATATAGATAGATCTGCTCAGCCGCACATCAATCCCTCCACGACAATCCCTCCACGACGGTCGGGCTCGCGACACCGCTCCGGAACACTACAATGTTACTTGACTCCCTTCCCACCACTCGCGTTCCAGGTCTGCTTCAGTTCGCCAGGCAATTCGACCCACGCACGTAGATCAGTTCCGCATATGAGCTACATTGCGGGAACTCGCTGTCAAGCTCGTGACGGCGGACTATCAGCGACTCTGGACCGAACGCATGAAGCCGCACGATGTTGAACCTATCCGCGCTGGACGGCCACATAGAAGCTATTGCCGATATGGCCGAGTCCGAACCCATTGACCCGCTTCATCACGCCAACTATGATTCGGCTGTGAGCAAGCCAGTCATCATCGAGGAACTACCTCACGACCCGGTGTTCGAGCGCTTGTTCGCGCAAGCCTGCGGCAATCTCTTGTGGTTCAGTGAACACGCGGAAGAACTCGGGGAGTTTCAAGAAACATCGGGGCCGTTTCGTGGCCGCCGCCGGAACGGAACTCTTTGTCGGGGACAGCCGCGAGGAAGTCGATCGGCTTGCCCACGAGGAACATCCCGGCGAAATGCCGCACATTCGGTACATTCCACGGGAAAAGCTCCAGCGCATCTATGCGCGTCAACGGTAAGTGGCTAAGCATCCTGAGCAATGGCTCTCCGAAAAAATATGCAGGATGAATCCCTTGACGCTCACGTACCATAGATCAATTTACCCCACACAGGCATGCCGGTGTAGACGCTCGGAGTTCAAGGTTAGCCATCGAATTCAAGCCGGCGCCGAAAGGGCTAACTCAAACCATCTGTTCTCATGGGCATGGCCGAGGGACTACTTCCTCTTCTCAGCCGCCGCCTTCAATGGCGCAAGAGTCTTCTTCAGCGCCTCGGCCTCGCGGTCGGGAGGCGGCGGTTTCAAGATCCGGCTTAGGAACGTTAGCGCTTCAATGGAGCGAGGCTTGATCGTTCGCCCAACGTGATCCGCGCCATGAACCAGATGGTACTCGTGAGAAATTTGATTGTCCCACAGGATGCGGTGCAGGAACTCAGTGGCTTCGTGGAGATTGAAACTGTCTTCGTCGCCGGCGTCGATGTAGATTCCAAGCGCCGCGCTCCGAATCTTAGCCGCGCTGGCGCCTACGATCGATGCGGGGTTATTAGCCTCCCAATACGCTTCGTCGAAGGGTTTGCCAAAGATCGTTTCCATCAACTCAGGCGCCCGCCAGAATCTGTTTCTTGGCTTTACGTCCTTCCATTTCAGCGCGGGATCGACGCCCGGCTCCAGCGCGGCCAGTCCCGCGAAGAGGCCGGGATACTTGAATCCAAGCCGCAGGGCCCCCAGACCACCCATTGAAATCCCGAAGAGCAACGTTCCGCTCCTGTCCGTTGAAATCTTGTACTTCGATCTAAGGTGAGTGAGAAACGGCCCGGCGATGAACGACTCCCATTTTTGAGAGCCGTCTTTGAAGTCCATGTAGAAAGAACGGCCGGCGCTTGGAGTTACGACCACCATCTTGGGCAGCGCGCCCGAGTTCCACATCTCGTCAATGGTGGGCCGCATTCGCGTGAGAAAGCCCCTGTCTCCATTGCCCCCATGAAGAAAGAGCAGGAGCGGGAACGCCGCCGTGGAGGCGTCGTACCCGTCGGGAAGCAGTGCAGCGTACTCGACCGGGGACGGCGTCAGGCTCGTTTCCATTTTGGCTTCGACAAGCTGGCTTGCTCGGCCGTTGTGGCTAAGGAATGCGACCAGGAACGCCGCGATAGTCAAACGAAACAGCATTGAAAAGCACCTCGCGAAGATGTGGCGCGGCAAAAACGCCGAAGAATCTCATAGTGAGATTTCAAGTGCGAACATGCTGAAGTCTCCGGCACTTCGATCGGGCGGTCAAGTTTTTCAAGACCGTCTCATGAGGGAAAAAGAGTTTCTCGCAGAGACGCAAAGACCGAGGCAAAGGCCGCGAAGAATCCTTGGATTCCGCGACGCGTTGAATCGCCAATCATCGAGTGATACGCTTTCTTGAACAATCGAGCTTGGAGCGATTCGAGAGGGTAAGTGGTGCGGAAGACCCGGGTTTCTTCTTGGATTCTGGTGGTCCTTCTAGTCGAGCTAATACCGGGCTCTCAGGGGCCACTTGCCGTTCAAGGACAACAACGTGAAAAGACGCTCAAGCTGGAAGCGGATCTCGTCACCGTTGACGCTACCGTGACGGATAAAGATGGGAACTTCCTGCGCAAACTCAAGCTGGACGACTTTACGCTGCTGGCCGATGGCGAGCAGCAGAAACTCGATTTCTTTGAAGCCAACGAAGCGGCTTCGCTTACGCGTCCGCTGGCGGTTGTCTTCGCGGTTGACATATCAGGCAGCATAAAACCGGAGGAAGTCGCCCGGCAGCACGACGCCGCGCAGGGTTTTATGAAATTGGTTCGACCCGAATCGGTGTTCGCCGTTATCTCGTTCAATTACGAAATACGAGTGCTTCAGGATTTCACCAGCGACTCAGCGAAGATCGGACGAGGATTTCAGAAAATCGGACAGACCGAAGGATCGACGAAACTCTTCGCCTGCATTGACCAGGCGGTCGCAATGCTCAAGCGAGGGCCTAGATTCATCAAGGGCCGCCGCCTTAGGCGCGTTGTCGTGGTGATAACGGATGGTTACGACTCGGTCGACGGGGTCGATCAAACGGATCTGATTCGTAGAGCGAACGACGCCGAAGTAACCGTCTACTCGATAACGCTGCCGTCGTACGCGGCGGGCCTTTCCAACACGCAGCGATCGTTGACCCTGCTGGACGTTTCGCGGATCGTGCCAATGACGGGCGGCGTGGACTTTTCCGCCGACGCCGGCGACTTCACTCCTTTCTTCAAAGCGATCGCCGAAGAGATACGTTCCAGCTACACGCTAGCCTACTATCCACCGGAGCGGACTCGTCACGACGGCCGGCTCCATCAAATAAAGGTCGAAGTCAAAAAGCCCGGCGCGATCGTCCGGACGAACCGGCAGTCTTATCAATCAGGCAAATGACGTTCACTCGGCCGAGGATCTTTGCACGGGACTGGTTGATCAACGATTAACTTGAACCGTTCGGCCGGCCTGATTCGGCGATTTGGCGAATTTGGCGAACCGCGGCACACTACTGGAACACTATTTTGGGTGTTGTGTGAGTGGTCTCTCCGCATTGCACCTGGACTTGCTGAAACGACTGACGCGACGATAGCGAGGATGGCGGCCACCTTGGATTCGTCGTGATGACAACGCCGCAATGACTGATGGACACTACAAGCCAATCGATCGCGGCTCGCCCGGTAATCACACTGTTGAGGCTGATGCTCAGGCGCATGTGCGCCGCGAATACCTATTTGGCGCGGCTTTGGGCAACATCGAACGTCGGATTTACAACTTCAGACCGAAGGTCAGCAGCATTTGGCTCGGCATTACTTCGATGGCCTGCTCCGCAAGGAACAATCCCAGATCGAATCACGTCTGTCTGCCCGTGACAATGGTAGCTTGTAATAGTATCCCGTTTTGCAATCCCCATCGAACGCGATAAGTTGGCGTTTTGGAGCCAGTAGTTCAGTTCAACAGGCTTTATCCGCAATGCGAGATCACCTGTTGAATGCACCCCCTTGGCATTGCCGAGCAAACCCTAGTCGTTATGCGCACTCCGTGAGGCATAGTTCGAGATCCTTTGCTAAGATTGAGATGCTTTTGGCTGGAGGTTTGGGATGCATACGAAGCAACAGATGTTGAAGGCAATCGAAGATCTCCCGGAGGATGCGAAGGTTGAAGATGCTCTTGAGCGCCTCTACCTGCTGTACAAGATTGACAAGGGAATCGAGCAGGCGGACGCTGGCGAACTGATGAGTCAAGAAGAAGCCCGTCAGCGAATGGCGAAATGGCTGAAGTAAGGTGGACGCCTCAGGCCATCGATGACGTGGAGGCGATCTGTCTGTTCATCGCGCGCGGCGCGCCTTCAGTCGCTGCGCTTTTCGCCCAACGGGCATTCGATGCAACTGATCGTTTGGCCGCTTTCCCTGAGTCTGGCAGAATCGTACCCGAGCTCAACAATCCAATTTTTCGAGAACTTATCTTGGGCAAGTATCGACTCATCTACCGAATCCGATCGGGCGATGTTCAAATCCTCACTGTCCATCACGGTGCTCGAGAACTACGGGTCAAAGAACCGGAAGAGGGCGCATAACTTATCTATGAACCCGCCGCGGCTTCGCGGTATCCTCGTCGCTTCGCTCCTCGGCGCGGGTTATCGGCACGTTCGGCGTCTTACTTCTGCAATGGCAAGATTGAAACACGAATTGTGGGAAGAGCCCGGAGGCGAGGAACCCTTTTGTCTCGTCGGCCCAATGGGTGCTGGCGCCCGCGGCGATGCGCAAGATCACCTCGCGCGAAAGCGGGCAGACTTCCATCTGGTGTCTTGTCACGAGAGAGTCTGAAAAACCGACTCACGAGAGAAAGCAGATGACAGCCGCGGTTAAGCTGGTGCGCCCTCCGGCGAAAGCGAGTTGGCGGCAGATGAGTATCGTGAAGGTGGTGCATTGAAACATCGCCGGATTCCGCAATGAGCCTTTGAGATACTTGCGCCCGATGGGGGGAAACTCTCACGTCGGATTCTTAGGGGCTGAGCGGCGGCGATCCCGCTCGGCTACCGGACCCATCACGTGGCACACAAGTATACAAAGCGGTTAACTGATGAACGAGAGAAGGTGATTGTGGAAGAAGGTAAAAGATGATCAAACAAAAGTATGTATATTGGAAAGATGAAGATACTTGGCTAGGCTATGTGGAAGGATTTCCAGACTACTGGACACAAGGAAAAACGCAAGACGAATTAAAAGAGAATCTCGTCGATCTTTATAGAGAATTGAGTAGTGGAACAATTCCCAATGTGCTGCGCGGCGCGAATTATTGCGTCTTCGTTGAAACGTAGCGATTCCTCGATCCGTATGATGTCGCGCACCCAACCGCGGCCCGCCTCGCAGCCGCCGTCATGTTAAGATTCATATATGATCTTGTCGCGGCTGGAGGTTGACGCTTTTCGAAATCTCGAAGGCTCATCGGAATTCAGTTCTACCCTAAACATCTTCTACGGCGACAACGCGCAAGGAAAGACAAACTGGCTCGAAGCGATTTATATCCTGGGAACGACCAAGTCGTTTCGAACCAGCCAGCTTCGCGAGTGCATTAAGTTCGACGCCGGCAAGTGCCTGATCACGGGGACCGCCGAGCGCGGCGCGATTTCAAAGCGACTGCAGGTGCTGATATCGGATTCCTCGAAGGAGCTATACGCCAACTCCAAGCGAGAAACAATCAGCCGATATCTTGGCAACCTGACGGTCTTTGCTCTTTCGCTTGAAGGGTTGGACGTGATCAGAGGCGACGCGAGCTACCGGCGGCGGTTCATCGATAGAGGCGTCGTCGCCCTGACTCCAAGTTATCTGGAAAGGCTCTCCGAATACAATCGAGTCGTCAAACAGAAGAACAGACTGCTTGCTACGGCTCAGGAAAGCGCCGGCCCGGATCGCTTTCATTCACAGATCGAAGCCTGGAATGAACGCCTGGCCGTATTGGCTACCGATATTCATGCGGCGCGATCGAGCTACGTCGAGATGGTCGCCAAACGTCTCGAGGACGAGGACC
This sequence comes from Blastocatellia bacterium, assembly GCA_023265195.1. GTDB lineage: Bacteria > Acidobacteriota > Blastocatellia > UBA7656 > UBA7656 > QHVH01. Next base: position 10,427 of record JAHFUG010000047.1, on the reverse strand, counting down.
ATGGACGGAGGTTATTCGAAGCTGAATCGGTATCGGTTCGCTATCGCTCGTCCCTCGAAGGCAAAGGCGATCTCAGCCGGTATAGTGAACTGCTTCGGGAGCGGCTGGCGCTTCGCATTACGGCTGAGATCGGGGCCGGCCATTGTTTGATCGGGCCCCATCGAGACGACGTTGAACTTCTGGCCGACGGTCGCGACGTAGCTCGATTCGGGAGCGCGGGACAACAGAGAAGTGCCTTATTTCTCCTTGTTTTAGCACAGATATCAATCTATACTTCCGCTTACGAAGAAAGACCGGTTCTCCTGATTGATGACATTGACGCGGAGCTTGACCGCAGCCGGATTGAAGCGCTGATTTCCGAGCTCGAGTTTCGGGCTCAAACCTTTGTCAGCACCTCGCGCCGCGCTATCGCAAGCCGCTATCAGGATCGCGCGTGCGTCCTACTCGTTGAACGTGGTCAAATAGTAGAGAGCAACGCAAATGGTCTTCAACCGGGCGCGCAAGAACCGCTCGACGGGCAAGACGATGATGAGGCGCCCGAGTTGGAATGAGTCATATACAATCCTATTAACTATGGAGATGAACTAATAACAATGAGCAGAGCGACCAACAACGTCACGGGCAATGAGAAAGACGTGAGTTCGGAAGAATATGGCGCGGGTTCGATAACCGTTCTTGAAGGCAGAGACGCCGTTCGAAAGCGGCCCGCAATGTACATTGGATCTACGAGCGAGCTGGGTCTGCACCATCTTGTGTATGAAGTCGTCGATAACTCGGTCGACGAAGCGCTGGCCGGCTATTGCGACCGCGTCGACGTCACTATCCACATCGACAACTCGATTACGGTGGTCGATAACGGGCGCGGAATCCCGGTTGATATTCACAAACAGGAGAAGAAGTCGGCGGCGGAGGTGGTGTTGACGATTCTTCACGCCGGCGGGAAGTTCGACACCAACGCCTACAAGGTCTCAGGCGGCTTGCATGGCGTCGGCGTTTCCGTTGTGAACTTTCTGTCCGAGTGGCTTCGAGTAGAGATCTGGCGCGATGGAAACACCTATGAACAAGAGTACGAGCGGGGAGTCCCGCTGGCCCCGCTGAAGCAGACCGGTAAGACTCGAAAGCGGGGAACCAAAATAAGCTTCAAACCGGACACGCAGATATTCGACGTGACGGAGTTCAACTTCGACACGCTAAGCCAGCGCTTGCGAGAGAAGGCGTTTCTCAACTCGGGAATTCGGATAACGATCAATGACGAGCGCACCGACAAGAATCACGAGTTTTTTTACAAGGGGGGCATCGCGGAGTTCGTCAAACATCTGAACAAGAACAAAAACGTATTGCATCCCCAGCCTATCTACTTCGAGAAACAGGGAACCGACGCGGATCCCGTTGGGATCGAAGTCGCCATTCAATACAACGACAGCTATAACGAGATAGTCCACTCGTTCGCGAACAACATAAACACGGTGGACGGCGGCACCCACTTGACCGGCTTTCGCGCGTCGCTTACTCGAACGATAAACAACTATGCGAAGTCCTCCGGTCTTTTCAAAAAAGACGACGAAAAGCTCGCTCCCGAGGACGTTCGCGAAGGACTGGTGGCGGTGATCAGCGTCAAGCTGCCGCAGCCTCAGTTCGAAGGTCAGACTAAAGGCAAGCTCAACTCCGACGTGAAAGGTAACGTCGAGCAGTTCGTTAATGAAAATCTGGCCCGCCACTTCGAAGAGAATCCTTCAGTCGCCAGAAAGATCATAGCAAAAGCGATCGACGCCGCCCGCGCACGCGAGGCCGCGCGGAAGGCTCGCGACCTCACGCGGCGGAAAGGCGCGCTGGACTCCGCCTCTCTGCCCGGGAAGCTGGCCGATTGTTCGGAGAAAGACCCGCTGCTTTGCGAGCTGTTCCTGGTCGAGGGCGATTCGGCCGGCGGCTCGGCAAAACAGGGCCGCGACCGGCGGACCCAGGCGATTCTTCCGCTCAAGGGAAAGATTCTCAACGTCGAAAAATCTCGTTACGACAAAATTCTCTCGCACTCGGAGATTCGAGCCCTGATTACGGCTCTGGGAACCGGGATCGGCCAGAATGACTTCGACGTGTCAAAACTGCGGTACGATCGAGTGATACTGCTGTGCGACGCCGACGTTGACGGCTCGCACATTCGAACTTTGCTCCTGACTTTCTTCTACAGACAAATGCCGGATCTAATCGACCGCGGCCACATTTACATTGCGCAGCCGCCGCTTTTCAAAGTCAAGAAAGGCAAGAACGAACAGTACATGCTCGATGAAAAGGCGCTATCGAGGTTCCTGATGCGGAAGGCGACCGAGAATGTCACGGTGACGGTGAAAGCCACGGGAGCGGATTTCAAAGGCGCCGAGCTTCGCAAGATGCTCGAGAAACTCGCCGAGCTCGACACCTACCTCGATAAGCTTGGCCGGTATCTCATGCACGACCGCAATCTGGTGGACGTCATCATAGACGGCTTCGCTGGTCCGAAGGGCGCGATGAAGTCTAAAGAAGGGCTCAAGCTTCACCAGGTGTTTGAAAAGGAGAGGTTTCTCGAGCAGATCATCACGGCCATTTCCGGATTGGGATACGAAGCCGAGATCGGCGAAGATGAAGAACACGGAACATTCGAAATCATCATAGCGAAGGCTCGGGGCGGCGACCGAGTGCGCGTCAACTGGGAGCTTGCCACTCACGTCGAGTTTCAAAAAGCGGTGCAGTTTTACGGGGAACTTCACGACTTGAGCCAGCCGCCGTTCGTCGTTTCGGAGAACGGGAGTCAGACTGTTCTCGGTTCGAGACCCCTGCTGCTCGAGCACGTGATGACGGCGGCGAAAAAGGACATCACTATCCAGCGCTACAAGGGACTGGGCGAGATGAACCCCGAACAACTGTGGCAGACCACGCTCAACCCGGAGCACAGAACCATTCTAAAGGTTCAGGTGAACGACGCCGTTGAGACCGACGAGATATTCACCGTCCTGATGGGCGATCAGGTCGAGCCTAGAAGAAAGTTCATCGAAGACAATGCGCTGGACGTCAGGAATCTCGATATCTGATCATTGCCGTGCGGCGGACAACAGACTTCAGTCTGTGTGCACCTGCGAGTGAGGCATGAAAGACTCAGCCTGGAAGTTGGGAGTCGCCGACTTAATCAGGGCTAGAGTCCGCGATTCACACCGCACCAGTAAGACGGCACTTATGTGGACCTCGCACAGTAGCGCCTTGCCGCGACTGACGCGCGTGAGCGCGCCGCTCGCGGGCCTTCCTCGATCCACAAAGAGGCGCTGGCTCTGGGTTGTACTCCTTCTCTTTACATGGCAAACAGCATCGCTGACCTATCCGGCCGACGGCGGCAGTTTGATAGGCGTCGTGCACGACGAGCAGGGACTGCCGGTGGCCGATGCAAAAGTCACTGTCACGTCCGAGAAGTTTTCTGTTTCAGCATTGACGCTCGCGGATGGGAAGTTCGATTTCAGGAACCTCGCCCCAAGCCAGTATAGAATCACCGCGGAGGCCGCGGGCTATCGCAAGGAGGCGGCGGCCGTTACTATTTCGCGAGCGGGCGAGGTGCTCAGCAATGCGATAATACTCAAGCCTTCTTCGCTTCACGTAGCAGTGTTCGATTCGTCCAGCCGCATGCCGCTGGCGGGCGTGGTCGTGGCGCTGCTGGCTCGAGAACGCGGCTTGACGGTTTCAACGGCGCCGGCCGCCAGAACCATCACCGATGAAGGAGGAGACGCATACTTCGGGAGGCTCGCTCCCGGTTCGTATCGACTCACCGCAACGCTGAGGGGCTTCGAGGAGTATCGCAGTGAAGTTTTCGTTTCCGCCGGCAAGGTGACAACCGAGTTCGCCCTCCCTCTTTCAATCGCGCCGGTTATTCCAATTAATGACAAGTCCGTTCACCGCTACGGTCCGCCAAACCTCCCGTCGAAAACCGTTCAGGCGATCTTTCAGGACAGCGAGGGATGGATGTGGTTCGGATGCGACAGAGGCGTGGCCCGCTTCAACGGCGCCGATTTCAAGTCCTCGGCAACTCAGAATTCCGCGTACTATCAGCTTGCGGGCATGGATGTGCGGTCGATCGCGGAAGACCGCTCGGGCCGAGTTTGGCTAGCGACCCCCGCCGGTCTCCGGGCGATAACAAAAGAAGGGCGCGAGGCGGGAGAGGCATTGACCGGATTCGAGACGCGGCATGTCTTCGTCGATTCGGCCGGCGCGGTCTGGGTTGCTACTTCCCGCGGTGTGTTCAGAAGCTCGAGCGGGGAAACCGGTAAGTTCGAGCAGATCGGGGGCGCGGCTTCAGCGGATATCAGACAGACGTCGGAGGACGCTCACGGCAAGATATGGATTGCGGCTTCGGATGGCGCATATTGTTTTGACGGAAACAAATTCAATCGCTACGAAGGTCTTTCCGCGCGTACATCTCGCCGCTCAAGCTCCACCGCGGCGCAATCGGGCCCAGACGATGTTAAAGACGGCGGTCCAGTGACAGACGTTCGGTCGGTTTTCGCCGGATCCAATCAAAGGATTTGGGTTGCGGCTGCGGCCGGACTCTACTATCTCGACGCGGACAAGATGCTCAGCCCGCTCAAGGAACAATCGGGGAGCGGTTCGGCGGCGAGCGTTGACGTTCGGGCCATAGCACAAGACCGGACAGGGCGGATGTGGATTGCTTCCGCGGCGGGAGGCGCGGGCGTCTATGATCCCGGCATAAACAAGTCGCAGCGTCTGAGCGCCCTGGATCAAGATCATGTCGGCGTCATCAGCACTGATCGAGAAGGCGCCGTTTGGTTCGGAACCGACAACGGCGCGGTCCGGGCGGATCTTTATAGCTTCGTCAATTTCAATACCAGCCGTGGTCTGTCTGACAACGACGTCAGGCAGGTGAAGGAAGACCCGGGACCATCAAGCGCTTCAACCGCCGATAAGAAATCGGAGAAGGGAAGGCTGTGGTTCGCGACCGCGGCCGGGACCTCGGTGATGGAAGGCGAGCGGCTCGTTCCGATCGAGGGCCTTCGAGCGAACATTGAGGTTCGCTCGGTAGCCATAGACGGCAACGGCGCCAAGTGGTTCGCGGCCGATCAGGGCGTTTTTCGCCTGACCGCTCAGGCATTGACTCAGTTGAACGAAGGAAACGGCCTGGCGTCGAACAATGTGCGTTGGGTCGAAGCCGCGGCTGGCGGATCGACGATGGTCTTCGCCACCGCGAAAGGCGTTAGCATCTTCAAGGACGGCGCGCTTCACGGTGTCGAAGACCTCGCGTCTTACGACGTAAGGCGCGCTTTCGAGAGCAGCGATGGCCGCATCTGGTGCTCGACCTCACGCGGGGTCGTTGTCCTGACGCCGGGTTCGTGGTCTTTCGATCTTATCGACGAAGGCCGAGGTCTTGCCGACGCCGACGTGAGATGCGTGACCGAGTGGAGCGGAAGAATGGCGATCGCTACGCGAGCCGGCATTCAGTCTTGCGAAGCGGATTCGCCACATCCCCGCGTGTTGAATCAACTCGATAGCGAGCCTGCCGATACGCTCTTCACGGATCGCGACGGATACTTGTGGGCCGGAATGGAAGAGGGCGGTCTCAAGAAGTTCTGCCTAATAGGCGACCGCGTTGTTTCCGCGACTTATTCCGGCGAGAACAACGCCTTCAGCGCGCGAAGAATCCGGTCGATCTCGCAGGACGGGAACGGCAAGATATGGATTGCGACCGAAGCGGGCGCGCTCCGTCACGAGCCGGTTACCGCCGCGCCGCTGGCTCGCGTTTCACTGGAAATGGACGGCCGGATACTTGGCGCCAAAGGCGACGTCGCGGCGGGCTCGCTCGACGAGGTCTCTTATGGGCGGCACAGCCTCACCTTTCATATCGCGGGGGCCAGTATGAGCGGCCAGGTGAGGTATCTCTATAGAATTCAATCCGGCGGCGCCGATGCGCCTTGGCAGTTGCTGCCGGTCCAACCTTCCGGTGAGCGCGAGGTTCCGGTTTTTGAGATTGGAGAAGGAAATCATTCATTTGAAGTGATCGCACTGAATCGGGATCTCTATGGCGCGGCCGGTCCCGCGGTCCGGCTTTCGTTCACGGTCGGTTCGCCGTTCTGGAAACGCTGGTGGTTCTACGCCTTCGGAACGGCGTTAGCCGGCGCGGTCGTGGCCGCCGTTCTTGCCGCGCGCAGGGCTCGCAACCGCGAATACGTTCTGCCGAAGGAGTTGCGCGGCTACGTAGCGATCGAACCGAATCCATACATCGTTGGGAACCCGATAAGAACCGAGAAGATGTTTTACGGCCGCGAGGACGATTTCCGTTACGTCCGGACGAAACTCGAAGCCGCGAGTCAGGGCGTGGTCATAGTCTTTTGCGGCGAACGAAGAGTCGGCAAGAGCTCGATCTTGTACCAGGTGTTGAATGGAAGGCTGGGAGATCGATTCGCTCCGGTGTTCGTGGACATGCAGGAAATGGTTGTGGCCGGCGACGCGGAGTTCTTCGCCCGAATTTCACGATTGATCTCCGAATCGGTCAACCGCATCAACTCCGCGGCTCAGGCGCTACAACCAGCGTCCGCCGCGGGCCAGACGGCCTCGGGAGTCACTCGAGCAGTCGCCGCCGCTTCGGGCCGGCTTCGGTCTCCCGAGTTTGATCGCGGGAATCCGTATCCAGTCTTCCTGGACTTTCTCGACGCCGCTCTTTTAGCCCTGGGAGACAAGACGCTGCTGATTTTGATTGACGAGTACGAGTTGATGGAAGGCAAGGTGGACGACGGCAGACTGTCGCCTGAGTTATTCACGTTTCTCGCCGGATTGATGGACAACAAGGAGCGGCTCGCGCTCATTTTTACCGGCTCGCGAAGGCTCGAAGAACGCGACAAGAAATACTGGCGCGAGTTATTGAGACGGTCGTTGTTTCGAAAAGTCGGCTTCCTGTCTGAAAACGACACCGTTCGTCTGATAACCGAACCGGTCGCGGGGCGGCTGGTCTTCGGCCGCGGCGTCGTAGCCGAAATATGCCGCTTGACCGCGGGACAGGCGTTTTACACTCAGGTGATGTGTCAGAACCTGGTCGATTATGTCAACGAACATCGGCAAAATTGGCTGACTCTCGCCTGCTTGAAAGTAGTGATCGACGAGATCATCGATAATCCTCTGCCCCAGATGATCTATGCGTGGGATGGTCTCTCGGACGACGAGAAGATATCCCTTTCGCTTCTGACGGAGAGCCTGAACGGCGCCGGCGCGTACGCAACCGCGGCGGAGCTACGGGCCTCGGTTCGCGAGAATGACTATCCGGTCAATCTCTCGGAGAATACGATCAGGGTGACGCTGGAAGAGTTGTTCCGGCGGGAGATGCTGGACAAAGATCCGCTCGGCGGCTTTAGATTCAAGATTGATCTGCTGCGTCAGTGGATTCATCGCGCGCATTCGATATGGCAGGTAGTCAACGAGGTGCGGACGCATTAAAAGGGAAGGCTTGGCGAATCGCAATCCATATCTCAATCGGGTCGCTATCAAGGACCCCGCGCAGTTTTACGGCCGCACGCGCGAGGCCGCGAAGATTTTTTCGCGAATAGGAGCTTCCCGGCCTCAGTCGATCTCCGTCGTTGGGGAACGGCGCATCGGGAAATCTTCCCTGCTCCACTTCATAAACAATCCGGAGATTCGCGGACGGCATCTGGATAAGCCGGCGTCGTACGCGTTCACCCTCATCGATCTCCAGCAAAAACGAAAGCTCACGCTCAAGGAGTTCTTCAAAGAGCTTTTCACGAACGTCGCGAGAGAGACCGGCGATGAAAGCATAGGGCGCCTCGAGCCGAAGTTCGACTCAGTTGGACGGTTGCTCGAACGCTTTAGGCGCGAAGACCGGAAGCTGATCGTCTTATTCGACGAGTTCGACGCGATCACCGCGAACCGCGCCTTCGATCTCGAGTTCTATTCGTTCCTGCGCTCGATCGCCAACAACTACGACGTAGCCTATGTGACGAGCTCAGCCCGCGATCTTCAGGAGCTTTGCAGCACCCAGCTTATCGCCGACTCGCCGTTCTTCAACATCTTCACGAACGTCTTTCTGCGCGCCTTCTCGCGCGAGGAAGCTCTGGAGTTGATAACAAAACCTTCGGCGCAGGCGGGCTTTCCACTGGAAACCTATGCGCGCCGAATAATGGAGATTGCCGGGCGTCACCCATACTTTCTCCAAATCGCCTGCTCCGCTTATTTCGATCATTTGGGCGACAACGAAGGGAAGCTCAGCCGCGACGAAGTAGAAGCCGTCTTTCTGGACGAAGCGAAGGGGCAGCTTAGGTTCATATGGGACCACTTGAGCGAAAGCTCGCGCCGCTGCATTCTCAGCTTCTCCCAACAGGGCCGTATTGAAAAAGAACAAAAGCACATCTACGCCGATCTCAAGCGGGCTGGATACTTCATCGAAGATGATCGAGGCCCGCGCTTGTTTTCATCGGTGTTCGAGACGGTGATAGGCCGCGCTCCGGCGGTCACGACCGAGCTTCGCGGCACGGATCTGGCTGCTTTGGCCCTCAGAGGAGAGGTAGCACGGCGAGTCATTGAGCCCCCTTTGATTGAGCCAAAGGGGCGCATCGGGCGATTCAAGATCAAGCGCTCGCTTGGAGCCGGCGGCATGGGCGAGATATTCGAAGCGTACGATTCGGAGCTTCAACGGCCCGTCGCGATAAAAGTCCTCGCCGCGCGCTATGTCGAAGATCAGGCGATGAAGCGGCGGTTCCTTAGAGAGGCGAGGATGGCGTCCAAGCTCAACCATCAGAACATCGCCACGATTTATGAGATCGGCGAAGCGGCGGGCAATCCCTACATCGTGATGGAGTACGTGGAAGGCGACACGCTGGCGGCGCGGCTCCTAAAAGGTCCGCTCGACATTCAGACCGTCGTCTCGATAGGGAGGCAAGCCGCGGAGGCGCTGGCCGAGGCCCACGAACGTGGCGTGGTTCATCGCGACATCAAGTCGGGCAACATAATGATCACCTCGCGCGGTAAGGTTAAGGTCCTGGACTTCGGATTGGCGAAACCGCTGCGCTTCGTGGAGAGAGTTGGATCGGGCAAGAACAAGCGCGGAGCCTCACCGGACTCCCTCGCGCCGGAGGAGAGACTGACGGAACCGGGGGTGCTGATGGGCACCGTCAGTTATATGTCGCCCGAACAAGCTTCGGGCAGCGAGGAGATTTCTCATCTGTCCGATATATTCTCGCTTGGAGTCGTGTTGTATGAAGCCCTGACGGGAAAGCTGCCGTTTCACGGCGAGACATATTTTCAAACCATCGAGGAAATAACCCGGCGGACGCCCCAATCCATCAAAAAGTATCGTAAGGATGCGCCGGCGGGGCTGGTCTCTCTGATCGAGACCATGATGAAAAAATCGGCTGCGGAGCGATTCATCTCGGCGGTCGAAATCGAGAACAAGCTTGCCGAGTTAGCCGGATAAGGCAGTCCCGATGCTCGAGAACATAAGCTCCAGTTTTGAAGGAGCGTTCGAGGAACAATGTACGGGCGGCCCTCGGTGGGCCGCCCCTCCTGAGGCGCCGCGAACTTCAGTCTGTAAACTAAACTGGTGCGGCTCTTCGATTCCGAATCCAACGGTGGCTTTCTCAACAAGAGACCTATTCGCGAACTTGGAGGAAACTAATACTAATGTTCAACATTGTGCCCGAAGCGATTGAGGCGTTCGCCCACGATCACACAAAACCGGAATCGGACCTTTTCCGCCGGCTTCGTGAAGAAACCTACGCCAAGATGGAATACCCGGCGATGCAAGTGGGACGGCTTGAAGGTCAATTCCTTAAAATGCTCGTCCGATTGGTTGCCGCCCGAACCGTGCTCGAGATAGGGATGTTCACCGGTTACAGCGCGCTGATGATGGCGGAAGGCTTGCCCGCCGATGGCCGCCTGATCACCTGCGACGTCAATCCCGCCGCCGAGGCAATAGCCCGTCGCTACTTCGCCGAGAGTCCGCACGGACACAAGATCGAAATTCGAATGGGCTCCGCGCTCGAAATGCTCGCGGGCCTTAACGATATCGAAGGCAAGGTAGATATGGCCTTCATCGACGCCGACAAGGGCAACTACTCGAATTATTACGAAGCGTGTCTGAGGCTCCTGCGGCCCCGTGGCCTGATCGTAGTTGATAACGTTCTATGGAGCGGCCGCGTCCTCGACCCGCAAGATAACGAGACACGCGCCATCGTTGCGTTTGACGATCTCGTTCGGAACGATCCTCGTGTGGAGAACGTGTGCTTGACGGTTCGTGACGGGATGATGCTTGCTTGGAGGCGGCCGTGACGGAGGGCGGAGGGCGAAGTTCGGGGTTCGGAGTTCGGAGTTGGGGTTAGGGGTTCGGGGTTCGGGGTTCGGAGTTCGGAGTTCGGAGTTCGGAGTTCGGGGTTCGGGGTTCGGGGTTCGGGGTTCGG
>JAHFUG010000305.1:5090-9381 GCA_023265195.1 Blastocatellia bacterium | reverse complement strand
GAGCGCCAAAGAAGTGTTCGTCGGAGCGGGCCAGGGTCGTTTGCCAACCGCCACTGTATCGCAAACCATCTCTTAAATCTTATTCATCGCCTTGCTTTCTTAGAGGCGTTCGAAGCCCAGAACAATCAGCTAAACACAACCAATTCGCCTGGCCGTGAGGCTCAATGGAGCGCCGCTGTTCCGACACCGCTCGACGCGAGTGACGAGAGGTATGGCCGTGCAAAACACTGAGGCTCAAAAGCCCAGACCTGGCGGGCGCATCCGAGTAGTGGTCGCTACTACGGTGATGCTCTCGTTCATTTCGTTTTGGCGCGGCGCGGCCATTGTCTTAAACGATCTCGGCAGTTCGGCGTTTTATGTAGGCGGCCCGACGGAGCATTTTCTTGGCAAGTCGGCTCCGTGGTTCATACTCGGCGTGATGTTGTTCAGCTATGCGGTTCGGGCGCTCTACATTGAGTCGTCCGCTATGTTCACGCGCGGCGGCGTCTACCGAGTAGTCAAGGAAGCGATGGGCGGCACGATGGCGAAGCTAAGCGTGTCCGCTCTGATCTTCGATTTCATACTCACCGGGCCGATTTCCGGCGTGTCCGCGGGTCAATATATAGTAGGGCTCGCCGCCACCACGCTTAAATACTTCGGCGTCAGTTGGGATCCAAGCCAGGCCACTAGCAACCACCTGGCCGCGGTTATTGCGATTCTGGCGACCATCTATTTTTGGTGGCGCAACGTAAAGGGCATCCACGAATCCAGTGACGACGCGATGCGGATAATGTATGTGGCTACGGTAATGGTCGTCATCCTGATCGGTTGGAGTTGCCTGACCTTGATTCAGAGAGGCGGGCAGATGCCTCCGCTGCCGTCGCCCGGCAACCTGAGTATCGACCCCGACGCGCTCGGATGGCTCAAGCCGTGGCGCTGGTTCCAGCCTCAGGGAGACCGGTATCGCATTGCCGACAACGCGCCCGGTTTCATGGCGGTCATCGGACTGCTGATGGCTTTCGGTCATTCGATCCTTGCGATGAGTGGTGAAGAGACCCTGGCTCAAGTCAATCGCGAGCTCGAGCACCCGAAGCTGAAGAACCTGAAGAAAGCGGGATGGGTGATCTTTATCTACTCGCTGCTGTTCACGTCGTTGGTTTCATTCTTCGCGGTAGCGATCATACCGGACGAGATTCGGCCGAGCTTCGTGAACAATTTGATCAGCGGGCTCGCGGTGAACTTCATTGGCCCGGAGCCGCTGAAGCTGTTGTTTCAGGCGTTCGTCGTGATCGTTGGGTTCCTCATGCTCTCCGGGGCCGTGAACACTTCAATAATAGGTTCGAACGGCGTGCTCAATCGCGTCTCGGAAGACGGAGTCTTGACGGATTGGTTTCGGGCTCCGCAAAAGAAGTTCGGCACGACGTATCGAATGATAAACCTGATAGCCGGCCTTCAGATCGTCACGATAATCGCGTCCGGCGGTGACACGGTAACGCTTGCCGAGGCGTACGCATTCGGCGTGATATGGAGCTTCACTTTCAATGCGTTCGCCACAACGGTTCTGAGGTTCAAACGTCCTGAAGACCGCGAGTGGAAGGTTCCGCTGAATCTCCGCATCGGAAAACTCGAGATACCGATGGGGCTGTTTACGATCTCGCTGATACTGCTTTCGCTTGCTCTGACAAACCTGTTAACCAAGAAGACGGCGACTATATCGGGCGTCACTTTTACAGTCCTGTTCTTCATACTCTTTACGGTTTCCGAGCGAATCAACCGGCGAAAGCTGGACTTGACGGCGGCGAACCTGGACAGGTTCCAGTTGCAGCAAAGCGAGACGGTAAGCTTGTCGGTCGTCGGCGCGCGGCCTGGCGGCGTGCTTGTGGCGGTTCGCGATTACAACACGCTATCGCATCTGAGCCACGTCCTCGAGTCCACGAACACGGAAGAGAAAGACATCGTCGTGATGACCACAAGGCTGGTCACCGGGCACGACGGCGGCGAACGCGATCTCTACGACGAAAACCTCTTTACGCAGTACGAGCAGCGCCTCTTTACGCGCGTTGTGTCGCTGGCCGAAAAGCACGGCAAGCCGGTCGAGTTGCTGGTTGTGCCGGCCGCCAACATCTTCGACGCCGTGGGACAGACCGCTCAGTTACTGGACGTCGAGCAGATAGTCGCCGGAACTTCCGCGAAGATGACGACTCACGAGCAGTCGCAGCAAATGGGCCGATCCTGGGAACGGCTTGCCGAAAAGCCTCGGCGTCAAGTGCAGTTCAGTATCCTCGCTCCCGATGGAAGCGAGAAGAGCTACTATCTGGGCGCTCACGCGCCTATCTTGACCGAAGAAGATGTGAGCCTGGTTCACAGGTTATGGCTTCAGGTCAGCCAGGTGCCCAGCCGCGGCGGCGTGCATCACCGGGACGTGGTGCGAGTCGCGCTGAACCGGCTCGAACGGGATCTGAAGGGCAAGGGCGACGTGATGCTTGATTTTTACAAGCTCGAGCAGGAAGAGGAAAAACGGAAAAGCAACAATCAGTAGTCAAGTCAGTGGTCAGTGGTCAGTGGTCAGCGGTCAGCGGTCAGCGGTCAGTTAGCGGGAGAGAAAGCAGCCATTCGAAGAATCGAAGAACTGGAGCGGAAAAACCGACATTCGGAAAAGAACCGGCCTGCTGGGCGAAATCAACTGGAAACTGAAAATAGACAACTCAAAACCAAATTATGACAATTGTGGAGATAATCAATCGAGACTTGACCGAAGCAATGAAAGCAAGAGAGGCCGCACGGCTGAGCGCGTTGCGAATGATAAAGACCGCGCTCAAGTTGCGCGAAACCGAGTTGCCCGGTCCGGTAGACGACGGGGAAGCCACGAAGGTGCTCAACACATTATTGAAGCAGCGTCGCGATTCGGCCGAGCAATACCGGGCCGGCGGCCGCGAAGAACTGGCGATCAAGGAAGAGAACGAGGCCCGCTTGATTGAATCCTATTTGCCTGCCGCGGCAAGCGACGAAGAGATGCGGAGGGCAATTGACGAAGCGGTTGCCGAAACGGGAGCCTCTTCGATGAAGGATATGGGCTCCGTGATGAAAGCAGCGCGAAGCCGGCTCGAAGGAAGAACAGTTGACGGCAAAGCGCTCAGCGATTTAGCAAAGTCGAAACTCAGTGGTCAGTAGCCAGTGGGCATTGGCCAGTAGGAACTCAGTGGCCAGTGCTACTTGTCGCCTGCTGACCGCTGACCGCTGACCGCTGACCGCTGACCACTGACCGCTGACCACTGACCACTGACCACTGACCGCTGACCGCTGACCGCTGACCGCTGACCACTGACCGCTGACCACTGACTGCTGACCGCTGACCACTGACTGCTGACCGCTGACCACTGACTGCTGACCGCTGACCACTGACTGCTGACCGCTGACCGCTGACCGCTGCCTTACCGTCTTTTCCTATTAATCAAGCTTGCTACAAAGCCGGCTCCGAATCCGTTGTCGATGTTTACTACGGTTACGTTCGACGCGCACGAGTTCAACATTCCCAACAGCGCCGCGACTCCGCCAAAGGATGCGCCATAACCTATGCTGGTCGGGACCGCGATGACAGGCGCTGACACCAATCCGCCAACGACGGATGGCAGCGCACCTTCCATTCCGGCAACTACGACGACAACCCGCGCGGATCTGAGATCGTCACGCGCATCTAAGAGCCGGTGTATTCCCGCTACTCCGACGTCGTAGATTCGATTGACCTGATTGCCCATCGCCGTTGCGGTCACGGCTGCTTCTTCCGCGACGGGGATGTCCGACGTGCCCGCCGAAACGACTGCGATCACTCCATCGCCGCGCTCGGTTCTATCCTGGAGCGCCGTAATCATTCGAGCCTCGCGATGGTACTCAGTGGCTGCGTTGACTTCGCTGATTCTGTTGAAGACCTCTTCGTCAGTTCTGGTAACGATCAAGTTCGAACCTCTGGCCAATATCCTGGCTGCGATCTGCTCGATCTGGTCCGGCGTTTTGCCTACACCCATGATGACTTCCGGAAATCCAGTCCTCAACTCGCGATGATGGTCAATGCGAGCGTAGTTCAGATTCTCATAGGGCAGGTTGGCTAACCGCTCAAGCGCATCATCAGGATTTATCCGGCCTTCGCGAACGTCGACCAGCAGCTTCTTGAGCGATTCAGGACTCATCCCTGGATTCTAACACACGCCGGGAGCCGGCATTCGAGGTGGTGGCTTCGGCGCTTCGGCGCTGCGAGCACCTCCAAGCTCAAGGTTCTAATTCGGGCAAGCTAGCCAAGGGCTCCGCCCTTGATATC
>JAHFUG010000305.1:0-4990 GCA_023265195.1 Blastocatellia bacterium | reverse complement strand
TGCGGTCCTCAGGGGAAACGCGAACAGAATTCTCGTAACGATCGGCATAAAACGACTCAAGCTCGGACTTTGAACTAAGTCAGTGTATTTCTTGTTACCCTTGACACGGGAGGCGACGGCGGCTAGACTGGCGCATCTGTATTCTTGCTTTGTTTTTAAGCATCGACGTTCAGTCAAAACCGATAAAGTAATTGGGTAAGGTGAACCGGGGATCAAGCGAATATGATCTCTCATGGTTGCGTTGTTTGCGTCCCGTGTGGCCAAAAATATCTTCTCTTCAATTTGGAGAAGGGCCGTGAAATAATCTTCAATCAGTAAGGGGTGACGATGAATCCAGAACGTCAAGCAAAGTTCAAGATCGCCAGGGTTCCCGTGCCGAAACAAGACGCCAATCAGAGAATTCACAATTGGGGCGAAGTATTTCTCGGATACACTCCCGAACTGGCTATGGTGGAGGCGGCTCGATGTCTTCAATGCGAGCACCAGCCCTGCACCGTGGCCTGTCCGGTCGGCAACGACATTCCCGCCGCGCTCTGGTTGATTGAAAACGGCGACTTCATCGGCGGCGCCAACAAGTTTCGCGAGACCAACAACGAATCGGAAATCTGCGGACGAATATGCCCGCAGGAAAAATTGTGCGAAGGCGCTTGCGTGGTGGGATATAAGTATCCTCCGGTTTTCATCGGCAAGCTTGAAGCTTTTTGCACCGACTACCAGGTCAAGACCGAGGGCTTTCCAAAGCGCGAGATACACGAGCCAACGGGAATGCGTGTTGCGATAGTAGGTGCGGGACCCGCGGGCTTGACCGTTGCCGAGGAGCTCGCGGCCGCCGGCCATAAGTGCGTGGTCTATGACGCGTGGCCCAAACCTGGAGGGTTGCTGCTGTACGGCATCCCGAACTTCAAGCTCGAGAAGCGCGTAGTGGACGCGCTGATTAGCCACCTCGAAGAAATGGGCGTCGAGTTCATCTGCGGGGTGAGAATAGGCGCGGGCCTGACGGTAGACGCCTTGATGCACGATCATAACTTCGACGCGGTTTTCCTGGGATACGGAGCCCCGGTAGGCGGCAAGTTGGAGATGGATGGCGAGAGTCTTAAGAACGTCTATCAAGCAACAGACTATCTGGTGCGAGGGAACGTTCCTTTCGAGGACCTCCCCGAATGGCAGCGGGCCTTGCCTCATTCAGGCAAACACACGGTTGTCGTAGGCGGGGGTGACACCTCCATGGACTGCGTTCGCACGGCGAAGCGGCTTGCGCCTGATTCGCAGGTGACACTGGTTTATCGAAGGACCGAAGCCGAGATGCAGGGCCGCGCCGAAGAACGTTCCCATGCGCATGAAGAGGGAGTGGTCTTCAACTACCTCACAACTCCCACGAAGTTCATTGGCGATGAAGAAGGCGAAATTGTTGGGATGGAGCTTATCCGAATGGAGCTTGGGCGGCCAGACATCTCAGGCCGGCGAAGCCCGGTCCCAATTAAGGGATCGGAGTTCCATATCGACTGCGACACCGTTGTATTGGCGATTGGCTATTCCGCCGACACTGAAATCCCCGAAACAACACCCGGGCTCGCAGCCGACAGAAAAGGACTCATCAAGGTTGAATCCGAGGAGACCGGCCGCACGTCACGCCCCGGCGTGTTCGCCGGCGGTGACGATGTGCGAGGCGCCGACCTCGTGGTCACCGCGGTGGCGGCGGCGCGCGGGGCCGCGCACGCGATGGACCAATACCTAAAGGATATCAAGAGAACTAGAGTAATGACGGCGGCGGCTTCGGCCTCTCCCGCCAGCGCGGATGCCACTGTAGCGGGGGATTGAAGCGGCTGTCCGCGTTTGGTCCCGGCGATCAGTCGATGGGATTCTCGTCTTCATGCGTGAATGCCGGCCCGCACACAAGCAGCAGCTTGATTTCCTCGGCGCCTGTGTTCTCCAGAGTATGGCGCGCCCCTCGGGGAACGTAGACGGAGTCGCCCGATCCAACCTCGCGTTGATCTTCTCCCACCGTCATCAATCCGCGGCCGGATAGTATGTAGTAGATCTCTTCGATCTCCCGATGGAAGTGAGGCCTTACCGCGCAGCCTGGCGGCAGAATCTCTTCGGCCAGACTGCAGGATGTAATCCCGGAATTGGAACGATCCATCAGTGGATAGATCTTAGAGCCATGCAGCGTGTCGATTGCCGTTGACGCGGCCCTGTTATTTACCTTCATAGTGACGCTCCCAGAGGAACACGTTCGTAGCCACCGCTTTTGTCGCCACCCTCTTCCAAGCGGCCCGTTGCGCCGTCATTCGGCCGCTCTCGCGTTTCAAGGGGAGAACCGTTTCTTCTCCCGACATGTGATGATGTGATCTTGGCGGAGTCATTGAAGCAGCCGAGCGTGCGCACTCCGCGGAACTGATTGATTGCGCCGTCACGCATGACCAAACAGTACTTATCGACCGCCCTTTGCGCCAGTGAGGAACCGAACTTGAACTACTTTGCTCCCTCGGAAGAAGAGAATCGCCAGCCGCTTAGGAAGCGTAAAAAAATAACTTCCCGTTTGACCGTGTGGCGCGGAATGAATGTACGGGCGGCACTCCGTGGCCGCCCCTCCTGAGGGATCGGTTCTTCGCAAGAAGAATACGCGCCCTCAGGAGGGGCGGCCACGGAGTGCCGCCCGTACATTCATTCCGCGCCACACGGGCTACAACGAGAAAAAATGTTCGGCGCAACCGCATCGTGAATATCTCTGAACGTCAAAACACGAAGCAAATGAACAAGGCCAGATTCGTAACCAACGCATCACGGTCCCACCCACCATCCGCCATTCACGTACTCAATTCGAGATACTTGCCTTGCGCTACCGGCGGCTATAGAATCCGCCCCGCAGCCGTATGATTGGTTGCGCGGCCACGTAGAGTGGCCGTAAGTCAATAAAAGGAGAAGAATATGAGACCATTCCTCAAGCTAGGTTTGACGTTCTTACTTGGAGTCCTCCTGGTGCTCAGCGGCATTGGGAAAGGCTCCGCGGCTCACATCACCACGGCTCATGCCGATATCGCCGGGGCAGCCGGCTCCGGCATTTCAGGGCATGTGCTTTTCCTGCAGACCGACGACGGCATCCTGCCAACCGTGAAGGTGATCGTTACGGTACAGGGCCTGGCGCCCGGATCAAAGCACGGATTCCATCTCCACGAGAACGGGAGCTGCGCGGACACGGCCGTTCCATTCGGCGGGGCGGGCGGCCACTTCGATCCAGGCCCCTTCGGCAACTCGACTCCACCGGACACCAATCACCCGTTCCATATGGGAGACCTTCCAAACCTGGAGGCCAATCCAGCGGGCCGCGCCACGTTCGTGCACACAACGAGCCGCATCACCCTCACCCCCGGCCCTCTGAGCATCATAGACGCGAATGGCAGCGCGGTGATTGTCCATGCGCTTGAAGACCTGGGAACGACCGGAGCGCCTCCTGGCGCTGGTGGAGCGCGCATCGCTTGCGGCGTGGTCCAGTTGGATTAGAATTGGACCGAGCCGTTGAACCTGGTATGACGAACAAGGAGTTGGTATGACGAACCAAAAGGGAGGGAGCCGAGCGCCATTGATGACGGTGAGCCGTTGGCCCTCGATTCTATGGCGCTCGGCGTTATGGCGCCGTTGCTCAATGTGTTCCTGCTCGCTTGAGTTGCTAACCTAAGTTGCCCGTTCCCTGAAGAACCAGCGCTATTTTTCCGCTCGATTTCCGGACGCAATCTCAAGCAAAGATGCCTGGCCGCGGAGACAGCGGCCTTCCGAAACGAAAACCAACAGAATTTCGGTTACATCGGGCATGACCGTAGGGACAGGATATGAACGCTCCAATGGGACTGACAATCGCTGAAGACTACGCACGCTTTTACCCCGAAGGTGAAGTTAGCCTGCGAGGCGCGGTCGAGATGGTCAAGGGCGCCATCGCCTTCTGCCGTGAGCAGGGCGTTCCAAGACTTCTGGCCGACGTCACCAGGCTCACAGGCTACGCTCCACCCACATTGAGTGAGCGATACTGGTTCGTTCAAGAATGGGCCGAAGCGGCTAAGGGGGCGGTGAGCCTGGCAATGGTCGCTCGCCCTGAATACATCGATCCGGAACATTTCGGCGTCACCGTGGCCCTGAACGCGGGACTACGTGCGAACGTCTTCGCATCCGATTCCGAAGCGCTAGCCTGGCTGCTATCTCTCGAATCCTAACGCCGCGGCCCGGGCTCCATTCGCTTGAAGGGCTGACTCTTGCGCCTGCCGCGCCCGGACCCAAACCAGTTCGGCGAGAATCAAAGCGGCGGCGTTGCTCGAGTTCCACCATTCTTCCACGGCGTTGGAGAAGGCCGGAAAGGGGCTGGTTGGATGCCGCCGTCAACCAATGCTTGTGGCGGTTCCGCCTGGGGCGCATAATGCTCCCTGAGAATATCGGTTGGCGCTGACAACCGGCATTCGTGAGGCCTCTAAGAAAAACTGGTTGTAGCGAATCTCCTTTGAGCGTTAAGCGTCGTACCCTCACCCAATGAACCGCTAACGCTCACTAGGATGCGATCCGTAATATAGAACTCAAGGAAAGTATGTACCTGGCCGCCCCTCGACGCATTGTCGATCGGTTTCTTTTGAAAACCTCGGTAATGATTCCTGGGCCCGAGTTCCAAGCGGGCTCGGATACGGTGAGGCGGGTCAACTTCCCGAGGTGCGTAACATGAAAGTGCGTCACCAAATCGCTGACGCGGAGGGCTACCTTCTCATCACGACCGGCGGGAGATGGGGACGACAGAACGCTCTGCATCTCATTGACATTGTCGCAGCCGAATGCCGCAAACGAGGCCATGCCCGCGCGCTCATCGACGGAACCGAGTTGAAGGGAAGGGTGCCTGACTTCGACCGGTACGTTTTTGGAGCCCACGTAGCCGCGGTATGCGAAGGGATCAGGTTAGCGGCCGTGATTAGAGAAGAGTACATAAACAAGTTCGCGGAGAACGTCGCGGTCAATC
>JAHFUG010000649.1 GCA_023265195.1 Blastocatellia bacterium | reverse complement strand
GGGCCGCCGCCGCCGTCGTAATCACGCGCTTCTCTACGGGCGCTTTGGCGAAGTAGAGCCCGACGCTCGTGCGATCCTTTGAAGCGGCCCCGTTGGTCGTGTAGTGCATTTGGAAGATGAGCGTCGAGCCTTTCTTGATCAGCTTCGCCTGGCCGGGCTTCAGCATCAGCGGACTCATGCCGGGGGCCCAGCCGACGAGCATCCCGTCTTGAGTGCCGCCCCTGTTCTGCGCTTGCTGTTGTTGCGCGGTGCGAGCTTCTCCGCCGCCGAGTCTCTCGCCGCCTTGACGAATTTCGCCGGCCGAGGGAAGAGCGCCCTGTCCCGGTTCACGGACGGTGACGATGACGTGATGAACCACGCTGGGATCGCCCCGCTTGATGTCCGCGAACTGGACGTATTTGTCTTCAGTAAAATTGGTGGGAATAGCGAAGTACCGGTAGGCCACGACGCCGTCAGCAGGCACGCTGGCCTCTTCGGTCATCGATAGGATCACGTCGGGTTTGCCTAGCTTCCAACCTTCCTCCGGCCCTTTTGGAGCAGGCGGCAGATCTTTGGCGGCGCCTTCCTTCGCGCCTCCATCAACCCAGGCGACGAGGGTGTCGATCTCCTTCTGTGACAGGCTCCGATCGTTCGAGAATTCTCCATAGTGCGGGTCCGCGAGCCAGGGCGGCATGCGCCTGTCGACGACGACCTCGCGAATCGATTTCGCCCACGGCCGGACGTCTTTGTAACTGAGGAACGACATAGGCGCGATCTCGCCGGGGCGATGACATACAACGCAGTTCTTGTACAGAATGGGAGCTACGTCTTTGGCGAATGTCACGGGCGGCGCCGAAGCTCCGGCGCCGATAGACCGCGCGATCATGAGAAGTCCGAGTGTCAGGAAGAGGCTCAGGCAGAATCCAAAGGTGCGTTTCATAAACGTGATTCCTCTCTATAAAGTGAGGGCCAACGATCAATGGATCGAGAAAGGTTCTCGTGTGACCACAGGAGCGGGCTGCGGTCTTCGCCGCCGGCTCCACCGGTCCGGCGGCTTCCTATTGTCGCCTAAATGTAATCCTGGGCCGGGCATGTGTCAATCAATATTGAGAACAGACAGCTTGAATGCACGTATTTTCCGGGATACGATAAGTCGCTCATTACGGCTGAGGCTTTCGAGACGACGATGCTATCCGCCTACGATGCACCCAACAAAGGTCGGCTCTATCCCCTGCCAGCCGCTATGGCCCACGACTTGTAAGGACGACTGGTGCGGTCAGTGGAAGGCTCGCCAGTCTTCCTGAAACGCTCAATTGAGTTCAAACACATGCCAGAGCTTGACACCATTACAGTCAGAGGCTTCAGGAGCATTGCTTCTCTCGAGAAGCTCAAGCTCGGCGCGATCAACGTCGTCATTGGGCCGAATGGTTCAGGCAAGTCGAACTTCCATAAGCGTCTTTTCTTTTTTGCACTCCATTCGAGAGGGACATTTGCAAGACTATGTCATCAAGGCGGGTGGAGCCGATAAGGTGCTGCACTTCGGATCAGCCTTAACGAAGACGCTGCATATCCATATCTCGTTTCAAGATGGAAAGAACCAATATGAGATCGATCTCCAGCCAACAGGCGCCGACGAACTGACGCCACAAACTGAAAAGGTCTACTTCTGGGATTCGACTCGCTATCCGGAGCCGCTTGGGAGGCCGGTTGACCGCGTTGGCAAGGAGGCGGGAATTAGCGCTTCCGAATCTACTGCAATTGCGACGTATGTCCGCAATCACTTGGACAAGTGGCGTCTGCACCACTTTCACGATACGAGTTCGACTTCGCCGATGAAGAAAACAGCCGATTTGAACGACAACCGCTACCTGCGTCCTGACGGATCGAATCTACCCGCCTTCCTTTACTATCTGCGAAAGAAGCACGAATCATCCTACAAGATGATCCGCGGCGCCGTGCAGCGCGTGGCCCCGTTCTTTGATGATTTCCTTTTGGAGCCGCAAAAGCTCAACCCTGACAAGATCAGGTTTGAATGGCGCCACAAGGGATCCGAAGCATACTTTGACGCCTCATCATTGTCCGATGGGTCATTGCGTTTCATAGCGCTGACCACCTTGTTTCTTCAACCCGAAACTTATCGGCCATCGGTTATTCTAGTCGGTCCGAGCGGACATACTCAACCACCTCAAGGAAGACGCGGGCTCCCTATCAACGACAATGGTGGATTACTACGCTCTGCCGCAAAGCGGTCCGCGGGCATGGCCTGGCCGCGCCGCGGCCGGGCAACTATCGTTTCGACTGAAAGCGGTGACTGTTCAGGACGAGTTGGCGCGCGATATTTGCGCCGAGCTTGGCGACGATTTCAATTCGAACCGGTTCGTACCCTACGTGATGATGCACGAATTCGAGGGCCTGCTCTTCAGCGACTGTGAGCGCTTCGCGAGCGCGATAGGTAAAACCGAACTAATTCCCAAGCTCAAAGCGATTCGGGATGCTTTTGAAACCCCGGAGGAAATCAATGATTCCCCGATCACCGCTCCATCGAAGCAGATCGAGGCTTTGATACCCGGCTATCAAAAGCCGCTGTCTGGAGTGCTGGCCGCTTTGGAGATCGGCCTCGACACCATTCGGCGAGAATGCCCTCATTTCCGAAACTGGGTGGAACGCCTGGAGTCGTGGACGCAGTAAGAGACTGTATGAACTACGAGGTCACTCCAAACAGGACCTCGGATCATAATCTCAGTAAGAACGTACTTCGTGTGCAGTCCAACTACTTTGCGCGCGAACTCCGTAGATCATCTGAGGAATGAGTGACTTGACTGGGGACTGCGCTCTGGCGCTGTGGTTAGAAGAAGCGCGATCGTTTAATAATCGTGGAAAAAGCGAGAACCGGCATGAACACCTTCCGACTAGAAACGAAATTGACTCGAGATGGAACTCTCACCCTTAGCGACTTACCATTTCAGTCTGGCGATTCGGTAGAAGTTATCATCGTTGCTCGATCGTCTGCTTCCGCCGCGCGGAACCGGAACGAGTATCCCTTACGTGGAAAGGTCATTCAATATGATAATCCCACTGAACCG
>JAHFUG010000304.1 GCA_023265195.1 Blastocatellia bacterium | reverse complement strand
CGGAGGGCGAGTCATGCCGCGGGTTCAAGCGCTTCGTTGAAGGCGCACACAAACTCGTGGGACTCTTCTTCCGCGCCAAGCGACAGGCTTTGCAGGCCGGCGTCGGGATTCCGAACCGCGTCCGCGAGAAGGTTTTGAAATCTCTCGACGAGCCGATCGATTGTAGCCGGCGCGAACATCTCGGTGCTGTACTCCAGAGCTCCGTTTATTTCGGCGGCGCCGCCGCTCATAAAAAGGGTGAGATCGAATTTCGAAACACCGCCGTCGATTTCGAGCGGCGTAAAGCTGAGACCCGAAAGCTCGATCGCCGGCATCGGCGCATTCTGAAACACAAACAAGACTTGAAACAGCGGCGACTGTCCGGGCGTTCGCTCCGGCTTGAGCGACTCGACAAGCACGTCGAACGGCAAATCCTGATGCGCATACGCGCCGAGCGTCGTTTCGCGGACTCGTTTCAGCAACTCCCTGAAACTCGGCTTTCCACTGAGATCGGTCCGCAGCACGACGTGATTGAAGAAGCATCCCATCAACCGCTCGATATCGAGGCGGTCGCGGTTGGCTATGTCGGCGCCGATTACGATGTCTTCCTGGCCGCCGTAGCGATGCAACAGCGCGGTGAAACCGGCAAGAGCGCTCATGAACAGCGTGACGCCTTCACGGCGGCTCAAGAGCGTGAGTCCTTCGCTCAGATCCCGATCGAGCTTGAAGTAACGGCGCGCGCCGCGAAACGTAGGAGACGCCGGCCGAGGCCGATCCGCCGGCAACGCGAGAGGCGGCGCCCCTTCGAGGCGCGAACGCCAGTAGTCGAGCAGCGATTGAAGCACGCCGCCCGTCAGCCATTCACGCTGCCAGCACGCGAAGTCGGCGTATTGAATCGGCAACTCCCGCAACGGAGACTCGAGACCGTTTGAAAACGCCTCGTAAAGGACAGCGATCTCGTCGAGCAGTATGCCGAGCGACCACCCGTCAAAGATGATGTGGTGCATCGTCAACAGCAGAATGTATTCATCTTCTTCCAGACGAAGCAGTTTGATACGAATGAGCGGACCGGCGCCGAGATCCATCGGCTGCCGAGCCTCGGCGAATACAAGCCGCCGGCGCTCGTCTTGCTTCTCATCACCGTGAATGTGAGTTAGATCGGTAACCGGAATGGTCAGAGAACCGGGCTCGTTGATAACCTGCGTGGGACGCCCATTCACATCCTTAAAAGTCGTCCTCAGCGCTTCGTGACGGCGCACAATTTCATTGAAGCTTCGCTCGAGAGCCTGGAGATCGAGCCGGCCCTTTAGTACAACCGCGCTCGGTATATTGAACGCGGCGCCGTCGGGCTCGAGCTGATCCAGAAACCAGAGCCGTTGTTGCGCGAAAGACAAAGGCAGCGGGCGGCCTCGGTCGACGGGACGTATCGGTTGAGACGGCAGGCTGGCGGTTCGCCGCCTCGCCTCGTCGACCAACCGAGCAATGCCGGCGGCGAAAGGAGCTTCGAACAGCTTTCTCAACGGCAGCTCGACGTCGAAGGCTTCGCGCAGTCTCGATACAACCTGCGTCGCCAGCAGCGAATGGCCGCCGGCCGCAAAGAAATCGTCAAACGCGCCAACGCGGGCGCGACCAAGCACTTCGCCGCAGATGTTCGCGATTATCTCTTCGGTGGGATTGCGCGGAGCGACGTAATCAGGATCGAAATCCGACCCCGAGTCGTCAGGTGCTGGTAGCGCCTGACGGTCTATCTTGGAATTCTGCGTCAACGGAAACCGTTCGAGTTTCACGAAGGCGGATGGAACCATGAAATCGGGCAGCCGCTCTTTTATGAAGGCTCTCAATTCGCTTGCCGCGGGATCCGTTCCCGCTTCGGGCTCGATGTAAGCGACCAGACGTTTGCCGCCCGGAGAATCATCTCGCGCCAGGACGACCGCCTGATGCACGTCCGGGTGCTCTTGAAGCAGAGCCTCGATTTCGCCAAGCTCAACCCGGAAACCGCGAATCTTGACCTGATCGTCCATTCGGCCAAGAAATTCGATGGAGCCACGTCGAAGGTATCGCGCAAGGTCGCCCGTACGATAGAGGCGCGCGCCCTGGCCCGTAAATGGATCCGGCGTGAATCTTTCCGCGGTGAGGTCCGGCCGGTTCAAGTAACCTCGCGCCACGCCCGCTCCGCCAATGTAAATCTCTCCGGCCACTCCAATCGGCACGGGCTGCATTCGAGGGTCGAGCAGATAGACTGTTGCATTCGCCAGCCTGCATCCGGTCGGGCACGCGGGAAGCGAGAAGCTCGCCGCGTCTCGTGCGGCAATTCGAAACAGAGTCGTGGTCACCGTGGCCTCGGTCGGGCCGTAGGAGCTTATGAATCGCGCCGACCCATCGACGAGTGAAGCCCAGGTTCGGAGAATATCGCCCGGAACGCTTTCGCCGCCGGTCATGAATACCCTGATCGATCCTTTCAAAGTCGCGCCGCGTGACGCAACGTCGGCGATCCACTGCCGCCAGAAGCCGGCCGGCAAGTCGAGAACGGTGATGTCCTGATCGGCGCAGAACTCGAGGAGTTCGGAGTTCGACAATCGGCCTGGAGCCTCATGAAGGATCAGCGCCGCGCCGCTCAGCAACGTTGGATATATCTGAACCGCTGAGGCGTCGAAGCTCAATGACGCGAATTCCAGGAACCGGTCGCCGGAGCCGAGCCGGATTCTTTCAATCATGGCCAGCGCGAAATTCGACAGCGCGCCGTGAGTGACAACCACACCCTTGGGTTTGCCGGTCGAGCCCGACGTGTAGATAACGTAAGCGGCGTTGTCAGGCGAAAGGTCCGCGTTCGGATTCTCGTCCGAGTGACGTGCAATTTCTTCCCACCGAGAATCCACCGATATCACCGGGACGCCATGTTCGATTAATCCGGTCTTCAGCGATTCCTGTGTGAGCACGACGCTAACGTCCGCGTCGGAGATTATGTAGGCCAGGCGCTCGGGTGGATAAGCCGGATCGATCGGCACGTAAGCGGCGCCCGCTTTGAGAGCTCCAAGCAGCGACACTATCATTTCATGCGATCGGTCCATACAGATCGCGACCCGGCTCTCACGGCCTATTCCGGCGCTCCGCAAGTAGTGAGCAAGCCGATTAGCTTTGGAATTGAGTTCTCCGTAATTGAGGGCGATATTGTTGAACACTACCGCGGCCGCTTTAGGATTCGCGGCTGCTTGCTGTTCGAACAGGCCGGTTACGCATAGGCCGCGCCACTCTTCAACGCCGGTGTCGTTCCATTCAACGAGCAATCTCGTCCGCTCATCGTCGTCAAGCAACGCCAGATTCGAGATCGGTGTTTGAGGGGCCGCCGCGGCGCCGGCGAGCAGATTGGTGAAATGGCCGGCCAGTTGTTCGATCGTCGCGGCGTCGAACAGGTCTCTGCTGTATTCGAATCGTCCCAGCATTCCGTCTTCGGACTCCATCATCGAAAGTATGAGATCGAACTGCGCCGTTTCGCTTTCAGGTTCGACGATTCTCATTGTCAGGCCGGGCAGATCGACCGCTTGCATCGACAGGTTCTGGAAGACGAATAAGACCTGGAAAATCGGCGCGCGGCTCATGCTGCGTTCGGGTTGAAGCATCTCGACCAATCTCTCGAACGGAGTCTCCTGATTCGCGTATGCGCCGAGCGCGGTTTCGCGAACCCGTTTTATCAACGTGCTGAAATCGGGATCGCCGGAAAGATCGGTTCTTAAAGCGAGAGTGTTGACGAAGAAGCCAATGAGGTTTTCGAATTCATCGCGAGTGCGGCCCGCTATCGGAGCCCCCACGATGATATCGTCCTGCCCGCTATACCGGTGAAGCAGCGCCTTGAACGCGGCGAGCAGCGTCATGAACAAAGTCGCTCCCTCGCGCTTGCTCAGCGCCTTGAGCGAATCGGCGAGTTCACCCGCCAAAGCAAATGACTGCCTGCCTCCGCGAAAACTCTGCGTGGCGGGACGGGAACGATCGGCCGGAAGTCCGAGCACGGGAAGCGCGCCGCCCAACCGGCTCTTCCAGTAGTCGAGTTGCTTCCCGACCTCGGCGCCTTCGAGCCACTGCCGTTGCCACGCGGCGTAGTCGGAGTACTGTGCGCGCAGCGGCGGCAGAGGCGAGGGACGCCGGTTCAAGAACGCTTCGTAAAGAGCCGCCACTTCTTTAATGAAGAGCGCGGCCGACCAGTTATCCGAGATGATGTGGTGCATCACCAGAACTACCAGATGATCGCTTGCGCTCATCCGAATCAACGTAGCCCGCAGGAGAGGGCCCGTGCTCAGGTCGAATGGACGCTTCGCCTCTTCGCCGGCGAGCTCGCGCGCGCGTTCTTCGCGATCCGCTTCGGTTCTTCCGCTCAGATCGATCAAGGCGAGGGGCGTTGTCGACTCGGGCGCGATCACCTGAACCGCGCGGCCGTCGCTATTGATGAAATTCGCGCGTAGAACCTGATGCCGCCGAACCACTTCGTTCAAGCTTCGTTCGAGAGCAGAGGCGTCAAGCGACCCAGTCAGCCGCGCCGCAATCGGAATGTTGTAAAACGGACTATCTGGCTCGAGCTGACTCAGGAACCACATCCGCTGTTGACCTGAAGAAAGGGGAAGGCCGTCTTCTTCATTCGATGGAGCCGGCCGAGCCAACTCTTCGAGGCGGATCGGCGCAGCGGACGAAGGTTCAACCGCCGCTTCAGCCGTTGCTTCAACGCGTTGACTATCGATGTACTCCGCGAGCGCTCTAATACTTGAATAATCGTAAATGTCTTCGAAATAGATCTTGACGTTGAGCCGGCTTTCGATTCGGCTGATTATCTGGGCGCCGTTGAGGGAGTTGCCGCCCAGATCGAAATAATCGTCATCCAGGCTTATCTCTTTGATCTTGAGAGCCTCTCCCCAGATGGCCGCCATCTCTTGCTCGAGGCCGCGCGCGTCTTGCTCGGCGAGGAGGCCAAGGGGTTCGGCGGCGTTCGCTTCGATCTCGCCGGTTGGCTCCGTTAGCTCGATGGTTTGCTTACGCACCTTCGCCCAACAATGAGTCGGTTCAAATTGATAAGCCGGTAATTCGACTCGATAACGGCGGCTGTCTTTGTAGAACAGATCCCAGTCTATCGAGACGCCGGCCATGTACAATTGAGCGATGGCGTCTAATGGCGCTTTGGCCTCGGACGTTGGAAGCAATGAGAGAACGGTCACTCCGCCAAGCTCATTGCCGAGGCTCGCAATCTCGTTCGAAAGCACGCCCTGACGTCCGAGTTCGAGAAAGACCGGTTTGCGGTCTCGCGTCATGTCTTGAATCACGCTCTTGAGCTTCGCTCTGTTGAACTCGGCATGAGGCGTTTGAAACGCAGCCGCTTTCGCCAGCCCTTCTTTCAACTCGGTCTTGCCCGTAATCACCGAAACCAGCACGTTGCCCAAACCCGTTCCGATGACCTGATTGGTCGAGACGCCAAAGGACTGAATCATTGAGTTGAGAGCATAGTAGAACGCGAAGGCTCGGACGCCGCTTGTTGAAGCCTGCGCGCCCGCAAGCGACAGGCAGTCGTGATGAACGCCTCGGAAGACCTCATAAAGGGCGGACAGTTCATCGACTAGATCTTGATCCACTCGCTCGCCGGCCGAGATGAGAAAAACGACGGGAACGTCTGACTCGCTCTTGCTGAAAGCGGTTTCACCGCCGCTTGCCAGGTCTTCGAGAACGGAGATGCAATGCTGTTTGTCCGTTGCCGCGAAGGCGTACCGCCATGAGTAGTGATCGCCGCCTTTCGCCAGCGTGTAGGCGGCGTCGCCGAGCGGCGCGTCGGAGTCTTTTAGAAAAACGGCCAGTGCGGCGGCGTAGCGTTGTAGCGACGCGGCGGTTGCGGCCGAGATCACCACCGGCGCCGCACCAATCGCGCCTTGATCCTCTCGCGGCTTGGCGGGAGCTTCTTCCAACACCAGATGCGCGTTGGTGCCGCTGAGCCCGAAAGAGCTAACGCCGGCTCGTCTCGCCTCTGCGCCTTCTTCGAGCGTCCAGTCCTTCAGTTGGACGTTGACGAAGACCGGAGAATTCTCGAAGTCGATGAACGGGTTTGGTCTATTGAAATGAACCGACGGGAAGAGCTTCTTTTGTTTGAGTGAGAGGACGACCTTGGTCAGTCCGGCGATTCCGGCGGCTCCAATCAAATGTCCGATGTTCGTCTTCACCGAGCCGATCGCGCAGAATTGACGGCGAGTGGTTATTCGCCTGAAGGCGTCGGTGATTCCCTGTATCTCGATGGGGTCGCCGAGCACGGTGCCGGTTCCGTGGGCTTCGATGCATCCGATGGTCGCCGGATCGACGCCGGCGTTCTTCCACGCTTCGGCCAATACGTCGGCCTGCGCGCCGGGACTCGGCGCGGCAAGTCCATTCGAACGTCCACCGTCCTGATTAACCGCGCCGCCTTTGATCACCGCGTGGATGTTATCGCGGTCCTCGATCGCGCAACTCAATCGTTTGAGTAGCACAAGGCCTCCGCCTTCACCCCAGCTCGTGCCGTCCGCCGCTTCATCGAACGCCCTCGCGCGGCCCGTGCTCGAAGCGATTCCGATCGAGCCGGCGCCCAGAGGATCGCTCCGAAAAAAGAGATTGAATCCTCCCGCAAGCGCATAGTCGACTTCACCCGCTGAGAGTTTCACGCAGGCTTCATGAATGGCCACCAGCGAAGACGAGCACGCGGTGTCGATAACCTGCGCGGGCCCGCGCAAATCCAAGGCGTATGAAATTCGGCCGGCCAGCGCGGCGGGAAGATTGCCCGTCACTGCCATCGGATCCGGCTCGGCCAGCAGGGTGCTGTAGTCGTTGTTGCTCGCGCTGACGATCACGGCCGTCTTGCTTCCTTTCAGATCTTTCAAGCCGTACCCGGCGTTTTGAATCGCGGCGCAAGCGAGTTGCAAAAGCGCTCGCTGGTGCGGATCCATGTACTCGGCTTCCTTGAGAGAGATGTTGAAGAAGGCATGATCGAATTCGCTCACGCGGTCGAGGCCGGCCATCACCGGGCAATCGGCCGACGCCGCGAGTCCCGCCAGTTCTTTGCGCTGGGCGGAGATTTCACGGACGCTGTCTCGCCCGGCGCTCAGATTCGATCGGAACCGGCTCAAATCGTCGGCCTCCGGGTACAATCCGCTGATTCCAATGATGGCGACGTCTTCTCGTTGCATTGACGCTTACTCCAAAAGTTTCAAAGTTGACTTGTTTGTGTAAGATCGAGCTTGAGTTCAGCTTGAGCTAAACAAAATGGGGAAGGGAGGAACCGCTGATTTGCGCTGACTGCGTAACGCTGATCCGCGCGGATCAGCGTTACGCAGTCAGCGGAAATCAGCGGCTATTCCGGAAAATCGCCGAGCGTCGCTAGATCTCAAAACCATAAACGGCTGACGGCGCTTCTTGTGGAATAAAGAACCGGTCGATGTGATTGCTGAGCGACTGGATCGTGTTGTGATTGAAAAGGTCGACGACCGTGAACGTGTTGGGGAACACGTCGCTGAGCAACCTGAAAGTCCGCACGAGCTTCAACGAATCACCGCCGATCTCGAAGAACTTATCTTGAACGCCTACCTGGCTGACTCCCAGGACCTGTTTCCAGACTCCGGCTATCTTTTCTTCGGTGGCCGTGCAAGGCGCGACGAAACTGGTTTCAACGGCGCGGCCGGCGTCGCCCGGGTTGGGCAGCGCCTTCCTGTCGATCTTGCCGTTCTTCGTCAGCGGGAGTGATTCCATCATCACGAACGCGGATGGGATCATATATTCGGGCAATCTCTGTTTGAGGTAATCGCGCAATCGCGGAACGATCTTCGAAGCGAGCCCTTCCTGGAGCGGACTATTCGCGAATCGGCGCCAATCGGCTGAAGGAGAATCGTTCAAGCCGAGGTTTGATTCGAGCGGGCTTGAGCCGGCGATCCAGCCGGCGCTTTCGCGGCGAAACACCACGTCGTAGTAGCCTTCGGCGCCGTAGGCGTCGCCATAAATCTCGACTGAAAACGGCAGACCTTCGCCGAGGGCCCAGAAATTCTCCGGCTCGACGCCGATGATTCTCTCGGGCGCGGTTTGCTGGAATTCGCCGACCGTCGTACGTTCGTCTTCGCTCTTCAGCCACTCGAGAGCTATGGCTTCGTAGCGAAGCCTGGCGTTCGGAACTTTGACCACGTTCAACACGTCATAATCAGTCGTCTCGAGAAGACGCTTCAGCGAATCGAGCGTCGTGTATTGCTCGTCCCACATAACCCGGTGTTGAGCCCCGTCAGGGTAACGGCCGTCGCCGACGCGGAGCAGCACGTCGTAACGGAACCTGGTCATCTCGTTCTGATACCGGCCGCGCTTGAGTTGAAGTTGCGCGTGCGTGATCTTCGGCAAGTAATTTCCGAGCGAGTGAAAGAATTGCGGGTCGATCACCAGTTCTTGCTCCTTCGCCATCTCGATCCTGATGCGGTTGCGCAGTTCAGCCCGCGTGACGGTGGGCTCAGCCTTGTGCAATTGAACGGAGAGGTGAAAGGCTTCGACCAGCGCGAGGCTGCGCACGTCGCCGATGTAGATGAACCCGCCCGGCTCGATGGCTTCGGCAGCTTGTTTCAATACATTAAAAAGGTAGTCGACGCCTGGGAAGTACTGAACGACCGAATTCAGAATGACTGCGTCGAACGAGTCGGGCGCGACGCCGTCGAAGTTATCAGCCGCCTGATTAAGCAGCTTGATATTGTCCAGATTGTGGCCGAGATCGAGGAGCCGCCGTTCGAGGAACCGAAGCGACTCCGGCGCGACGTCGGCGCCCCAATATCGTGACGTGTGAGGAGCGATCCGCTCGAGAAGCAGTCCTGCCCCGCAACCCGCTTCGAACACGCGGCCGGGTTTTTCCTCGAGTATCTTCGAGACCGTCTGCTCGACCCAATCCCGCATCTCTTCTTCCGGAATCGGCTCGCCGGTATAACTGCTGTTCCAGCCGCTCAGGTTCAACGTGTGATCGTTGCGCCGCGAGGTCTGGATGTAATAACTGTCAAAGACCATTTGCCATTGCGACACCTGATCCGCATCGCCGTCGTCGTCAGGCTCCAAATCACGGCTGCGAGACGCGACGTAAGCTACGAGTTGCTTATCGCCGGCCGTGTCTTCGCGCGCCAGCACCACGGCTTGTTCAACGGAAGGGCACTGATTCAACGCGGATTCTATTTCGCCAAGCTCGATTCGAAACCCTCTTATCTTTACCTGTTGATCGATTCGTCCGAGAAAGTCGAGATTGCCGCCGGACTTGTAGCGAACCATGTCACCGGTTTTGTACAACCGGCCGCCCGGTTCCGAGCTGAACGGATCGGGAACGAAGACTTCCGCCGTGCGGGCCGGCTCGCCGAGATATCCCCGGCCCACGCCGACTCCGGCTACGTAAAGCTCGCCGGCCACGCCGATCGGGACC
>JAHFUG010000648.1 GCA_023265195.1 Blastocatellia bacterium | reverse complement strand
ACTTCTTGAGCGCGTGTCTGATCAGAACCGAGCCGCGTTCGATCACGCAGACGAAACCGTGGCAGGGAATGACGTCGTTGGGAGCGAATAACTCCTTTGGCATCGCGTCCAATACGTGGCGGTGGGAGAACCGCTCAACCTCGAGATAGCCGACCTGGCTGGCAAGAAGAGCGATCTGGGTGTGTGTAGGGCCCTTATCGAGAGGGCGCCTTCTTGCGAAGTTCCCTGCTTTGAAGCGAGGGCAACTCTGTTCGGCCGGCTCGTTGTCGGGTGCGCCTTCCGAAGACTCAAGCTGGGCGGAGTCGTCAGAGTTCCGAGCTTGGTTTGGCTTTACGCCGTCGGCATAGTCGCCGCGATTTTGTGTACTCATCGTTTTCCTTTCTTCACCTGACTTTCCCTGTTTTCTTTTCCCTATCCCCTCTTCCCTGTCACCTGTCACCTATCCCCTGTCCCCCTGTCCCCTATCCCCTATCCCCTGTTCCGCCCATTCTCCTGAGCGCATCTTCGTCGAGAATGGTTATGGCGCCGTCTGTTGTTTCAATAAGGCCCAGTCCCCACAATTCGAGGAGCTTCACGGTGACCATCTCCCGGCCGAGGCCGGTCATCTCGGCAATAGCTTCCGGCGTTAGCTCTTTGATCACGGCGCCGTTGCCGCCCAGCTTGAGCAGCAATCCGGCCAGTCGCGATTCGGGCCTCTGAAACTGGCCTTGATAGAAACTGGCCTCGTATTCGGCTAACCTGGGGGCGATGATTGCAACGAACCAACGTGGATCGGTCTCCATCCACTGCAATGCCTGTTCGAGATTCATGATCGTCACCGTAGCTCCGCTCGCTCCGGCTATCGCCTCGGCCGTCAGCATGGTTTGCGCCATCGAAGGCATCTCTCCGAAGACACCACCGGCGTACATTTCCTTGACCGGATACTTATCACGCGCGTGTTTGATCAGAACCGATCCACGGTCGATCACGCACAAGAGACCGCTGCACGGAATGAACTGATTTGGTGGGAATGACTGCTTGGGCATCGTGGCCAACAAAAGACAGCCCTTGGAGGAGCGGTCGACTTGAAGATAGCCGACTTGTTTGGCGAGCAAACGAGCGTGGAGGGTCTTGCTGGTATCGCCGGGACTAGACTCTCTTTCGAACAGCGGCGCTGCCGAGGTAGTGGCGATGGTAGGTTCTGTTGCCGGCTCCCTCAAACCAACTTGGGAGTCAGTATCACTCGGAGCTATTTTGAGGTTGTAACCCGCATAGCCGTCAATTATCATAGACGCCTCTTTAGCGTTGCGGCGTGGTCAAGGTAAACGAATCCCTTCACGCCGAAGCGCTTGATTTGCTGAGAGGGTGGACGCCATTTGCACTGACGTCCACCCGCTCATCGAGTTTTGGTCACACCGTAGAGTGGTAGAGCGATCACCTTACGGTGTCGTTGTTCTTTGAACTTCTTTGAAGAAATAGATTATCTATGCGCCCGTAGATACGCGCTTGAGAATCCTCCGCAGTTTTTCACCCTTAGGCCAATCGATCGATTGGTCTACATCCTGTTTTGCACTGGATGGAAAACACGGAGAGGTATTAAGGCGCGCGTGGTTTGGCAGGTTGGCGCGCGGGATTGATGGCCGCGAGGATGGTGGCTGGTAGAACACGGGACGCAGGAAGCGCCCGAAGCGACGTGAAGCGCCGTTCGGCTTCACGCATGACCAACGTTGATGTTCTGACGCGCTTACGTCCCCGATTAGGGTTCGCTTGCAGCGCCGCGACGGGTTCCGGACGATGAATGACGACAACCGAGTGCTTCCGCGTCGGAAGCTTGCTCTTTAGCTCAGGGATCGTCTCACTGATTTGAGGAACTAGCGATGAAAAGCACGCCACTCTCGATACGACATTCAGCGCTTGCTCGACTTGGCCTATCTCCCCGAGTTCTACCGCATAACTGTTCATCAGTGCTGCATATTCTTCAGGGTCACGGCTCGCTATTTGCCGGGCGACCGGGACTAGGGCTTCAAGATCGGCTACCGCCGCATGGTGATCACCATCCATTCCTTTGATGATGGCGGTCTGGTGGAGAGACCCGACAAGCGCGGCCAACTCGCAGTTGCGGCCCAGTTGGCCCGCCTCGATATAGAAGGGCAGCGCTTGATCAATTTGGCCCGCATCAAAGTATGTCGCACCTTTAGTAATAAGCGCACGAGCGCGTAATCGTGGATCCAACTCCTCGTCTAACAATAGATCGAGCCGTTGTCGCGCGGCCTCAAAGTCGCCCTTCCGCTTTACGTAGAATGCCTGATAATACCGGGCGACGTTCTTTGCCCGAGACGAAACGGGCAGGGCGAGCATTATCTGGCTTGCGAGTTCCACCGCCTCGATGTCTCTCAGTGCATGGGCCTGAGCTGCAATGCCAGCCAACGACCTGTACAAAGATTCGATTTCTTCGCGCGTATATCGAGCACGCGATAGCAACGCATAGATTGCCTGCTTGTGGCTCGTCTGCGCCGATGAGGCATCCCACTCCAACATCCAAATCTGATCGGAGGGTAAGGTCATGAAAAAGAGACTACTAGTATGCTGCGCAGTACTCCTGCTGGTGCTACCGTTCTTTGTGTCGACCAATACGCCCATTACGAGTCCTGGTACATCCTCGATGCTGGCTCTTGCCGGCCATTCCACAGTGGGTGGCCGATCATGTTCTTGCGGTGATGAGGCATGCATCTGCGATCCGGGAGAAACCGTGAAATCAACTGCAAGTCAAAGCAACAACGCTGGTAAACCACTAAGGCCGGAGACCGAGCCGGGACCGGGTGTTCTAATCGTCGCCCTTCTTTTCGCTTTGGTGATGCTTCGGATGCGCTGAACCACCAGCCTTGCGATTCTAGGCTGCCTTCATCGGCGGATGTGCAGAATGCTTGATAGTAGCGTGCGATATTCTTTGCACGAGTGGACACCGGCAGGCCAAGCATTATCTCGCTGGCAATCTCGATGGCGCCGATATCTCTCAATGCATGAGCTTGAGCGGCAATGCCAGCCAACGATCCGTACAAAGATTCGATGTCTTCGCGTGCGTATCGAGCGC
>JAHFUG010000303.1 GCA_023265195.1 Blastocatellia bacterium | reverse complement strand
TGGCAAGTATACCGGCTTCCCTACAGACAGGTCATCCCTACGGGATTCCCTGCCAGACCATGCCGCCACGCGCAGCGAGATAATCATCTTGCTACAGACAGGTCATCCCTACGGGATTCCCCTACGGGATTTCGTGCCGCTTTCGCCGATCGTCGGTCATCAATTTCTCCAGCGCGAAGTCTTATTCTCGGCCTTTCTGGGGTGTCTTGTTCTGGGATTCGTGGAGGTATACCTCGCGTTCCAGCGGCGTGAACTGGCGCCAGACTCTCGCGCGAGCAAGAGCCAAAATCTCATCGAGCGGCGCGAACAATACCCTCGGGTGTATCATTGCAGTCCCATCACCACTTGCTGTTACAATCCGCTCGCCATCGGGGCTAAAGTTCGCGCCGGTCACCGCGGCAGTGTGGCCTTGTAGAATCGCTATTGGACGTCCCGTGCTCGTCTCCCACACCCGCGCCGTATTATCGCGACTGGCCGTTACGACCCACGTACCGTCCGGACTGAAGCTCGCACTGTTGACCGCGGAAGTGTGACCTTGCAGCGGCGCAATGGCTCGTCCGTTGCTCGCTTCCCAAACACGCGCCGTTTTGTCATCACTCGCCGTCACTATCCACTTGCCGTCCGGACTGAAGGTCGCGCTGTTCACAGCGGCAGTGTGACCCTGCAAAGAAGCGACAAGCCGTCCGCTACTCGCCTCCCACACCTTCGCTGAGTAGTCATCACCCGCGGTTATGATCCAATTGCTGTCCGGACTAAAGGTCACGCTATTTACATTAGAATTGTGACCCTCTAGAATCGCTGGCTCCCGCCGCCTGTTCGCCTCCCACACTCGCACTTCATTATGAATGGCCGCCACGATGAACTTGCCATCTGGACTGAAGGCTGCATGCCCTTGTACCGGCGGGGGCCTGTTGTCATCACTCGCAGCCCCGGCCTCGTTTACATCCAGACTGGAGTTCAGGATGTATGATGCAGGAGTACTCACTTGCAGGGTCGCCATTGCCCGGCCGCTGGGCGCGGCCCACAAGCGCGCGGTCCCATCACCACTCGCGGTTATGATCCACCTTCCATCCAGAGTGAAGCTCACGCTTTGCACGGAATCCGTGTGGCCTTGCAATGTCGCAATCACACGTGCGCTCCTCGGCTCCCATACCCGCCCAGTCTTGTCCTGGCTCCCTGTCACGACCCACTTGCCGTCCGGGCTGAAGCTGGCTACGTTCACACGACCAGTGTGGCCACGGAGAGCCGCCACGGCGCGTCCACTGCTCGCAACCCATACCCGCGCCGTCTTGTCCACGCCGGCAGTCACGATCCACTTGCCGTCCGGACTAAAGCTCGCGCTGTTCACCCGGCCAGTGTGGCCTTGCAGAGCCGCCGCCGCACCTCCGGCGCCCGCTACCCAAAGTCGCGCTGTGTTGTCCCGGCCCGCTGTCAGTATCCGGTTTCCGTCTGGACTGAAGCTCGCGGCGTTCACTGGAGCGCTGTGGCCTTGCAGAGTCGCTATCTCCCTTCCGCCGCTCGCTTCCCACACCCTTGCCGTACTATCGCCACCCGCCGTCACAATCCGCCTTCCGTCCGGACTAAAGCTCGCGCTAACCACATAAGACCCGTGGCCTCGCAGAGTCGCCTGCAGACGCCCGTTGCTTGCAACCCATACTCGAGCGGTGTAGTCGGCGCTCGGGGTCACGATCCACCTTCCGTCTGGACTGAAGCTCGCACCGTTCACCAAAGAAAGGTGACCTTGCAAAGTCACCTTCGTACGTCCGCTCTTCGAGTCCCATACACGCGCCGTTTTGTCGTTACTCGCAGTCACAATCCACTTACTATCCGGACTGAAGCTTGCGCTTGTGACCGCGGCCGTGTGGCCTTGCAGAGTGTTCATAGCCCGCCCGCTGTTCGCCTCCCACACCCGCGCCGTATTATCCCAACTCGCGGTTACGATCGACTCTCCGTCTGGACTGAAGCTTGCGCTGGCCACATAAAAACTGTGGCCTCGCAGCGTAACCGTCGCCCGGCCGGTGTTTGCCTCCCACACTCGCGCCGTCCCGTCATCACTCGCGGTCACGATCCGCTTTCCGTCAAAGCTGAAGGCCGCGCTTCTCACGGAAGCACCGTGGCCTTGCAGAGTGGACACTGGACGTCCACTGCTCGCATCCCACACCCGTGCAGTCCCGTCACGGCTCGCCGTCGCGATCAAGTTTCCGTCGCGACTAAACATCGCGCTGTTCACGGGCCCTGTGTGGCCCCGCAGAACCGCTATCTCACGTCCGCTGCTTGCCTCCCACACGCGCGTTGTATTGTCCACGCTTGCCGTGACGATCCACTTTCCGTCGGGGCTGAAGCTCGCGTTGCTGACGGAATCAGTGTGGCCTCTGAATTCCGCATATAGAAATGACCGTGTCAGAGATTCCCGAAGCGCATCTATAGCCTGATCGGTAGGCGATAAGTCGACGGCCTCGGCGGCCAATCGAAAACTCAAGTCGGGATCGACTACAATTTGAGATATTGAATAGGCCGCAAGCTCCCGTGACTTTGCGATTCGCTCTTTCGCAATCGCCTGATCTCGCTGATACAGGGCATACCAGCCGAGCGGAGCCGAAAGGACGAAGAGTATTACGACAACCGCCGCCGCGCTGTACATCGCCCGCTTAGCCCAGTTGACCGTCAAGTGATCTTTGATCCATCCGCTATCAAATACCTGCTCATAGATCCGATTGCGGACATGTAATCCACCGCGTTCTTCCCGCCGCACGACCCCGGCAAGCTTGAGATGCGACTTTACCTGAGATCGCTCTTCATCAGGCACCGCCGGCCAACTACGTCGAATCCGCCGATAGACCGTCAAGACATCATCTTGCAGTCCGTCGGGCGCACGCTTGGTGAGCAGGTCGCGCACCGCCGTTAGGTTCGAATCCTTCCAGCTTTGGCGTCCGAAAAATGTCTCCTCGACAAGCTGGTGAATCTCGGCTTCAGTCCAATCCACTCGTTCCTCTTCCGCAATCCTGAGACAGAGCCGCTGAGTCAGAAACGGGTGTCCGCCCGTCCATTTCAACACCGACTTGAGAACTTGTCTCGCTGGAGTCTCGGCCATTCCGAAACCGTCAGCCAACGGTAGCGCCTGATCGAATGTGAAATCGGTCAGTTCTAATGGCCGGCCGATATTAAATGGCGTGCGTTTGGAATCGCTGATCAAGTCATTCGGATTCGCCACGCCTATGAGAACGAACGAAAGACGCTGAAGCTCAGGCGCGTCATCACGGAGGTTATACATCGAGCGTATCGCGGCGAAGAAGTCATCCGCGAAGCTCAGACTGAGCGTCGTGTCTATCTCGTCAATGAAGACGACTATGCGTTGTGGGATCCGCGCCAGCAACAGTTCGTGAAAGAAACGGGTCAGGCGCTCCGTGTGGCTGAACTGCTTACGTTCCTGCCACCATGAAATGACGTCAACGCCGGGAAGCAAGCTGTCGGCGATCCTGCTGACAAGGCCCAGATACCATTGCTCCGACGTCGTCTCCGCCCCGAAACGCTGGAGATCGACAACGGCTGACAACACCTGCTCTTCTTTTAAGCGCTGCTTCGCGCGAAACATCAAACTGGACTTGCCGACCTGTCGAGTGGCTAAGACGAAGGCGTATTCCCCGTTCCGGCAGAGTTCGACAAGCTCATCGTCAACAGGGCGCGGGATATACAGACCGCCGCTTGCTTGAACTGGACCGCCGGACGTATAGATTTTCTCGCGTGCGAAACCGGTTTTCACTGTTAGGCCAGTGTAGTAAGCATCAGGTGCGTCGGTGGTGTTTCAGTTCGGTTCCGGGCTACGCCCAGGGCTAACACCCCTCTGGAATAACTACGGATCAGCGCTGCCTTCGGCTCCGAGATCCGCCCGGATCAGCGTTACGGAGTCAGCGGAAATCAGCGGTCTCTTCCATCGCGGATCCTGCCGGCTCAAGCCGAACCACTACCAGTGTCTCAAACATGGACTTGCTCCCGAAAATAGTCTTCGTAAAGTTTGCATCGCAACCGCACCATCTTCCCATCGCGGCTGACCAATCCAACGCGGCGCAGGCTCAAGAAGGCGCGCTCATCGTATTCGCGCTTGCTAAGGATGTCTTTCAAGGCGTCTCGAAGCGAAGGCCTGCCTTGCAAGAAGTCATACCACGACCTCAAGTGACCGCGATACAGTCCTTCCTGCTTCTTCGCCGCCAGCAGTAGCTGGTTACCGTCGCAATAGCCCTTGGCCAATTGATAGATTGATAATTGCCAGAGGTAAGGGTGACCTCCAATCCAACGCGATAGACTCTCGATCTCTTCGGAATTCAACGCCACGGCATAGAGCCCACAAAGCCGGCTGATTTCTTCCCTTGAGAAATCGCCGAGCATGACTTCACCGCTGACGTTGAAGGGCGACTGGTTCGGATCGTCGATCAGTTGATTGGGCTCGAGCGAAGTCACCATCACCAGGTCGAGCCTTTCGAATCGTTCGTCGCTGGCGCGTTCGTTGTGCCAGCTTCGCAACATTCCGAAGAAGCTGGACCGGAAACCGGTATCGATCAACAGATCCACTTCATCCATCGCCAGGATCAGCCGTTGATCCCCCAAAGATTGCAAGAGGTATTGAACATATTTGGTGCAACGGTCTCCGAGGCTCAAGCTCCCGTACCTCTCCCAGTACTCGGCCACGTGGTCCTGTTTCTCCAGCCGGTCAGTCAGCACAACGCAGAAGCGGCGATGGAAGTCCTCAGCGCTGGTAAAGTCGCCATCGTCGAACGCCTGCTGAAAGTTGATATGCGCGGCCTTCTTGCCCGCCAGCTTAGCGCGGTCAATGACCCGGCGCAGCAAAGAGCTTGCTCCCATCTGTCCACATGCCTGAATCGCCAGCGTGACGCCGGAGCCGGGATAGCTGATGAAATCCAAGGCCGTCCGGTCGGCCCTACGCTCGATATAGAAAGGAGATTGGGGAGGCAATATACCCTTCGGCTCCATCGGCGGCAGCTCCGGCCTGATAGGCTCGCGCGCGGCTGCTTCTGGCTCTGACGCTTCAATATCCAGCGACGGAGGTTGAGACATGTCCGCGGTCTTGCGCTCGAACTCGCTGAGATCAGCGTCGAATATCCGGCCATCCGGAGCGCGTGAGTACAAAACAGGCGTTCCCCACTCCACGCCGCCGGCCGACGCGAAGATAGCCAGCCTTGCGCCCAATAGCGCCGCATCCACGGGCGCGCCGCGAGCCACGGATTCATAGAAGCCACTCGTCAAGGTGACCGCCGCGCTGTCGGAGATTCTGAATTGCATCGCGACCACGGCGGGAATCCCCTGGCGAATCAGGCTCTGTGCGACGCCGGAGAACACATCATGAGGAGCCGCGGAAGCTCCTTCACAGGAGTTGAGCAGAACCAGCCGCATTGCATTGTGATTGTGAAGGAGCACTCCGAGACGTTCACCGTCCACGGGACTCCCATCGCCGTTTTCATCTTCGAGCAAGAGCACGCTCTTCCCGGCGCTCTTGTCGTAGCGGCCGTGTCCGATGAAGTGAAGGACATGGCAGTCACCGCCCTGACTCAACCGCGCTTGCAATCCACTCAGAGTCGAGGTCTTCAGCCGTTCCAACTCGACCAGTCCGCGCGGCATTGCGCCGAGAGCGGTTTGAAGATTCTCCCACTCTTGCTCCACGCTCAGCGAGTGACTACCCAGCGGGGTCGAAGTCATGACGAGGACACGTAGTGGCGGTTTTATGGCGAGCGTAGACGTGGGCTCCGCCAATTCCAGGTAACGAGCTATCGAGGTCTTGTACGAGAGGACTAGAAAGCGATGTGATTGTTCATCGTAAAGGAACTCCCAAGGTAGATTCGCAAGTTCCGCCGCTTCCGTCAGGTGAAGCCGAATGCGTACGCGGTCCCCAATTTGGGCTGCGGCCCCGATGCAGCGGCTCAGCGAGTTTCCTATGGCTCCCGCGAAGACTGACTTGTAGAGGCCGCCACCGACAATCTTCGCGGCCTCCACGCCGGGCTCGACCCGGCTTCGAATATCCCGCGAAGGCGTCAACCGCGACATCAGGCTATCCAGTTTCCGCTTTGAGAAAGGCATCTCGAAACGGATGTCTGCCTCTCCCGCATCGGCCGACCGGGATTGAGCGTGGTAGACTTCTTCCGCGCGCGAGATCTTCAAATCGAAGTTGTTATACCTTGGACAGGTCATGGGCTACGACCTCGTACCGTTCGTGTGATCCAAGCTGAAAAATCGGCTCCAATGCGCGTTTTGAGAGCAGATTCGCGGACTAAAGCGGTTTCTACTTTATTACCGGAACCGACGCAACCGCGAACAATCAAACCCGGCCTGAATATCCCGATACCGTGCGAGCCTTCGCGCTTTGCTTCGTGACCAACGTAGTGAAAATGCCATGAGATGTCAATGTCGAGCCTCGTTTTCAGGTCATGCACTTGAGAAGTCTTAATGCGGACCGAGGAGATTCCGCGCGAGGTTCTAGAGGTAATGAACGGTCCCGGATTGAGAGCAACTCTCGGTAAGGAGGGAAGAGAAGATGATTCTCTTGACGGGTCTTGTCGCGAAAAGTATGCTGTTTGCCGTTCGGATTGTTGCGATCGCGGTGAGGCGCGAGTAAAGTCCGTGGAGAAAAAGGCCGAAAGCAAAGGGACCGCTACGCTTGGCGAGGCGCCTGCCTCGCCCTCCGTTGCGTATAGGCAGGCGATCGATTCACCTGTGTATAGGCTCTCCGAGCTTATGTTTGGCAGCCTCCTCGCTTCGTACGTGGTTGGCTTTATCGGGCTTTTGGCGGCCAAATCCGTGGGGTCAAACCCGCACGGGTTATGGGGCATTTTTCTTCCCGCGATCCAGTACACATCAGTCTCGCTTACGTTTGCATATTCAACCGCTAGTTTCTACCTGTCTTACCATGCGGGCATCTTAACTATGCACCACGTGCCGCTTGAACGCTTGCGGTTTGATTTCCTTTGGGCGCTGGCGCAGGCGCTAGCATTTGGGTTTTCGATGCTCGTTCCAGAGGCATTCCCGGTCTTTGTCGCGTTTTTACTCATTGCTGGTATCTACCGACAGGGTATTGAGCATAAGGGCCTTGCCGAAAGTTTTTTCGATCGCCAACATGGGTTCCGGTATTCCGACCGCAACCGCCCGAACAGGAAGGAATTGTTCAGGGAGTTCCGAAGTAAGTTTCTTAATCTTCTAAAACGCAAGGAGTACGAGGAACTTTCTGGCTGGAAACCGGGTGGTCGATTGTTGCGTATCTCCGCGACGCTTTTTTTGATCATCGGCGTAGTCGGCGTGTACTTCTTAGACATGCAGTGGCTTCCAATGGGGCTGTGGCTGCCCGAAAGATTCCGCCTGCCTGAGAACTGGCTGCTGAAGGAGGGCGCGATTGCCGTTGAGTCTTTTACTGTGCTTGTTCTGGTTTTTATTCGAGCGAACGGAATCCTTAAAAAGCGTGCGGCCTTTTTGTATAGCCGCACGCAACCGGGGACTGAGGCGGGCGCTACAAAGAATGACGGGACTAAAGCCGAAAGACTGAAGATGGATAAAATTTTTGATGAGTTTGTCGAGGCACTTAATGCACTTAAGAAAGAGCGATGAACATGCACACGGTAATTCGTAGTGGACGGTTTTATTTCTGGCCCATAATTTCCGCGAACGTCGTAACAATGACGATTGCGGTAGGAGCCGATCCAATACGGGCATTGCTATTTTCGGTCGGGTTGTCTTGCCTGGCCTCATTTGGTTTTCTTTTGAACGATCTGTGGGATAGAGACGTCGACCGAGTGAACGAGGCCAATCACTTCGAGAACTCAGACTCTACGACAATAATTATAGGCGTCAGCACGGGCGGTTTCTTCTTGCTTGCCTCCTTGGCAGTTGCGTATTGGCTTGGCCCAATGGAGTTTGGTGTTTCAAGCGGTATTGCGGCCGCTCTTGGAGCCTATACTACTCTTCTGCGGCGGTTTCTAGTCGCGCCAACGATAACCGCGGCGCTTCTCTCCGCCTCGCCTCTGTGGGCGCCGCTCTTTTTGTGGGAGAAGAACATTGATCCCTGGAAGTATGTGCTGGTGGCCGCAATCGTGCTACTACTTGCAGCGCGTGAGACGCTCATGGATGCGCGAGATAGACTTGGCGATGTCGCCGGCGGCAGGGATACGCTGGCAACGGTTTTCGGCGAGCGAATTCCTCGGTATGTTGGGGTGATCCTCAGCGTGAGTGCAGGGGTCCCCTTCGTGATAGCTATAGCCTCAGGAATGTCGGGTAAGGCCATTCTAACAAAACTGGGCGTCAGCGCCGTCAGCGGAATTATCTTGTACCTCCTGATCAAACCTGCAGCCGCTATCCTGGACCCCGGCAATCACAGAGCCGCGATCCAAAAGTATGTGTGTACTTCCAGACTCGCGATGGCTTTGATCCCGCTGCTCAACCTCATCTTATGGCGCTTGTAGATTGGTCCTCTTTTATGTTGCTAAATCAAACCGTAGCTGCTTTGAGCGCACTGCTCCGGAGTGTTGAATACGCTCGGTTGCTGGGCATCCGCAGGCGAGAGTTGATTCGTTACTTAAAAAAGTCAGTCAGTTTTGGATTGTGTTATGCAGGATTTGGGACACCCGGACGTGTGCGTGAGGCATGGATGGCTGGCGAAGCTGCTTTTCTTTGCTGCGCGTATGATGTGGTGACCGACTGGCGTCATTTTGATGACACGGCGAGGAGTGGCTTCGAGATAATTCTACGCGCCAGAGCGCCAGAGCCGGAGATCCAAGACTTGGCTATCAGTCTCTATGACAAAGAGCAGTTCGACAGTCTCTCCGCGGACGGACTTGAACGCGGCGCCATTGCACTTAGATTCACGCTCAAGATGATGGGGTGTGAGCGGGCCCGCGAGACCTCCTGGCGCGACCTCGATCGGGTGGGCTACTTACTTCAGATTGTGGACGACGTATTGGACTATGAAGAGGACATTGCTTCAGGGGACACTAACTGCTTGAAATCGGCAAGGCGCGATACCTATCTCG
This sequence comes from Blastocatellia bacterium, assembly GCA_023265195.1. Classification (GTDB taxonomy): domain Bacteria; phylum Acidobacteriota; class Blastocatellia; order UBA7656; family UBA7656; genus QHVH01. Next base: position 388 of record JAHFUG010000303.1, on the reverse strand, counting down.
AGTGGCTTAGATCGGAAATGGGAAGCGTGGAGGCTCGGGGACTTTTCGGTGATAACGGTTCGGTGCTGGTTAGGGTTATAGAATCTGCGTGGAGCAAAGCAGAGAGATTGGTACAAACCGAAAGAGTTGCAGCACTCCAAGGTGGCCACCCCCTTTTGCCGAGCACGACCCCGGAGAATGCAATTATGCATTCCTGATCCCACTGACCAGCGGCTACAATGGAATTTGGCGAACGAGATTCCGCCATTCTATTGGGAGGGATATCATTACTTGAGTGCTCACCCAAAGCGGTGGTATGAATACTGGAGCGCGAGAGAACCGCTATGAGTAAAGCATTGCCCGCCGAGCTATCCTCCGAGTTAGTACTGCACATGAAGCCCGTGCTCGA
>JAHFUG010000046.1:24629-26166 GCA_023265195.1 Blastocatellia bacterium | reverse complement strand
CCGTCTCCTCGGTCTCCTATCACGTTCGTCCGCCCAATCCGTACTACGTCGGTTATGACTGGCTGGGCCTTGGAAGCTTGTCGTCCGCCCAACAGTACGCGGCCATAATGAACTATGAAACCCACGGGCTCGATCTGATCACAGGGCAGCCAACAAGCGAGCCGGGCGGTTATCAGAAACTCAAGGATATTCTGGGATACGCTCCCTACGTTGCCGCCAAGCAGACCGATGCGGAGGCCGGTCCCGCAAGCGGCGCGGTCTTCAAGGACCTGGGCGCGAGATTCTTCATCGTTCACGGCCATGCGTCTAATCTTGGCGACAAGCTCGACGGAGTCTACATCCGGCCTGAGCAATTCGACCTTAGACTCTTCGAGCATATCGGCGAGAAGCCCAAGAGCCTGATCAACGGCGCCTTCGCCGAAGCGAGAGAAGACCCCACGGCGGTTGCGCCGTACTTCATCGGCGTGAAGATGCACGACAACGATTTCTTCGCCGCCGATTCCGCGTGGGTGACCGTCTATGTCAACGGCCCGCGGCGTCCTCCATTCGATACGAGCAAGAAATCGGCGCTGCTGAGCGACTCGGAGCAAGAAGCGGTGTGGAGTCAATACGAAGGCACGGTTGCTTACGTCGCTTCGAAGAGCAAGAAGTACAAGGTCGTCAACGCGCCCATGATTTGGCGGATGCTCGGCGGCATAGAGCCTTCGCCCTCTCCCGCTGCTACCGCGCTTTACATCTCAGGCACGATGCACATCGAGACTAACCGGAGCAGTTGGCCCAACCCAGACCAGTTAATCGCCTTCTTCGCTCGAGCAACAGCCGCGGGAAAAAGCGGCGGGCGGACATCCGCGATGCGGTGGTCCGTCGGCGCCGATATCGGCTGGCTTCAAGGAGAGCCGCGCGCCGCGGAAGTGATAACCAGGACCGAGGCGATGGGGGTCGAGTGGGACGTTCACGCGCACGAGATGGCGGACCGCGCGACCTGCTCCGCGAGCATCACGCAACTCGGAGGACATCCCAATAAAGTTGCTTCTGGAGTGATCGCCACGGAGATCGACGCTCTGCGTTCCCTGGTGCGCGGCGGCGGCGGCGCTACATGGCAAGCCGAGGTCTTGTGGGGAATTGTTCGACAGGCTAATCACGGGCCCGGCTCCGACGACGATGCAATCGGCGTCTGGCGGCCGAGGAGTTCAGCCGAGTGGACCGCTCACGACCCAAACGGCGCCTTGATAGCCGTCGGCGGCGGCACGAGGCGGCTGCAGGAGATTGAAGCCTACGCTGGAAGACTCGCTTCGACGCAAGGGCTGCCGCCGGTCCTGAGCGCTACGATCATGGTAGCTCCTGGAACTCTGACGATTGTGAATACCGGCGACGGGATTGATGCGATCGAGGCGTGGGCATCGCGAATGAGTTCGGTATCGGGCGTCAAGTGGGGAAATATTCGAGAGAGCGCCGCGGCATGGGTAGCGGCCGGTTCGGTCGGTTCGAGAATCGAGAGCTGGTATTGACTAGCCTGGCTGCTAGAGTGAAGACGCTT
>JAHFUG010000046.1:18100-24529 GCA_023265195.1 Blastocatellia bacterium | reverse complement strand
ACCATTTTCTCTTCCGCATAGCTGACAACCGCGTGCGCATTTGGTCGTTCGTCATCACAAAAAAGACGGCGATCGCTCGGACTTCGCCGGCGTTAGGGCCAGATGAAGGCGCTGGAGGCGATACAAGCTAGCCAAGGGCTCCGCCCTTGATGATCCCGATTGTGAATTGCGGAGTGCGGAATGTGGGACTCCGCCTGCTCCAAGGAAAACGGGAACGGAGTCCTCGTTGCGATGGGTATAACCAACCACGCAGAGCAGGACCTTTGAACAAGCATAGGAACAGGGATCATGTTTGAGTAGCGCAGTTCCGGCAACGTCTTTGCCCGACCCCGACTATCCGAATCCAGAAGAGGCATTAGCGAAATCCCGCTTGACCCGAGTCATCGCCGACATCCTGAAGCAACGAGGCTTGACACAAACACAGGCGGCCAAACTTCTGGGCATTGATCAACCGAAGATTTCACCCCTCATTCGGGGTCGCTTCCGAGATTTTTCGCTCGAGTGATTGATTCAATTCCTGGGTGGGCTTGATAGGCAGGTCTATATCGTCGTTTGACCGGCAAAAGGAAAACGGAAAAAAGGAATATCTGAATGTGGAAGCGGCTTGACCGCCACATCCAAATAACGCGCCGAACATCCGTTCCACCCCAGCGCGCGAACGGATTTACCATCGACAACTATGCCCGGCGCCCGCCGGGTGAGCTTGGCCGTTAGCCGGCAGTGCGCGGCGTTGACAGCGTGTAGCCGCTCGGCTACAGTAGCGCCGTGATCGAATTACGCAAGTCCGATCTCTTCGTTCAATGGCTCGACGACTTGGTGGACATTCAAGCAAGGGCGCGCGTCCAAGCTAGGATTGAACGGCTGGCGGCGGGAAACCCAGGTGATGTAGAGCCGGTAGGCGAAGGTGTCTCGGAACTGCGAATCAACTACGGCCCCGGTTATCGGGTGTATTTCAAGAAGCGAGGGCGAGAGCTAATCATTCTGCTGGCCGGTGGAGATAAGAGCACTCAAGCCAGGGACATCAAGGCCGCCTTGCGCCTCGCACGTAATCTCGGAGTAGCTACGATGAAAAAAACCGTCACCACTCGCTATGATGTTGCCGAACACCTCAGAACCCCCGAGGAGATGGCTGCCTATCTCGAAGCCTGCCTGGAAGAAGCTGACGGAGACGCCGCATTCATTGCTAAAGCACTTGGCGATATCGCTCGTGCTAAGGGCATGTCCCAGGTCGCACGAGATGCCGGGCTTTCCCGCGAAAGCCTTTACAAGGCGCTTTCCGGTGAACGCAGCCCTGACTTTGACACCATCCTCAAAGTGATCGGCGCGCTTGGGTTGAAGTTGCATGCCGAAGCCAATAACGGCTGACCGGGGATATCCAACCCTTTGTCGCCGCGGACGGCCCTGGCACTGTGCAATTTCAACTCTCGTCAATGGAAGCTCAGTCGAGACGCTTACAACACTGTGTACGTCCGCGAGACGGATCCGGGCATTTCTGACGACGTGTTACTGGAGCGTCAGTGAGGGGTCAGGCTTGATTTTATTGAATTCGGAACGGCAATCGAAGTGTCAACAAACTCAAGCCTGACCCCTTACTGTGTTTCCCGGTCCCGGGGAGCGCTTCGGGTTGCGGGCGATGACGTTAACCTTGAATGCGCGCATTACTGTACGATAACGGCGGCGCCGGTTGAGGGCAAGGGCACTGTTACGAGTTGGGTGTTTGGGCGTCAGTACCCTAATCAGTGGGATGCGCGCGAAGTAATATACGCAAAGTTGGCAAGCTCACCGTGACGCATGTTGCGAGGCCAAGGGACTCACACCTTTGCTCGAAGTCGAGTTCCTGATTGATTACTCGTATAATAAGACCGCCATGAAACTAAAAGTCATTGTTCACGAAGCGGAAGAGGGCGGCTACTGGGCTGAAGTTCCTTCTATTCCAGGCTGCGCAACCCAGGGTGAGACGTTTGAAGAGTTGCTGCAGAATATCTACGACGCAGTCGAGGGTTGCCTCTCGGTTGACGTATCGCCGGCGGAAGTGACTGAACACGACCGGATATTAGAGATTGCGGTATGAAATCCATATCCGGTAAAGAGTTGGCAAAAGTGCTCGAAAGGCATGGATGGTCGTTGCTGCGTGTTCAGAGTAGTCATCACATCTATGGTAAAAAGGGGAGCAATGTGCGGCTGTCAGTTCCAGTACATGGCAATCAAGCACTAAAGATGGGTTTGCTGAGGCGCCTGATGAAGCTAGCCAACCTGACGGAAGATGATCTGTAATTCCCCAGGGTAATGGAAGCCGTCGAGGGAGCTTTGGGATGTGCCCAGCACAATGCGAAGAAGTAGCGCTACTGACCGTTAGGGAACAAAGTATCAAATAAGTCCGATGAAAGAGATTCTTGATTCTCTAGCATGATTCCTGTTCCTCCCTTTCTCGGTAGAAGACGCTGATGACCGTTCAACTGAAAGTCATAATGTTCACCGATCAGGTAGATTCCACGTCCGGCATGGCGAAGCGGCTGCCTGACGAAATCAAACAGGTTACTCGCGAGCAGGACGGCCTCACCGCGGAAGCGGTCCGCGAATGCCACGGCGCCATACTCAAAGACACGGGTGACGGACACATGATCGAGTTCCGCGCCTGCTCCGACGCCGTCCGGTGCGGGTTCGTCATCCAGCAGCGCGTCAAGGCGCGCAATCAAGCTCAAACCAATGAACGCCTGAAGTTCACCCTGCATGCCGGAATCGAATTCGGCGAAGCTATCGTTCTCGATAACGGAGATTTGCGCGCCAACGCCGCGAATCTCGCCGCCAGGGTCAGCGGTAAAAGCCCGGAAGGCGAGGTCTACTTCACCGAGAAGGTCATGAACGAGCTCAACCCACGCGAGGCCTCTGTCGAAAGAGTCGGCGCCGTTCCGCTGAAAGGCGTTGCCGGAGAAGTCAATCTCTACCGGTTGACCGAATGGCTTGGGAAGATCGAAGCCGCGCCCAATCCCTTCATTTGGCGCATCGGCATCACCAAGACGGAAGACTTCTTCGACCGTGACCGCGAGCAGCACACGCTCCGAGCTTACTTGCACGGAAAACAGAACTGCCAGGTCGTCGGCCCTCGCCGCATCGGCAAGACTTCGCTGCTTCGTCAAATCGAGCGCGCCGCTTCGGCTTGGGAGATCACCGCCACGGTCGCTTACGTCGATTTGCAGGACCTGCGTTGCGTCACGCTCGCCGGCTGGCTTGGTCACGTCAGCACGCAGTTCAAGTGGTCAGCGCCGGCGTCGAGCCTGATCGAGGTCGCCGAAAGGGTAGAGGGAATGTTGTCGAAGGGCAGTCATCCGATCCTGTGTCTTGATGAGTTCGAAGAGCTGACGTTGCGCCCCGCCGAATTCGACCGGGACTTCTTCTCGGGGCTGCGGTCCTGCGGGCAAATCGGAATGTCCATCATTACCGCGTCGAAGAGATGGCTCAGCGAGCTTACTCGAGGGGATGATCCGAGCTCGTCTTTCTACAACATCTTCTCGGTGGTGAAGCCGGCCGGTTTTACCGACAAGGACGCGGAAGATTTCGTGACTCTTTACCGGTCGGGCGTCCCGGCCTTCACTCTCGCGGAGAAGAAGAAGATATTGAAGTTCGCTAAAGGCCACCCGCTCGCGCTGCAGGTCGCATGCTGCCACGTCATCGAGGCGAAAGAAAACAGCGACGGTCTGAATGCGGCATTTCAACGCGCGGCGGACGACATGAAAGCCATCTGCCCGACGAGTGGTGAGCGAGCTTCACAATGAAGAATTACCTTCGCTGGTCCCTCAGACAATTCTATCTGCTGGTTTTCTTGCCGACTCAGTTCCGGCGCGAGGTTGAAGGCATTGGATTGGACAAGCCGTCACGAGGGCTCAAAGAGCGCTTTCTCTACATTGCTAGATTACTACCCTGGATCGTTGTCCTACCTACGGTTCTCAATCTGATCGCCGGACTCACCTGCGAAGCCTTCGGTATCGGCTTCAATTGGGGAAGCTCGTGGGCCGGCGTTGCGTTCGGCGTTGCGTTTTGGTTGTCGTATTTTCGACTGGTAGCGTACGCATTCGATGCCTTGCTCAGCGCGGCTGCGTACTTCTCCGCGAGACGAAGGCCACAGACGGCCGCGCGGGCGTGGCGGTGGTGCCCGGTGCGTTGGAATGAAGTGATCTGGCTGCCTCTCCCTTTTGTGAGCAAGCTGCTGGCGCTGTTGGCGCGGCAAGACCGGGAATACGGCTTCCGGCAAATCGCCTTTGTCGCCGCTGAACGCGGGCTTCAACGCCGCGCGGCGATCGCGGCTCTGGTGGAAGTCGCTTCCGGTGATTTGAAGACCGCTTCGATATCGGAGATGGCGGAGGCGATGGATAAGCTCAAATGGACCACCGATACGCCCACGGAATTGCCGGTAGAGTTCGGAACGGCGCTCCCCCGGTTCGACCGCGCATCGCGGCATGCCGGCCAATACATCGACCTTCATAGTCCTTATTTAAAGAGCGAGGCCCTTGGCCAGGCGATTGCCGAAGTCGAAACCTTGCAGCAAAGTCTCATCGCCGCCCGAGGAAGATTAGCGCCGCGCTTGTTGCAAACGGCCAACGAGTGGCGCCGCTTGCTGGACGCGGAACAGAAGACTATTCAAGCCCAAGCCGCCGCCTCAAAGGAGATTCCCAACCCTTTCATCTTCGGCAATCCCGTGGTTGAAACGGACCAGAACGTCTTCACCGGCCGCCGCGACGTCGTCAGCCGGATAGAGGCCAGCATTCTCGGCGCGATGCAAGCGCCGACGCTCTTGCTTCACGGGCCGCGCCGCATGGGAAAGACCAGCATCTTGAATCAACTGCCCCGGCTCCTCGGCCCGGATTTCGCGTCCGCAGCCGTCGACTGCCAAAACCCCGCCGTGACGGCGGGCGCGGCGACAATGCTCAGACATCTCTCTCGCGCGATGAGCGATGGCTTGCGGCTTCGGCGCGTAACGGTCGAGCCGCTCAGCGCGAAGGAGTTGGAACGCGAGCCGTTCGACGCTTTCGATGAATGGCTGAACTCTGTCGAGCGGGCGATGCCGGGGAAGATGCGGGTCCTGCTCTGTCTGGACGAATATGAACGCTTGCAATCGGCGCTGGACGCCGGGTGGGGAACGCAGGTGCTGGACGCGTTGCGCCACCTGCTTCAGCACCACCCGCGCATCGTGCTGATGTTCACCGGCGCTCACACGTTTCAAGAGATGGGACCGGCGTGGACGGACCGCTTCATCAGCGCGAGGCGAGTGCGGGTCGGCTTCCTGACTCGCGATGAAGTTACGCCGCTGCTGACCAAACCCATTCCGGAGTTCGCCATGACCTACGCGCCGGGCGCGCTCGACGCATTGATCGAGGCAACCAACGGCCAGCCGTTCCTGACCCAGGCCGCGGCCTTCGAGTTGGTGCAGCTTCTCAACGAAGAAGAACGAAAAGAAGCAGGCCCCGGCGACGTCGAAAGGGCGATTGCCCGCGCTTTAGACAGCGGAGGCGAATACTTCGCCAACGTGTGGAGCGACGCCGGCGCGAACGGCCAGAAGATTCTGCTTGCGATAGTCAGCGGAGAGACGCCTCCTGACTTCCCGGCGGCGCGAGCCTGGCTCCGAGAGCACGACGTTTTGAATGACGCCGGAGAATTCGCCGTGCCGATGGTCAGAACTTGGGTGGCCGATCGTCGTGGGAGCGGCGGAGAGTAGCAGGCATGCAATCAAGAGATGTTGGGCCGGTGGAGTTCTTGAAGGGTGCAATCAGAAGCGCGACATTGCCTCAGTGGGCAGATTGACAGCGCGCTGGCCTTTCAGGTTGTGCGCCGCTCTCATTAACACCTCACTTCAGTGAGGTGGCCCTCCTACGGAGGGCGGAACGATCCCACCACTCGTGCTTTAAACATGACCCTCCTACGGAGGGCGGAAGAAATGGCCAAACTCCAGCGCCCTCCGTAGGAGGGCCATGTTTATAGTACACGTGGTGAGACGCTCCGCCCTCCGTAGGAGGGCCATGTGTTCGCCGAAATGGAGGCAGCCTTATTGTCCGATTGAAATACAGATGGACATGGCCCTCCTAACGGAGGGCGGACGTTGCGGCCGATCATGCTATAAACATGGCCCTCCTAACGGAGGGCGGACGTTGCGGCCGATCATGCTATAAACATAGCCCTCCTAACGGAGGGCGGATCCTACCCCGACACGTGCTATGAACATGGCCCTCCTACGGAGGGCAGACGTGAAATGGCCAAACTCCAGACCTCACTTCAGTGAGGTTGCCGCGTTCGACTCCATGAAAATTCCAGACCGGGAAGAGGGATTTATCCCCGCTCCTCGTTCAGGCTTCATTCAAACTTGCGGCAAGAAGAAGAGCGGGGATAAATCCCTCTTCCCGACCTGTGATTTTTTCATTTTTGGCGACACTAACCAAT
>JAHFUG010000046.1:12654-18000 GCA_023265195.1 Blastocatellia bacterium | reverse complement strand
GAAGAGGGATTTATCCCCGCTCCTCGTTCAGGCTTCATTCAAACTTGCGGCAAGAAGAAGAGCGGGGATAAATCCCTCTTCCCGACCTGTGATTTTTTCATTTTTGGCGACACTAACCAATTTCTTCCTGACAAAAGTGCAACCCCTTGAAAAGAGTAGAGCCCGATCTTAGCAGTGTCACAACCTCCCGTGGTAGAATTCACGCCTTCGAAAGAGACGGAAGCCGGAGGAGGATCTCGTGCGTAGACCTAATAGAGCATTCTTGTTAATCATCACCGCCCTGGGTCTGACATCATTCTCGCCAGCCGGCTCGCCAGCCTGGCCCGGTGAATTGCGGGGCGCACTGGCGGAGATTGAAGATCGAGACCTTAGCCGCCGCACCGTTGAAGGGCGGCCATGGGATACGGTCGCAACCTTTTCGATCCTCGGCTTCGATCCTTCGACCGGCGAAGTAGGCGGGGCCGTTCAATCGCGCGTGTTCTCAGTAGGCAACGGCGTGCTTTGGGCTAAAGCAGGCGTCGGTGCGGCGGCGACACAGGCCATCGTGGACGTTAGCTATGGTCCTCAGGCGCTGGCGTTGCTCGGCAAGGGCCTTGCTCCTAAAGAAATCATCAAGAAAATCTGGGACGAGGATCCCGACCCACGGCCACAAGACTGGAGCAAGCAGGGCCGGCAATTCGCGGTGATAAACTCGGCCGGAGACGTTGCCGCCTTTACCGGTCCTAAAGCCACGCCCTGGGCTGGCCATAAGCTCGGCAAGTACTGCACGGCTCAAGGCAACATACTCGCGGGCGAGGCGGTAGTGAGCAAGATGGTAGAAGCATTCGAGAACACTCCCGGACATCTATCGCTTCGACTGTTGGCGGCGTTGGAAGCAGGGCAAGCAGCCGGCGGTGATAAACGCGGAATGCAATCGGCGGCCATGCTTATCGTCAAGAAGAATGGAGGTGTATGGCTGCACAACGACGTAGTTCTGAGGCTACAGGTGGATGATAATCCGGAGCCAATCAAAGAGCTGCGGCGCCTGGTTGAAAAGGCGGCTCAGCAACGCAATCGCTAGTCTAGTTAATGTAGCGAGCGACCTCATACCGAACGCCACGGATGAACACAGATAAACACGGATAAAGGGAAAAGACGCACGGCAGCCGAGAGACCATCACAGCGACGGAGAGAGCGATCTCAAACCGCTGGGATAATTGTCATGAAACTCGACTCAATTGTGAACTTCTTGACGGCCAAGGGACCTTAGTTCAATGCAAACCCATCAGGAAAATCAACAGCAGAGTCTGTCTTTCTTGTTGGAGCAAGCAACAACGAGAAGGTGAAAGCAGGATTCAACGAGCAGACGGACAAGTTTTTGTTCTCAAACCCGAAACGGCTAAAGGTTCCGCATTAGACGTAGCAAGCATAAAGCTAAATGTCTCAACAACAGAAATCATAGAGTTCGTACGTGAAGGACGCGAAAGAGGATAGAGGGCTTGTACGACGTGCAATGGGGTTTAACACCGGACGAAGGCAAACCGCTCAAAGGTTTCGGCGCCGGAGCGTCAGTTCAGGAAATTGTGTGTGACCAGGGCGACTGGCTCTTTAGAATGCTGGACGCTTTGCATCGTTTTGCTTGACGGCTCGGCCGTAACGCGAGCAGATGACCCAATCGAAGGATAACGTCATGATGAAAACGCTAATCTTTTATCTTATGTCCGCAATATTGCCGTTGGCGTCCTGGGCAACGGCGCCGCAGCAAGCCGATCCGGCCTTCAATACAGTTGTAGCGCGTCCTTCGTATACTTCCAAGCATCCGAAGGTCCTCTTTGATCACGCTCACATGAATGCCTACACGTCGAGCGGCGTCTATCAGCCTTTCGTTGATCTGATCTCCCACGACGGATTTCAGGTAACGCCCGGCTCGGTCGTGTTCTCAAAGAAGTCCCTCAAGAACTGGGACGTACTGATCATAGCGAATGCCCGAGGTCCGAACGCTCAATCTCCTGCTTTCACGGATGAGGAATGCGATGCGGTTCGGGACTTCGTGCAATCGGGAAAGGCGTTGCTTCTCCTCGTGGATCACTCTCCGTTCAATACGCCGTCGGCTGGTCTTGCGAAGTTGTTCGGAGTGGAGATCAGCCCCGGCCACGCGGTCGACAAGGTCAACTACAACAAAGAGTCACAGGATCAAACCGAGATTGTCTTCTCTCGAGAAGGCAAGAATCTCGTTGACCATTCAATCACTCAGGGCCGCGACGCTACGGAACGGGTCAATCGGTTTGTTACGTTCAGCGGGACATCGCTGAAAGGTCCGGAAAACAGCTTCATGTTCCTTCGTTTTGGCGAGGGAGCCTTCGAGGTCGTGCCGCCAGAGCCCGATCCAAAACCGCTTGCGCCGGACGCAGCGCCCCGCGATTACAAACAGATTCCCGCCATCGGCGGCGGCCAGGGAGTCGCCCTGGAGTTCGGCAAGGGCCGCGTAGTAGTAATCGCTGAAGCAGCCGCTTTGACGGCGCAGATAGGCCCGGGTGGATACCGATATGGGATGAACAGCGGCAACGTTGAGAACCGGCAACTCGCGCTTAACGTGATGCATTGGCTATCGCGGCTCTTGAACTGATTTGCTGGCGCCAACAATAGGCCGCAAAGGGGCTCGTAGTGAGTCGGGGTTTGCGCGGAGCCTGTGTGAAAACCGAAATCCCCCACACCGGCGCTCGGCGGAAGTTTCATGGCCACAAAAAGGCGCAGAAGCCACAGAGTTGAGAGACAGACAGAACATCCCAGTTGGCTTTTTCTTTCGATGCTTGCGCCTCCGCAGTTCCCGTCCGTCTTGCGATTTTTGTGCATCTTGGTGGCCGTGGTTTATTTCCGCCGAGCACAACTAGGCGAATCTCGTTTGTTCTTGAGTGTCGCCCGTGTCAAACGTACAGGCGGGCTCGAAGGCCCGCCTGTACGTTAACAACGTCTTGCTCCGAACCGAGAACGAGAGGCTCTCTCTTTACCGGTCCTTCCGAGGCCGATACGCGATATCGGTCGTGATAGGTGCGCGCGTGAATCAGAAGCGCCTCACACGCCGCGATAAAAAGGCTCACTGTTGCGCCGGCGCCGCTTCAGAGATGCTGGATACGGTGAGCGTATCACCCTCGATCGTCCCTTCCACTTCTACCGCCAATCCTCTCTCCGCCTTCGTCTTTTTCAAGAGGGCCATCGCTTTCTCGCTTCCGCCGGCGTCCAGTTTGTAGAACTTTCCGTCCACGAAAAGCGCATAGCCGGATTCGCTGCAGCCCTCCATGAGCGCGCACGACTTTTTATGATGCTTTACCACTTCTTCAACATTTGCGTCCTTGCCGTGGTGGCCGGCGCACATGTTGTCGATAATGTAGCCGTTCAATTTCACTTTCTCCGCCGCGAGCGCCGTGCAGGCCAGCAATAGAATAGAGACTACAATCAGAGACTTCTGTAACATTGCTTCTCTCCTCTTCTTGGTTGGATTTTGAGATTCAGGGAGCCGACGCGGAAATTTAACAGAGCGGCTGAATTAGTAGCAAGTCGGCAGCCTCACTCAGCGGCCGCCCAAGTCCGCGCTACAATTGGTGACTACGCTGACGCCGGCGGGTTGATCGCGGAATCGAAGGTTCTCGAACAAGGAAGGAGTCTACTGTTCGCCGCGTGAATGCCGGGCGTTTTCGGCGAGTTGGCGCGCTTCAGGAAGCTTCTCCACGGCCTTCCTCACGAGCGCGTCTTCCACTAAATAAGTTTGCTCGCCTGCTTCCGCACCGTAGGCCGCGGTCAGTATCTCGCGGCGCAGCCATAGTCTGGCGTAATCCTGGTTGGCGTTTAGTTTCTCGTCCGACACTCCGAATCTAGTATTCTCGGCGATGTATTGCCTGAACGCCGAGAGCAGTTTTTCAGTTACGGGGTAGCGATCGATTTCTTCAGTGGTTAGCTTAGCCCTGCGCTGCATTTCGGTGATTCGGTATTCATGTGCGCCTGCTATCTGGCCGTTGACCAGTTGCCGGACGAAATCAAAGATGGCCGAATACAGCTTGCTTTGCACGCGGCCCGACTCGGGCGCTTTAATCTCGACCTTCGGAGTGATGCCGCCGCCGCCATACACGTTCAGGCCAAGGTCGGTGTGAAAAGCTCCTCCAGCCGCCGCCACGTTGTGCAATGCATCGTCGCGGTTTTGATAATAATCGTAGAAACTAACGTTCGAGTAATCGCGCTGAATGGATCTTCCAGAAGGCGTGTAATACCTTGCGGTCGTCAACGTCAGACCAGTGCCGCCCCAGAGCTTATACACGCCTTGCACCAGGCCCTTTCCAAAGCTCGTCTCGCCGATAATCAGCGCGCGGTCGTGGTCTTGCAGCGCACCCGCCACGACCTCGGACGCCGAAGCCGTGCGTTTGTCGATCAATATGACCAGAGGCATCTGTTCCGGTTCGTTGTTGCTCGGAACTTCGTAGACGCGGTTGGAAGAGAGTTCGTCGCGGCCTCGCACTTCGAGAATGCGCATGCCCGACGAGAGAAAGCGTTGCGCGACCTTTATCGCTTGATCGAGCAGACCGCCTGGATTGCCTCGCAGATCGAGGATCAATTGGCGAAGGCCTTCGGGCTTGAGCCTGGCGATGGCCTCGGCCAGTTCGTCGTCGGTTTTGGCCGAGAAGCCGGTCAGGCTGATGTAACCGACGCCGGTTTGCCCGATCATGAACGCATTGCGAACCGTTGGCAGCTTCACCTCGTCTCTGATTACGCGAACGGTGATGGGATGCGAAAGGCCCGGCCTTTCCACTTTGATCTCGACCGGATCGCCTTTAGCTCCGCGGACCCGCTGCATCACCTGGTCGCCGTTCCAGTCTTCAGTGTTCTGCGAATCAAGGGCGGCTATGGCGTCGCCATATCTCAAACCGGCGCGATAGGCAGGTCCGCCGGGAATCGTCGAAGCGATGTACACTCGCCCGTTCAGTTTCTTTATTGTTACGCCGACGCCAAAGAAGCGGCTGGATTGCTCCGTTTGAAGATCGTCAAATTCCGCTTTGGTGAAAAAAGACGAGTGCGGGTCGAGTTGGTGAAGCATGCCCTGGATCGAAGCCTTGCTGAGGCGCTCCATATCGGGTTTTCCCGCGTAGTTCTCTTCAACGTCGTGGAGTGATTCTTCGAAGAACCCGAAGAGATCGGCTTGAGCATCTTTGTCGGAAGCGGTTGTGCGAATAGGCCTAAGTAGAAAGCCTCCCGCGAGCGACGCCGCCACTATGAATGCAAGCGCGATAAGTGGGAGCGGCTTGAACCTCATTAACATTACTCCAGTCACTTGAGAATAATACAAATGGCGCCTCTCGTCAAAACAACGAACGCCGGAAA
>JAHFUG010000046.1:0-12554 GCA_023265195.1 Blastocatellia bacterium | reverse complement strand
TCATCAATCATCAATCATCAATTCTCCCCCTTCTCTCTTCCGTTGGAATCTTCAATGTAACTGTGGCAATCTGGCTCGCGTCTTAGGCAGTGACGAAAGGGTTTGACTCGTGGCCACTTCAATCAAGCTGGACTTATACAAACTCCACGGGAATGAATATATCAGCCCGCGGACCCCGAAACTGGCCGATGTTGGCCTGGCCCGTTATCTAGCGAATGCCGGAAAGGGCGAGCCGGGCGGCGCCGCGTTCACGGAAAGACTGGGCGCGCTTTACGATGTAGCGTTCACCCTCAAGATGGCCAACAAGTTCGCCGGGCGTCACTACGCCGTCTGTAAACTCGAAGGGCTTTGGTGGAAAAATAAAAAACAAGCCGCGTTTTTTCATCTCCCGTCGACCGAGTGGAGATGGAAGTTGATATCAGAACTCCGGACTTTATTACCGAGCAAGATATCCGGCAAGCCATCGACGGTCTTCTCGGGCGCGGCAAGCCCCGCGGCGTAGCCGATGTCAAACTCGAATCGGTCAATGAAGGGCCGTCGGTTCAGATGCTGCACACCGGGCCTTACAACAAGGAGAGCGAGACGATTTCAAAGATGGAGTCTTATGCGGAATCGGAGGGCCTGGCTTTCAGCGGACTTCATCACGAGATATCTATCCGATCCTCGCCGCGTTGCGCCCGAGCGGCTGCGAACGATTCTTAGGTGTCCCGTAAAGAAGAAGCGGTGACGATGTCGAACGACGTTCTGGATTCACAATCGAGCCGTGAGGCATGCGAGGGATGTGGGTCGGCTCTGGCCCCCGGCGCCCGCTACTGTGTTTCGTGTTATCGCCCCGTCGCCGGAACCGCAGCCAGGGCTCGGGATTTTACGGAACGGCCGCCCAAGGACGACCCGACTATTGTCTTTGTGCCGCAGGAACGCGAGGCCCGCCTAAGACGAAACAGATTGAGAAAACGTTTGACGCTGGCCGGGTTTCTGCTTGTTGCGGTCGCCGGAGCTTCGGCCGTGGTCTGGCATTCCAATGAAAAGGAGCGGCTGTCGAAAAAGCGCGTGATGGCGCGCGAACAACTAGCGCTTCGCGAGATCGCATTCTTTGCCGACGCGCTGGAACGGTTCAAGGTCGACGTGGGCCGCTATCCCACAACCGAAGAAGGCGTCGTGAGTCTCATAGTGAAACCGGCGGCGGCGAGATTCGAGACAAACACGGGACTCGCCTTTTGGTCCGGCCCTTACCTCGACGGCTACTATGAACTCGATCCCTGGGGCAATGAATACAACTACAGATCCAGCAATGACAATCAGGCGTATGAGTTATTTTCGAACGGCCCGGACGGCGATGAAACCGCGCAAAAGCGGTTGCGTACGGTCTCTCCAAAATAGCCGCAAAGAAGCGCGAGAATCACACATGAGTGATTCCGGGGTTTGGCGATTTCCGGAAAGCGCAAAATCAAATTCCACGTTTAATCTCGGAAAATCACAGGTCGCGAAGAGGGAATTATCCCGGCTCTTCCGGTTACGATCCACTCATACCGCCGTCAAGGAAGAGGAGCAGGGATAAATCCCTCTTCCCGACCTGTGATTTCTTGACGTTTGGCGAGAAAAACCGATTTCTTCCCGCCAAAAGCGCAGCTCAAAATGATCGGGATAGAAAATGGGCGCACAGCACCTTTAGGAGGAGAGTGACCGTTTCCGCTCTTTCGATTGCGGAACGGTTCCTAGTTCCTCCATATGCCTATGGTTCCCTAACGACCGTAGCGGTGCTCAAGTCGTGAACTCCAAGCTGCTGCTGCGGCCTCAAAGTCAAGTCGCAACCCGGCGGCGGCGCGCTGAAGCATGAACTCTAAACAGTGAGATCTGAGCGGCCGCAGCGGCGCTGAAGCGTAAACCGCCGCGGCGCGCCAACACTGAACTCTCAACGAACGGCGCACGCTGAAGCGTGAACTCTGAACGGTTAACTCCAACCTGAGAACTCTAAACGGCATCGCTTACGACAACGGCTTCTTTGACGTCTAGACGGCCTTCTTTGTGATTGCCAGCTTCCTCGCCGGTCTTTGCCGACAATCTGACGCAGACAATCGCAATCAAATACAACCCCGAACCGGCCGCCAGAGCTTGATTGAAGCCGCTCAATATCGCGATCACCAGCGCCGCGACCGTTCCCATTACTGACGCCGCGCCGTTGACGCCCCACGCCCACGGTATGATCTCACTTGCTTGTTCCGACAGTATACGTATCCCGGTCGGCATCGGCATTCCCATTGCGAGCGCAAGAGGCGCTATGAGGAAAACCGCGATGATGATTCGAAGCCATAACGCGAGATGCACCAAGCCGTAAAAGACAGGAGGCAGCGCGATAATGTACACCGCTACGATACCAACCAAAACCAGCAGCAGCTTAGTCAATGTTTTCGTAAGGCGTTCAGAGTTGAATCGTCCGGTTATGCTGCTACCCACCGCGCTGAACGTCAGTATCGAGAACAACACGACCGCAAGCGCGTAGACAGGGTGGCCAAGAAACAGAATGAACTTCTGCACCATCGCAACCTCGACGATGATGAAGCCGGTTCCAAGGCATGCGAAATAGAGAAGATATCCAAGCTTTGTCTTCGTGCCGGTAGCCAGCGCCTTACGCCGGAAGAGCAGCGGCCCAAGAATGAACACGACGACCAGCACCGAAGTCACGCCGAACAGCGAGAACAACACGAGCGTGCCGAGGTTCGTCTTTTGCCATTCGCCGGTTCCTCCTAGCGCGAGTCCCAAATTCGAAAGCCGAAGCGAATTGAAAAAGAACGGATTGTTATCGCGAACCGGTTCGATGTTGGTCGCAAACGGTCCCCAGACATCGGCCGCGTTCGGGGCGATGATCATTTTTGTAAACAGGTTGTCGGGCCGCGTGAGAGGCGTATAGAGCAACTCGAATCCGACCGTGGCCGCCGTTTTCTCGACCGCGTGGATCTCTTCGCCGGTGAGTTCGCTCTTCTTGAAGATGAACGTAGCAGGCGATCTCTCATCCTTCCAGCGAGCGTCTCTGACGAGCATGATATGCCGCTCCGGATTCCGAATGCCGAGATCGCTCATCATCGCGCGCGTCAATGAAATCAATCGCAGCAACTGATCCGGCGGCTCGAAGTACCATCGAGTCATTGTAAGAACGCCGTCGTCCTCGAGATGTCTGACATAGTCGTCGAACGCCTCGACCGTGTAGAGATTGTTCTCAGTCAACGCGAACGCGCCCGCGGCCGTCGCCGCCCAGGTGTCCACCATCGTCGCTTGTATCAGGTCGTACCTGGCGGCGGAGCTTCGTATGAAGCTTCTTCCTTCATCCACGACAAGCCGAACCTCGGGGTGCTGGTAAACGCCTTCGGAGAATTTCACGAAGCGATCGCCCGACATCACGTCGCGGGCGATGATCGGATTAACTTCGACGGCGGTGATGGAGCCGACGCCGAAGACTCGAGCGCCCATTACGTCGAAACCGCCGCCGGGTCCAATGATCAAAGCCTTGGCGGCTGGCTTCACGTGATAAGCCAGCGCCTCGATTCTGGAAAGTTGATAAGCGTGGCTTTGGACGTCGTTGGATTTCGGCACGATCTTGGTTGCCGCGTCCGAGTCGATCTTGATCTCATACCCAATGTCTTCCGTTCCCTCGACCGTGATGCGCGAGAACGAGTTCCACTTCGAAAACACGACGTTCTTTTCGGTGTAGCCCTTCGCCGTGCGAACTTCTATTGAGTCGGTTATCAAGTTGAAACAGAGCAATCCAAGCAAGCTTAGGGCGATAATGCCGCAGGCGATTCGTTGAAACCCCGAGGTTTTGGCTTCGAAACTGAACAGCACGGCAGCCGCCGAGGCCAAAGCCGCGACCAGGAGCACGGTGTTGATGGCGCCGATCCAATTGAGAACGGGTATCAGTAACAAGCATCCGGCGGCGGCTCCCGCGAGATCGAATAGGTAAAGGCGGCTTATCTCACTCGCGAATCTGCTGATGGCCAACGTAACCGCGGAGCCGCCGAAGAAGAACGGAAGGCCGCACGCCAGATATATCGCTATCAGCCGATACTGATTCGCCATGCCCGTCTCGAATGTGAGCGGGTTCATGAGGATCACGGCCAGCGCCCCTAACGTCGATAATCCAAAAAGGCTCGATGAGACGGCGAGCGCTGTTGAGGTTGAAATCCGGCCAAGTCTTGATTGAAAGATGTAGACGAAGACTCCGCTCGCTCCCGAACCGAACAACGCTAGAGAGATGGCCATAAAAGCGAAGTGGTAATACATCGTCGCCGAGAAAAGGCGAGTGAGGCTCAATTCGAGAACGAGCACGGACAGGCTTACCAGTGAGATTCCAAAGAACGCGAGTTTTCGATTCATTAGTCGTCCTTACCAAGGGGCGGAGACTTGCTAAACAACTCCTCCATGTCATCCGACGCCATAAGCGCGCGAACGTCCCACGTTGACTCCCTGACCGCGTCCTGTCTGGCCTTCCGAGCCGTTTCCGTGTCGCGCTCGAGCGCATCCTCCACCTTTGTTATGAAGTCGTCATAGCCGCGAGAGATGCGCAGTATACCATCGAGATGCTCGTATTCGTAAAGAGGAGTGATCACCACCGGTTTGCCGGTCGCCAGGTACTCGCGAACCTTGATCGCGCTGCCATACGCCACCCATTCATTGTCGCTCGCCCAGGGGAGGACGCATACGTCGAACCGAGCCGCGTAGCGCGGCATCTCCGAGTACGGCTTTGATCCCAGATAGTGCACGTTGGCCAGAGCCTCGACCTCAAGAGGAGAGGCCCGCAGTCCGAGGAACACCCACTGCCACTCGGGCCGCTTGAGGCTGACATAACGGATCAGCCGCTGGTCTATCAACCAGGGTTCAACCGCGCCGAAATAACCAAGCCTTGGATGCGGGATAGCAGCGATATCAGCCTCTTCCGGCCATTCACGGGAAGTCGCCGAAGCGAAGTGATCGTAGTCGACGCCGTGTTCGAGGAGCTTGGCTTTGTTTGCGATGGCGGGACTGGACGCGGTCTCTTCGTCAAATAGTTTCCGGCCCGAGAAGTAGACAAGATCGGCCCGCTGCAGCAGATCCTTATGCATTTCCGAAATCAGGCTGCCCGGCGTCGCGTGATCCATTTGATTCAAATCATACTTGTCGGAGACGTGATAGATCAGCGCGCTTTCGCCGAGCTTGCCAACTACTTCGCGCGCGGTTGGGATCGCTATCCACAAGATTGGGCGGCGAAGGTTGAACGCCACCATCAACAGTCTTATTTGAGCAACGAGCAAGCCTCGGTTCAACGTTCGCGCGAGCGCGTTCGAGTAGATGGGAATTGTCAGGGGCGAGACCACGATGACGCCGTCTTCGGTGCGGCGCACCAACCTCGCGTAGCTCTTCAGCTTGCGCTTGATCTTGGCCCAGAGGTCTACGCTTGTCAGCGATGGCAGTCCCATCGAGATCGAGTTGACGAAGATGACTTTGTTGCCCGCCCGCGCAAGTCTTCGCATGATGTGATTCTTGGAGTGCTGATGGTGATACCACCAGTCTTCGCCGGCAAAGCAGATTATTGACGCGTCTTTTAGCATTGGAAGAAGAGGGGAATAGCCGCTGATCGACGCTGACTGCGTAACGCTGATCAGCGCAGATCAGGGTTAAGCAGTCAGCGCAAATCAGCGGTTTTCCCGTTTTTCGAGTTGTCCATAGACCGTTTCCACTGCATCCACGACTCGTGAGGCGTTCCGTAGCCACGTGTACTCTGCTTGCACCGTTCGCCTCGCCTTCGTCCCAAGCACGGCCCGCGGTTCTCTGGAGAGCGCCAGGCGCTCGATCGCGTGAGCCAGAGACATCGGGTCGCCGGGCTCGACAAGAATACCGTTCTCGCCGTCCACGATCACGTCCGCTATCTGGCCCAAGCGGCTGGCGATGACCGGACGAGCCATCGCCATGTACTCGAACAGCTTAGTTGGCGAGCCAAAGAACTCGCTGCCGCCCGCTAGCGGAACATGCGGCGAGACGAGTATGTCACACGCGTCGAGATAGGCCGGAACTCTTTCGTGAGAAACTCGCCCGGTAAAAGTACAGGTGTCCGCCTGACCAATAATGTCCTCGGCAATGGCGCGTTCGTCGCCGTCGCCCACGAAAAGAAAGTGACAGCGCGCTTGGCTGCTCACAAGCCGGGCCGCCTTCGCGAGCACTGGCGCACCATGCCAGGGCCCAAAGGTTCCGATGAATCCAACCACTACGCGATCGTGTACTCCAAGCTTTTCGCGCACCGAGTCCCCGCCACAGTCGGGATGAAACACTTCGACATCGACGCCGTTCGGATTAACAATGACGCGTTGAGCGTTTGCCACACCCTCGGCAATGAGTTCGCGCCTTGCTACCTCCGAGACAACAAAGACCAAATCGGCGTTGCGCAGATTGGCTCGCTCGAAACATTTCAACAGCCAAAGCTGTCCAATTGGATCCCAGTGCTTGCTTACCCAGACTTCGGAGCCGTTGAACTCAAGCGCCAGCGGAAGGCCGGTGACAAGAGCCAGCATCACTCCCGTGAAGTTGAACCGGCTATAGCGCTGATAGATGAAGCCGCATTTTGCAGCATCGTCGAGCAGACGAAGGCTCTTGACCGTGAAGACTAGATTATTCCACATCTCGAACAGAGCCTTCGTAGCTCCAACAGACGCCGAGGGTCTTATCACGCACATGCCGGCGTTGGCGAAGACGCCGCGCGCCGCTTCGGGCAGCGATGAGCTTGGCTCACCAAGCTCGAGGCGTTTCAGGGTATGACCTAATGCGATCACGCCGCTTTGAAACCCCTCAATGTGAGTGGGCATGCCCCCCTCGGCTAAACCTGAGAGCGTAGCGCGAATGTACAAGGCCGATCGCGAAGCCTTGGGACTGGGCCTTGTCTTGCCGGCGCGGACGATGTCGCGGAATCCGACGGATCGCTCGAGCACTGTGACGATAATCCATGAGACGGGGATCACCACGAGGTATCCAATGATCAGTTCGAACAACCAACGTGGAGCTTCCAAAAAGAGAGCGCCGATTCTCGTGCGAACAATTGAGCGTCCCTTGCCATCGGCAAGCAGGATAAGGCGGGCTCCAGCAAGGACGCCGAACATTATCAAGGCGCCACGCGTGCTCTGCATACTCAGGCCGGATGTGAAGATCGCGAGAAGGCGAGGTTGGAGGGCGCGAATCTGTCTTAGCGCTTCCAGCTTCGATCCGCGTTTAAGGTCCGCTTTATTGATCGGGCGAATCACGCAGCCTGTCATTGTCTCGGTTGCCCATTCGAGCGCGATTTCCTTGTTGCCTGATAAGTCCAGCAACAAGGCTATAGGCTTCGCGACTCCGATTTGTTCCGAGGTCAAATCAACCGCGGCTTTGGGTTGTAGCATGCGTGGCCGTCTAAGCGTGACACCGGTTTTCAACACGAACCTGAAGATCAATGTAGGGGCGGCGCTCAGTGGCCGCCCCTCTTTGAGCTACGAGGTATTCAGCGGAAGAGCACATTCCTCAAGAGGGGCGGCCACGGAGTGCCGCCCGTACATTGTTCCTCGACACCCACCATAAACAAAAGCGCCCTCTACCTCGAAGACTTTGCCGCTCTTATCACGAGATTCCACCCGAACCCTTCCGCGAGCCACTGAAAAAGCCGCTCGGGCAAGAGCCTCCCGAACGGTCTTAGCTCTGATCGCGTCAACTGGTTCACGCTGATCTCGCAGCTCGCAAACTCGTGAAACATTCTCCGGGCCTCCGCCCACGTGTAGGCCTTCACCAGCGGCAACGTCTCGACTGCTCCATACTCGACGTGGCGGCTCATTATCTCGCGTAGGTTATATCGAAGGAGTTCGCCACGAAGAACGCCGTGTTTAAGAACCAACCCGCCCCAGTAATGGAGAGACTGCCGATGATACAACATCACGAGCGCCTGTCCACCAGGCCGCAACACTCGGTGAATTTCGCTGACGGCGCGGCCGGTCTCAGGCGTGTGATGCAGCACGCCGAATGAGTAGACTGCGTCGAAGCTCGCGTCGGGAAAGGCCAGATTCTCAGCGTCCCCTATTCCGAACTTCCCTTCCAGACCATGGACCTCGAACCTTCGGGCTGCTATCTCGACGCTTCGCGGCGTGAGATCGAGCCCGGTGACTCGGGCGCCTGCTCTGGCGAACTGCAGGAGATCGGTTCCGGTCCCGCAGCCGATTTCAAGAAGGTCCTTTCCGCGAAAACCGTCGAAACCGATGACTCGCTTCATCCAGGGCGCGTACACCTCGTAGCGATAATTCTCGATTGCGTCGAAGTACTCGCGGGAACCTGGTTCAAAGCCGTCCGCCGCGATTGCGCCGCAAGGATTGGCGCTCCACTGGTCGCGTGAGCGCTGCTTGAAGTCGTCGCCACTCAACGCGGCGGAGTTATTCACGGCAGACTCCTTCCACTCATCCTCAAACCCGCAAGAAGGGTTTTCGCAAAGACGCAAAGATCAGCGCAAAGGTCGCAAAGGAGGCTTGTAAGAAGAATGACTCTTCGACTTTGCTTCGCGGAGGGGCCGCGGAAGTCGTGTTGCGGTTCCACCCGCTACTCTTTATGCGCTCGCCTAGCGGTTCATCGAATCCGACGACTTCTCCGCAACACACAATTACGCAGCCGCCCGCGGTCGCCGCTTCTTACCCGCGGATTTCTTGCTGCCCGCACCAGATGAAGAGGCTAGTGCATCCGAGCGTGCCGCGTTGAGCCTCTCCGCCGCCGGGCTTTCACGTAGTACATCCTGAATGGCTTTGCGAATTCGCTCTTTGCCGAGAGTGCCGCGCATCGGTGAGTCCTTAACAACCCTCGTTGCCCGTCTTTTCGCCATTTTCTTAACCTTCAAATCCGTGAAGCGAATCTAACAGCCGCCATTCCAAGATTTCAACTGTGACATTCTATAACATCAAGATTTCTCGGCCAAACTCGCAATGAACCGGCTGTAGTAGTAGAGATTCAGCAAGTAGTCCAACACCATTCCTCCCGCGCCTATCCACGCCGCTCCCATTATGCCGAAGCGCGGCACTGTTACGATCAGTCCCGCCAGACTCGCGACTGTCACTATGGCGGCGATGTTCCGCAATTCCGCGCCGCGTCCGTGTGAAGCCAGAAACGCGTTGTATGGCTGAAAGAGTCCCGCGAACAGTCCGAACACCGCGAACGGCGTAAGCAACGGCGCCGCGCCGCTGTACTTTGGAAACAGGAGCTTCACGACCAGCGGTCCAATCAACGCCAGTCCCGCCGAAGACACCAGCAACAACGCGGCGTTCCATCGATTGATGCGCTTAGGCACGCTCGGCAGATTTGCGAACGACCGGAATCTGCTGACGCCAACCGCGCGAGGCAGGTTGACCAGGGCGTTAGCCATCTTCTGCGCGATTGCGTACAACCCGAGCGGCGCCAATCCCGCGCCAGACCTGCCAAGAAAGTACCCGATGACAAGACTGTCCAGCCGCCCAAGCGCGGACCCGGTTATTCGCGCCAGGTAAATGTTCAAGCCGTACTCCCGAACGTCGCGCAGGGTCAGCCTGACATGCGGCCGGACTTGCGAGAACTTCGGGCGCAACCTCGCAAGCGTCCAACTTGACGCCACGGCGACGCCGGTCAAATAGGCCGGCAGAGCCGTCTCCGCCGTGAGCCGTCCCGCAAGCGCCAGGCATGCCACCATCGCCAGGTAAGACCATGACATCAACAACTGAAAGATCGACAGCCTCCGAATCTGATTCAGTCCCTGGCAAGCTTGTTCGGTTAACAACTGAAAGGGCTGAAAGAACGTCAGAGCCGACGCTTCGATCAACAGCCACCGAACGTCGGTCTTGAAGAATGCATCCAGCGCGAAAGCCATTGATGCAATGCATAGCGAATACACGACGCCGATCGCGCCGGCCATCGCCACTAAAGCTCCAAGCCGCTCCCGCGCCTCGTCTTCGTTCTTGATAAGAGCAAGGGCGCGCGCGCCCGCGGCGAATATCCCGAACTCGGAGAAGAGGCTCAGGATCACTAGCAGCCCCAGACAAAACGCGAGGCGGCCCATTTCGCGCGGCTCCATCACCCGAGCTTGCGTCAGGCTCACCAGAAGACCCGCCGCGACCGACCCGCTTTGAGCTGAAAAGAGCATGCCGGCTTGCCTCGGGGTCTCACGCGTCCACAATATCCTGAGTTTCTCGAGTTGGCCGGACATGCCCGCCGCGTTTTTGGCGCCTTCCGGTTTCGGCGCCGCTTTCGACGCCTTGGACTCGATTGTCATCACTGGTTGCAAGGAGAGGTGTTGTTTGCTTAACCGACGGGTGTAGCTATTGCGCCTTGATTAGCCGACAGCCGCGCAGCCTGCTCGCCGCATGCCTCGCCGGTGTTACCGTTCTCAATCCAATGGTCGTACCACAGGCTCAAGTTGAGAAGGCTCCAAAGCAGGAACGAATTATTTGCCCGGCCTGAGCGATGATCCGTCAGCATTCGACCGATGAAGTCATAGTCAAAAAAACCGCGGCGGCGAAGCGGCGAGTTCAGCACGGAGCTTTCGACGAATGCGCCCAGCCGATCGAGCATCCATTCATTGATCGGAGCGGCGAATCCCTGCTTCCTGCGTTCAAGAACGCGGTCCGGAACAACGCCCTTCAAAGCGCGTTTCAAGATATGTTTGGTGTCGCCCTTCGAGTACTTCATCCATTGAGGAAGCGACATCGCGAACTCAACGAGCTTGTGATCGAGAAAAGGCACGCGAGCCTCGACCGAAGCAGCCATGGTGATCTTGTCGACTCGCATTAGCAGCAACTCCGGCAGCCGGAGTTGAAGTTCCTTGTAGATCATTCGTTCCATCTCGCCGGCTTCCGGCTTCTCGGCAAGGAGGCGCCCGAGATTTGCCAGTACCACCGAATGCGACGAGAGGCTTCGCGAGTCGACACCGGCGCGGGCTGCGATCCGCTCTCGCGCGGCGGGCAAAATCAAACTCTGTTTGTCGGTTTCGGAGAAGACCAGCGCACCCGTCCAGAACAACTCCTCACCCGCGCCGAGTCTTCGCAACAGATCGGGACCGAATCGCTTCAATTTTCCAAAAGAAGCCCCGGCCAACGCTCGAATGGCTATCTCTCCGGCCGCCGCTACGGCGCGCCGCAATGGAGCGGGCAGCCGCGAAAGATACCGCCAGCCATAGCGATAGATATCCAGGTAGCTCGCATAGTGGCTGTAGCCGCAAAACAATTCATCCGAGCCTTCGCCGACCTGCACCACCGTCGTCCCGGATTCCTTCGCCAGCTTCGCGACATAGTAAAGCGGAACGCAGACGGGATCGGCTATTGGCTCGTCCTGATGAAAAATGAGATTCGGTAAAAAGTCGATCAAGTCGTCCTGATCTATGACGACTTCGTGATGATCCGCGCCGTACTCTCGGGCGGCGAAGCGCGCCTCTTCCAGCTCGTTGTAAACCGTGTGATCCTTGAAGCCTACCGTGAAGGTGCGAACCGGCTGCGGCGTCAATCGAGCCATCAGCGCCACATTCGCGGTCGAATCGACGCCTCCCGACAGAAACACGCCGAAGGGAACATCGCTCATCATTCGCTTGCCGATCGATTCGGTCAGCAGTCGAAGTATCTCATCGGCGCATTCTCGTTCATCCGTCTCGCGGTCGCCGGTAAGCTCGCGGTTGGGCGCGACGGCGTCCCAGTACCTGGTTATGTTCACATCGCCGCGCCGATCGCAAGTGAGCAGGCATCCCGCGGGGAGCTTTCGAATTCCCGCGAAGAGAGTTTGCGGGGCCGGAGTCGTGAGAAAAGTAAGGTAATGATAGAGCGCTTCTTCATCTACGTCCCGGCTGACTGAAGGATGCGCGAGGATCGCCTTGATCTCCGATCCGAAAATCAGCCTTCCATCCGCCACGGTGTAGTACAGAGGCTTCACGCCAATGCGGTCGCGCGCAAGCAAAAGTCTGCCGAGCTTTTCGTCCCAGATCGCGAATCCGAAATCGCCCTCCAGATCTTGCACGCAATCGAGGCCGCGCTCCTCGTAGAGATGAATTATTGACTCGGTGTCCGTCTTCGAGCGGTAAACGTGCCCCTTCTCGATCAGTTGAGGCCGCAGTTTCTGGTGATTGTAGATTTCCCCATTCAAGACGATCCAGACGCCGCCGGTTTCGTTCGCCATCGGGTTCCGGCCGGCGGGCGATAGATCGACGATGGACAGCCTTCGATGACCAAGCCCAACGCGCCGGTCGGGACTGACGTACAGCGCCGCGTCGTCGGGGCCGCGGTGAGTCATCACGTCGCGCATTCTCTCGATGATCCCCGCGCTGATTAACGGCTGGTTCGCGCTATATTCAAATATCCCGCATATTCCGCACATTGCTTTTTCTAAGTGCTGTTCAAGCACCAAAGATCGAGCGATCTCGCTGTGATTCGCCAATCGTCGTTATGCGGACCGAAACGAGAATTCGTTTCCGTTTCTCTCCGGTGAGTACCACGAGTACTCCGGCATTCCGCACTCCGAACTCCCCATTCCCCATTTCGAACTCCGAACCCCGAACTCCGAACTCCCCATTCCCCATT
>JAHFUG010000302.1 GCA_023265195.1 Blastocatellia bacterium | reverse complement strand
AGCAGCCCGAGCAAAAACTCCCGAATGTCCCCATCGTTCAAGCTCTCTTCGCCGCAGATTTTGTAATAAGCTTCAACCGGTATGTAATCGGCCCTCTCCTCTTTGAGCCGTCGTTTTATGGCGAGCCATTCGCGCGGCCAAAAGTCGTGCACGTGTTTTAACCGTTCGACCTCGCGCGCAATCGCCTCTTTCAAAGCTGGAATCCCTTCGCCGGTCTCGCACGAGGTTTCAATGAAATCCGGGATGTTGTACTTCTCCTGCAAAGCCTTGCGATCCAGATTGAGCGGGCGCTGGCCTTTCAACTGGTCAATCTGATTGATGACGATGACGATGGGCGAATCGCCGCCGAAGCTCTCGATCAGCTTCAGCCAGTATTCGATGTTGCCGATTTGATCGCCCTTGCGTGCATCGACTACCAGCACGTAGAGGCTGCGCGTTGTAAGAAAGAACTGATGGGTTGAATGCTGAATCTCCTGACCGCCGAAATCCCAGATGTTCAATTTGACCGGCTCACCCTCGCCCTTCACTTCGCTTTGGAGGACCTGCATCTCGTCCAGGTCGACGCCCAGCGTTGTCTGTTTCTTCGGATTGAACGTGCCGTGAATCAACTGCTCGACGACCGAGCTTTTTCCGGCCTTTCCGTCCCCGACCACCAGCATCTTGGCTTCGTTCAACCGCTCTCCGCTTTGCAGTCCGGCTATCGCGGCAAAGATCGTCTTTACGTCAGCCGGATCGGCCAACGTCTCAGGTGGAATAGGCAGTTGATTTCCACGGAGGTCGAAGTTCATGAGCCTAGTCAGCTTCGTGACCTCTGGCGGTAAGCTTGTCAGTTTATTGAAGCTGAGGTCCAGGTAGGTCAGAGCCGTCAGCACTGTGATCTCTTGCGGCAAGCTTGCCAGATGATTTCCCCGAAGATCGAGATAGGTGAGGTTGTTCAGCTTCGCAAATTCTCGCGGCAAGCTTGTCAGTTCATTGTTGCGGAGGTCAATTCGGTCCAAATTCGTCAACTCAGCGATCGCTGACGGCAATGTCTTGAGGCGATTGTGGTAGACATCGAGGCTGCTCAAGTGCGTCAGATTCCCAATCTCTTTTGGCAAGGTAGTCAAGTGATTATTTCGAAGCTGAAGTCTGATCAAACTGTTTAGATTGGCGATCTCCGGAGGCAACCTTGTTAGTTCGTTATTGTCGAGATCGAGGCTAATTAGATTGGTAAGATTCCCAATCCTTGAGGGCAACTCGATCAACTGATTTCTCCGGAGGTCAAGTACGCACAGGTTGGTGAGCTCAGTGATCTCCTCGGGGAGGCCTTTCAATAAATTGCTCCAGAGGAACAGATTGCTCAGGCTCGTCAGCCTTACAATCTCCGGGGGCAAGCCCGTCAGTAGATTGCCGCCCACAAGGAGGTGAGTCAGACTGTTTAACTCAGTAACCCGAGAAGGTAAGGCAGTCAGATCACTGTCGCTGAGGTCGAGTTCCGTCGAACCCTCCTTTTCGGCTTGCTCGATGAGTTCGAGAACTTTCTGATCGTCCGCCATCGCAATGTGCCCCTGTAGAACTACCAGTCGGATACTACTTCGCCGCGCTGTGTGATTACAATCTCTTTCCCCCAGAGGGGTACTTAACGATTTAGGGAAGACGAAGCGAAAAGACGCTTGGCCAGGTAGAAATCAAGACGGGTATGACGAGAGAAATATCTCGGGACGAATCCTTAGGCTGTTCTCTCATTCATCCTGCTTTGGCTCGATTGCCCTCCGCGGGAACATTATGTTTTTAGCAGGATCGGAGCCCAGCATTCGCCCTCCGTTAGGAAGGCCATGTTTATAGAAGCTCGGGCCCCGCCGCCGCGCCCTCCGTTAGGAGGGCCATGTCCATCTGTATTTTCAAGCGAACAATAATGCCTGTCCCCATTTCAAAGAACACATGGCCCTCCTACGGAGGGCGGAACTTTATCGCCCCCTTCGTACTATAAACATTGCCCTCCTACGGACGGCGCCCTCCGTTAGGAGGGCCATGTTTATAGAAGCTCGGGCCCCGCCGCCGCGCCCTCCGTTAGGAGGGCCATGTTTATAGAAGCTCGGGCGCCACCGCCGCGCCCTCCGTTAGGAGGGCCATGTCCATCTGTATTTTCAAGCGAACAATAATGGCTGCCTCCATTTCAAAGAATACATGGCCCTCCTACGGAGGGCGGAACATCCCACCAACACGTGCTATAAACATGACCCTCCTAGCGGAGGGCGGAACATCCCACCAACACGTGCTATAAACATGGCCCTCCTACGGAGGGCGGAACGTCCCACCAACACGCGCAATAAACATGACCCTCCTACGGAGGGCGGAGCGTCACACCGCACGTACTATAAACATGGCCCTCCTACGCAGGGCGGAACGTCACACCAACACGTGCTATAAACATGGCCCTCCTACGGAGGGCGGAACATCCCACCAACACGTGCTATAAACATGGCCCTCCTACGGAGGGCGGAACATCCCACCAACACGTGCTATAAACATGACCCTCCTAGCGGAGGGCCAAGAGGAAACGAGTTAAGAAATAGCCCGAGCGATGAGAAACGCGGCGCCTGCTGCTATCCCGCCGATCAAAGTGGTTCTGATCGCGCTTCTCACCGGACTTGCTCCGGTGAATCTGGCTTTTATGAAGCCGAATAGCGCCAGCGCAAAGACCGTCACCGCGATCGAGACTCCGAAAGCGGCCTTTGCATGCGACATGACAATGTAGGGCGCCAGAGGAATCAGCCCTCCGACTATGTACGAGCCGCCGATGGTGAACGCGCTCGTGAACACTCGGCTGGGATTTGGTCTCTCGAGCCCAAGCTCGAACCTCATCATGAAATCGACCCAGGCCTCGGGCCGTTTCGAAAGAGCATCGGCGACCGTCGAACTCTCGACGTGCGACAGGCCATATTCCTCGAGGACCGCCACCACTTCCGCGACTTCCTCCGCCGGTCTCTGTCCGATCTCTATGTGCTCGCGAATCCGCTCGCGCTCGTAATGTTCGACGTCGCTCTTAGCGGCGAGATACCCGCCGAGTCCCATCGCTATCGACCCGGCCGCGATTTCCGCCAGACCCGCCACCACTATCAGCGAAGTCGAATCCACCGCGCCTGAAAGTCCCGCCGCAAGCGCAAACGGAACGGTGAGCCCGTCCGACATTCCGATTACGACGTCCCGCACGACTTCGCCGGACGTGAAGTGACGCTCGATGTGAGCCGTCTGGGGCATCCTTCAGTTCTCCCGAATCCCGCACTCCGGCCGGCTCCATCCGTCACCGGTGACTTCGATAGCTCTATCGAAAACTTCACCAAACCTCGCGGCGGCGGCTTCGGCGACGGCGCGCATTTCAACCGCTCTTCCAACGATCTTCGAAATCGACGCGACCCCTTTTCCCGTTATGCCGCACGGCACGATCATGTTGAAGTAGTCCAGATCCGTATTGACGTTGAGCGCGAAGCCATGACTGGTGATCCAGCGCGCAATCCGAACCCCGATAGCGGCGATCTTCTCGTTGCCGGCCCAAACGCCGGTGAGCCCGGTGATGCGTTGTCCGCTAATTCCAAAATCACCGATCGTTCTGATAAGCGCTTCTTCCAGATCGCGCACGTACCGGTGAACGTCACACCGGTCTGGTCTGAGGTTTATGATGGGATAACCGACCAATTGGCCCGGGCCGTGATACGTGACGTCTCCGCCCCTGCCTATATGATGAACTTCGATGGATTCCTCGGACAGCTTACCGGCGCTCGCCAGAATGTTCGACTCATCGGCGCCCCGGCCTAGAGTGAATACATGCGGATGCTCGAGCAAAAACAGTTGTTCGAACTCCGGATTCTCAGCGCATCTCCGAACCGCTTCTTCTTGCAGGGCCAACGCGTCGGAGTATGGAACAACCCCGAGCATTCTCGCGTGGCATGGACGGCTCGCCTGAATTGGTGCTGTCGCCATCGCGATAAACAAAGTTCCGCGGAGGAAGAGTCTCTCGGCGGCGGTTACGAAGTAAAGTTGGCCGATTCTATTACGTCGCGAACAACAGCGAGGAATTGATCGGCGACCGCGCCGTCGATGATGCGATGATCGAAGCTCAGCCCCAGGATTCCAATCTGGCGTATCGCTATCGCGTCGTTTATTACGACCGGCCTCTTCTTTATCACTCCGACACCTAGAATGGCGACCTGAGGCTGGTTGATTATCGGCGTGCCTGCCAGCCCTCCGAACCCGCCCGGGTTGGTTATGGTGAACGTGCCGCCTTGCACCTCATCCGGCTTGAGTTGCTTGGTGCGCGCCCGTTCGCCGAGGTCGTTGACGGCGCGGGCCAGCCCAAGCAGTGATTTCTCATCGGCGTTTCTGATAACCGGAACTATCAAGCCCCAATCAAGCGCGACCGCGACGCCGACGTTGACATCTTTCTTGTAGACGACGTGGCCGCCCCATACCGACGAGTTGAGAATAGGCCACTTCTTGATTCCCTCGATGACCGCCTTGATTATGAACGGCATGAACGTAAGCTTGGCGCCGCCGCGCTGATACTCGCCCTTCAAGCCGTCCCTGAGCTTCGCTGTTTCGCTGAAATCGACTTCCATGAACGAAGTCACGTGCGCGGAAACCCGCCGGCTTTCAACCATGCGCTCCGCGATTTTGCGGCGCATAACCGACATAGGCTCGATCTCGACGCGATCCCCTTCGGAATAAGGCTGAGGCCCAACTTCCGAAGCAGCGGGAGGAATCTTGATGGCTTGCGGCGCTCTTGCCGGCTCAGATAGCGCGGCGGCGGCCTGTGCGGCGGCTGGTTTCTCGGCTCCCCGGTTCTCGATGTAACTGAGAATGTCGTTCTTGCTGACCCTGCCACCGGCCCCGGTGCCTTCGATCAACGAGACGTCCACATTGTGTTCAGCGGCGATCTTGCGAACCAGGGGAGACGATCGCGTGCGCACGGGCTCTTCGGCGGAAACGGCCGGCTGAGCTTGTTTCGGAGCTTCGGCTGGTTTCGCGGGAGGCGCGGCAGCCGCGGTCGAAACCGGAGTCTTGGGCGTTTCCACGGGCTGAGCGGCTTCAGGTTTCTTTGCTGGAACGGCCCCCGCCGCCCCGCCATTAATCACCGCTACGATAGTGTTGACGGCGACGGTCTCGCCTTCCTTGACCAATATGTCCGAAAGCACGCCCGAACTCGGAGCAGGTATTTCAGCGTCGACCTTGTCCGTCGAAATTTCAAAGAGCGGCTCGTCGCGCTTGACGGTTTCACCAACTTGTTTAAGCCATCGCACGATCGTGCCTTCGGCGATCGACTCGCCCATCTGCGGCATCTTGACTTCTTCACTCATACTCGTTTCATCTCTCCCATTCGATAACGGACCGATGTCTCAATAAGCGGCAAGGGATCGCGCCGCCTTTAACACGTCCTCGACTTGAGGCAGGAAGTATTCCTCCAACGGAGGCGCATAGGGAACCGGCGTGTCGATTGAAGTCACCCTGGTGACCGGCCCATCCAGATACTCAAACGCCTCTTCGTTGATCACCGCCGTGAGCTCGCCGGCCATGCCGCCGGTTCGCGTCGCCTCGTGCAGGATTATCACCTTGCTTGTCTTCTTCACCGTCGCGACGATGGCCTCGCGGTCGAACGGCTGCAGCGTTCTCAAGTCAATTACCTCGAGATCGATTCCCTCCTGCTGCAATCGATCGGCGGCGTCCAGGGCCGTGTACACCATCGCGCCGTAGGTAATGACGGAGAGGTCCTTGCCCTCTCTTCTCACCGAGGCCTTGCCTATCGGAATGACGTAGTCGCCGGCGGGAACCTCTTGCTTGATCTTCGGATTTCGGTAGAGCAGCTTGTGCTCGAAAAAGAGAACCGGATCGTCATCGCGAATAGCCGCCTTGATCAGTCCCTTTGCGTCGTAAGGCGTGGATGGTTCAACCATCTTGAGCCCGGGCGTGTTCAGAAAGAACGACTCGACGTTTTGCGAATGGAATGGGCCTCCGTGCACCCCGCCGCCGCTGGGTCCGCGCACCACTATCGGAATGCCGACGCCCTGGCGATAACGGCTCTTCGCCGCGTAGTTGGTCAACATGTCGAAGCAGCACGAGATGAAGTCTATGAACTGCATCTCGGCTACGGGGCGCATGCCCATCATGGCCGCGCCACAGGCGGCGCCCACGATGGCGGTCTCCGAGATCGGCGTGTCGATGACGCGGTCGGCTCCGAAGCGGTTGAGAAAACCTTCGGTGACTTTGAAGGCCCCTCCGTACGCGCCTATATCTTCGCCGAGCAGAAAGACGTTCTTATCCCGCTCCATTTCCTCCCACAGCCCCTGTCGAATCGCTTCGAGTAACGTTATCGCCGCCATAACACTCCAGTTTCAGATTTCGCATGGCTCACGAGGTGAGCGCCCGCTCGAACTCGCCGCCATAAACGCCTCCGGCCGCGTCTTCCGGTCTTGGGGCGGGCTGGCTCTCCGCCCAAGCCAAGTCATCAGCCAACAAAGCTTCGACTTTGGTCTTGACCTCTTCGATCTCGGAGCCGTCGGCCACTTGTTCGTTTCTCAGGAATCGCTCGAACGAATCAATCGGGTCTCGTTTGCGCCATTGGTCAAGCAGTTCCTTCGGCACGTAAGACTGATTGTCGTGCGCGGCGTGTCCGCGCATACGAAAAGTTTTCGCCTCGATCAAGGTCGGACCCCCGCCTTCGCGTGCTCGCGCCACCGCCCGCTGCGCCGACTTGTAGACGGCGAGCACGTCGTTTCCGTCCACGATCTCGCTCGGCAAACCATATGCCTTCGCCCGATCCGCCAGATTGAGAATGCGCATCTGCCTGGTTGTCGGCGTCGAGTACGCGTATCCGTTGTTCTCGGCGATAATGACCAGAGGGAGATTCTGAACCGATGCGAAGTTCGCGGCCTCGTGAAACGCGCCCGTGCTCGTCGCCCCATCTCCGATGTAGACCATGCCGACGGTTTTCTTCCCTTGCATCCGCGCAGCCAGCACGACTCCATTCATTACGGCCACGAGCGCGCCGAGCGGGCTGATCGTGCCTATGAAGCCTCTATCAAGATCGGTGAAATGGAGGTTCTGATCGCGGCCGTGAGATGGAGACGAGCCTCGCGCAAGGTACTGCGCGAAAACCTCGCGAGGTTTGGCGCCCATCACCAGCATCGCGCCAAGATCGCGTGTCAGCGGCGACACGATGTCGCCGAGCTTTTTGTCCAGAGCGAAAGCAGATCCGACCGCGGTGGCTTCCTGTCCAAGGCTCCGAAAGAAGCCGCCCACGACCTTGCCCTGCTTCAAGAGGTTATCGATGCGATCTTCCAAACCGCGGGTCAACCGCATGAAATAAAGGAAGTCGAGTTGTAGATTCTTTGCTGGTTCCATCGACCGCTCGAGTAGCGAGCCTTGGCCCGCCCTAGAAATGAATCGCCATCTTATGCACGTCTTCGGCTGCTTCCTTGAACGCTTCCGCCACCGTTGGATGAGCGTGAATCGTCTGAATGATCTCCTCGACCGTCGACTCGAGCTGCAATGCGGCGCACGCTTCCGCGATCAGCTCGGTGGCTACGGGGCCGATGATGTGCACGCCCAAGACCTCGTCGTATTTAGCGTCCGCTACAATCTTGATCATTCCCTCCGAAGCTCCCAGGATCTGCGCCTTACCGATAATCGGAGTCGGGAAATGGCCGGTCTTCACATCGTACCCGCGCTCTCGGGCTTTGGCTTCGGTAAGCCCCACGCTGGCGACCTCGGGACGGCAATAAGTGCAGTTCGGAACTCTATCGTAATTGATCGGCCTCGGATTCTTGCCCGCTATCGTTTCGACCGCGAGAACCCCTTCGGCGAACGCGACATGAGCGAGTTGTGGAGTCGCCACGACGTCTCCGATCGTGTAAACATCGGGGTCGGAGGTGCGCATGTGCTCGTCGACTTTGATACAACCGCGCTCGATCTCCACTTTCGTATTTTCAAGACCCAGCCCGTCGGTATACGCGCGGCGTCCAACGGCTACAAGCAGTTTCTCAGCTTTGAACTCGCGCTCGGCGTCGCCGATGCGGGCGACGACGCGCACGAGGCCGCCTTCTTTCGCCACCGAGGCGAAGTTCGCTCCCGTGAAAACTTTGACGCCTTGTTTCTTAAGCGACTTTCCAAGTTCCGCGCTGATTTCTTCGTCTTCGATCGGCAAGACGCGAGGCAACAACTCGAGTACGGTCACGTCGGCGCCGAACCTCGCGTACATTGAAGCAAACTCGACTCCGACCGCGCCCGCGCCAAGGACGATCATCGACTTGGGAACTTCGGAAAGCTCCAGCACCTCGTCGCTGGTGATTACTTGCTGGCCGTCAATTTCCAGTCCGGGCAGTGAACGGGGAACGGAACCGGTTGCGATGACGATGGCTTTCGCCTCGACGGTTTGCGCCGATCCGTCGGAGGCCGTAACAGTGATCTTCCCTTTACCCTCGAGGCGGGCCGTTCCTTTGAACAACTGGACCTTGTTCTTCTTCATCAGGAACTCGACGCCTTTGGAAAGCTTGAGCACTACCTTCCCTTTCCGCTTTTGAGCCTGTGAAAAGTCCAGCGAAACACCCGTAGTGACTACGCCTATGTCAGCGGCGTGTTTGATTTCTTCGTAAACGTCCGCGGTGTGCAGCAGCGCTTTGGTGGGAATGCAGCCGCGCAGGAGGCAGGCGCCTCCGAGGTTTTTATCCTTTTCGATGATCGCGGTTCTGAGGCCCAGTTGTCCCGCCCGTGCGGCCGCCACGTAACCGCCGGGCCCACTTCCAATTATTGCAACGTCAAAGCCGTCACTTGATGAACTCAAAAACTTGCCGCCTCCTTTGTCCGCGCCGCTCGATATCGCCGAATTCAATCAAGCGAGACTTTGATTTCTTCGCCTTCCACCAGTACTTCGAACTTTTCGACCTTGGCGCCCTGGATAAAGGTCGCCTCTCCGGTTCGCAGCGAATATATCCAGCCATGCCAGGGACATTGAACGGTGCAGTTGGCGCTGTCGACGAAGCCTTCGCCCAGCGGCCCTCCGCGGTGCAAACACGTATTGTCGAGCGCGAAGTACTCGCCGTTGACGTTGAAAACCGCGATGGGGCGGCCGTCGACTTCAATGACTGCACCCGTTCCCGGCGGAACGTCTGACGTGTCGGCCACCTTTATGAAATCCGCCATGCAGAGGCCTCCTTATCGGCTACCTTTGCGCACAATGTTGATTGGAACGTCATGAGCGACTGGTCATCTTAGCAACTGGGTCACTGCTGTTCAAGTTAAGTGCGAACGAATGAAATGGGGAATGGGGAATGGGGAATGGGGAATTGATGATTGATGATTGATGATTGATGATTGGGGGATTGGGGAATGGGGAATGGGGAATGGGGAATTGATGATTGATGATTGATGATTGATGAATTGGGGAATTGGGAATTGATGATTGATGATTGGGGGATTGCGGATTGCGGATTGCTGATTGCTGATTGATGATTGGGGGATTGCGGATTGCGGATTGCTGATTGCTGATTGA
>JAHFUG010000647.1 GCA_023265195.1 Blastocatellia bacterium | reverse complement strand
TTGCGAAGCACCGAGGGAGACCGTATTGAACTAAGCGGTGTTCCAAAGCCCGCGGCCATTGTCTTCATGAGGCATCTCGCCTGAGTGTTCTGAGCGGAGCATCTGGTGCAGTTGCATCAGCCCGAAGTTCAAACGCAATTCCAAACTCTCAATGCAACATTGCTAGTCGTGTCTTTTTCGGAGGAAAAGGAGTTGAAGGATTGGGTTGGCTTTTTCAGAACGGAATTCCTAGCGAGGAGCTATCGCGAAAATGGAATTGAATTGCCGGACTCGATCTTTGCTCGGACCATCTTCCTTTCCGACCCGGATCTGGCCGCTTATCACGCATATGGCCTTGGACGAATTTCACCGCTACGTGTATTAGGCTTCAAGAATTTCTGGCCGTACGTTCGGTGGTCGTTCCAGGGTAAGCTGATACCGAAGTGGTACGGCGATCCCTTTCAAGGCGGCGGCGATTTCGTTATCGGGTCCGAAGGCTTGATTACGCTGTCTCACGCCGGCCGCTATCAATCGGACCGGCCTTCGCCGCAAAGCATCATCGAGGCTCTGAGGTAGCGCGGGCTTTCGCCATTGTTTTAGCGCCCACGGTTAGGGTTGTGGAGTTTGGCCATTTCATTTTGGCCCTCCGTAGGAGGGTCATGTTTGTAGCACGTGTGGTGGACGATCCGCCCTCCGTAGGAGGGAGCCCTCCGTTAGGAGGGCCATGTTTATAGCAGGATCGGCCGCAGCATCCGCCCTCCGTTAGGAGGGCCATGTCCATCCGTGTTTCAAACGAACAATAAGGCCGCCTCCATTTCAGAGAACACATGGCCCTCCTACGGAGGGCCGGAACGTTCCACCACACGTACTATAAACATGACCCTCCTACGGAGGGGCGGAAGAAATGGCGAAACTCCAGTCCCTCCGTAGGGGAGCAATGTGTTCTCTAGAATTGCGTCGCCTTCATTTGCCCCTTGTAATACAGATGGACATGGCCCTCCTAACGGAGGGCGGGAACCATTCGGCCGATTTCTATAAACATCACCCTCCTACGGAGGGCTACCCTTCTACTGAGGTCGAAAATGAAATCGCCAAACTCCAAGGTCTTCGTAACTGAGGGCGAACACCAATCTTGCCACGGCTCAATAAACATGGCTCTCCTAATCGAGGCCCGCTGTGCGATGCGCCTCGGCTTATTCCGGCCAGATCCGATCGGTCCCGGAATCAGGATGAATCTTCGAAAAAGCTCCAGCTTCGTTTCTCGCGCGGCGCTTATTGGTTTAAACTCTTCGCTCCGGCGTCACCCATTCCATTCACGAGGAACACCGATGACATTCGTCTTCAAGAATCGCCCAATCACTCGAACCGTGTCCCTGTTCACTTTGCTTCTTCTTGCGCCCGCGCTTACGCCTCGGCCATCGCTGGCTGAAGAGCGGAGACTGCCGGCGGACGAAGGGATATCTGGTCTGCAACAAGCGCTCAGAAAGCTCCGCACCACGGCGCGGCTCGTCTTCGTGACCGCGCACCCTGATGACGAAGACGCGGGCATGCTGACGTTGGAGGCGCGAGGTCACGGAGCCAGCGTCGTCTTAGTGACTCTCAATCGAGGTGAAGGCGGCCAGAATAGGACCGGGAGCGAACTGTTTGACGCGCTCGGCGTTTTGCGCACCCTCGAGTTGCTCGCCGCCGGCCAATATTACGGAGTCGAGCAGAGGTTCACGCGAGTCGCGGACTTCGGCTTCTCGAAGAACGCGGAAGAGACGTTCAACAAATGGGGCGGCCACGACGCCGCGCTTGGCGACGTCGTTCGAGTAATTCGCGAAACGAGACCCGACGTTCTGGTCTCTCGATTTCAGGGCGCTCCGCGCGACGGACATGGAAATCATCAAGCGGCGGGCGTGGTGGCGCGCGAAGCGTTCAAGGCCGCGGCCGATCCCTCTCGTTTTCCCGATCAACTCAAGGAAGGACTGGCGCCCTGGCAAGCCAAAAAGCTCTACACCGACAACGTCCGCCAAAACGAAGACTATTCTCTTCGACTCGACGTCGGAGCTTATGACCCGGCGCTCGGCGTCTCTTATGCTCAGTTCGGCCTTGAAGGCTACAGTCATCAGTTATCGCAAGGCGCCGGTGGCGGACGGCTTTCGCCCGGACGCCGATACAGCTTCTACAAACTACTGGAGTCCTCGGTCTCTTCAACAAGCGCCAAAGAGCAGAGCTTTTATGACGGTATAGACACGACGCTGCCGGGTCTCGCCGCGCGGCTCGGTTCGGAAGAAAGCAAAGCGCCTTTCTTGAGAGCCCAGCTAGTAGAGATCGAACGGCGCGTGACCGAGGCGTCCGCGGCGTTCAAGCCCGACGATCCAGCCGAAGCAGCTCCTTCGCTTTTAGCGGGGCTGCGCCTCGTCAATGAGTTGATCGATCGCATCGAAGCCTCACCTCTGGGCGCGCCCGCTAAATCGGAGTTGCTGGGACATCTTCGAACCAAGCGCGAGCAGTTCGAAGCCGCTTCGAATCTCGCGCTCGGCCTCGCGTTGGAGGTGGCGGTCGATGGGGACGCGCCGGCTGCTTCGACCGAGCCGGTCGAAATTCCGGCTTCACAGCGGACCTTCTTGATGGCGGTTCCCGGCCAGTCGTTCACGCTTACCGCTCGGCTCTACAATCGAAGCAAGCACACCGTGGTTCCTGACGACATACGACTCGATTTGCCGGCGGGATGGCAATCGAGCGAGGTGAGGCGGACCCTGAAGCCTCTCGCGGCGGGGGATGACGCGTTCGTTCGATTCAGAGTAAAGGTCGCGGATGAAGCTCAATACACGCGTCCTTACTGGCGACGCGGCGATGCGCAGGTCGAGAGCATCGTCACGATAGACTCGCCCAACTATTCGACTCGCGCGCTGCCGCCTTGGCCCGTCAACGCGGTCGCGGCCTATGGCGTGAACGGCGAGAAGGGAGCGATCCGTGGGGTTGCTCAGGCTAGATACGCGGACCCAGTGTTCGGGCAGGAACAGCGTCCGCTCGCTGTCGGCCCGCCGGTGTCAGTGGAGTTGCAGCCGTCGACCCAGATTGTCAGCTCGACGCGATTGGATGAGGCGGAGGTAATCGTCGGAGTGCGAAACAA
>JAHFUG010000646.1 GCA_023265195.1 Blastocatellia bacterium | reverse complement strand
CGCAATCAAGGGTCGTTCCCGAAAATCCGACGCGCGCGCGGCCAAACTTAACCTCTACCCTTTCGCTTTGCCAGCCGAGGTTCGCGAGTCACGCTTCCTCTATGGACATCAAACCACTCTGCGCGCCTGCCGTCTTGAATGGCCTCAGGACTTCTTGAACCCGATTAGGGAAACTCCAAGACGGCGGCTCGCACAGGTGACATTACCATTTCGAGGCTAATCGACCAAGTTCCGAGCGCTTTCATGTGCGTTTCAAGCATTCGAGGGTTTCGAATAGGCGCAAAAAGCCATTGACAGGCCGGAAAGTCATATTGTATACAGACGCGGTCGGTTCCAGATTCGGGGAGATAAATTTCATGTCAGTGCGATTGCCTCCAGGCGGCTTATATGGGGACAACTTGAGGAGCCGCAAGGTGGCGAGCTTCGATCTGTCGGAGCGCGCATACCCGGCCGGATACAGTACCCCTCGGCACTCGCACAACAGAGCGTTGTTTTGCTTCGTCATTCAAGGCGAGTACACGGAGACCTACGGCGTTAGGACCCGCGAGTGTAGACCCTCGGCTTTGCTCTTTCATCCGGCAGGCGAGCTCCATGCGGAGTACTTTCACGATTCGGGCGGGCGTTCCTTCATCATCGAGATTGAACCTCTCTGGCTAGAGCAGGTGAGGGAGCACTCCGGCATCAA
This sequence comes from Blastocatellia bacterium, assembly GCA_023265195.1. Taxonomy (GTDB): domain Bacteria; phylum Acidobacteriota; class Blastocatellia; order UBA7656; family UBA7656; genus QHVH01. The sequence goes on along the minus strand of JAHFUG010000646.1, from coordinate 2,414 downwards.
TGACAACCTGGCTGATCTCTCCGGAAGGGACCTCGAGTTGCTGGCGAGGCGGTTGTATAAAGAGTTTCTACAGATGGACGAAGCTTCGGTGCTGATCATCGAGGGGCTCATGCTCGAGATAGTCGGCGAAGCGGCTCGCCGCGGTCCAATAGGCCCGGTTCGGCAACCTCCGTCCTGGCTACGGCAGGCAAGGGAACTCCTGAGCGAAAGATTCGCCGAACGCCTTACGCTTGAAGAAGTGGCGAAGACAGTCGGTGTGCATCCCGTTCACCTGGCCCAGACGTTCCACAAGAACTATCACTGCACCATTGGAGATTTCGTTCGCCAATTGAGGATCGAATATGCGTGCCACGAATTGGCGGTCAGCCAGATGTCGATCGTCGATATCGCGTTGGCGGCGGGATTCTGCGATCAGAGTCACTTCACTCGAACGTTCAAGCGCTGCACGGGAGTGCCCCCTTCTCAATACCGCGGGGCTTTGCGGGGAAGCGGTTGAGAGACTGAATCGTCAAGAACACCAGCATTAGTTTGCTCGGCTCCGTGACTCCGCGGCCGAAGCTTTTCCATAACGGCGCGTTTGACTCGAACCACGCAAACTCAAACCCGCATGGTGACCATTGTCTTATTGGTAAACCGAGCGAGGGCTTCGTCCGTTGTGGCTTTGTCCGTAATCAGTATGTCGATGTCAGCGGCCGGCCAGATTAACGATGTCCCCACTATTCCGATTTTTCGATGGTCGGCCACAACGACGCGCTGGCGCGCTTGGCGCATCATCGTGCGATGAATCGCAGCTTGGTCCTGATAGTTGGTGGTTAGCCCGTGTTCGGCGTGGATTCCATCCACTCCGATGAAAACCTTATCAACGAAGATCTCGCTCACGTTGCGTTGCGCCATGTCTCCCACGACCGCGAACCAGTCGCCGCTGAGATAGCCTCCCGTCATGCACACCTTGATCTCGGGAAGATGGCTCAATTCCATTGCAATGTTGACGGCGTTGGTTACGACGGTAATCGCCTTTCTATGACGAATGCTGCGGGCTACTTGTGTTGTAGTGGTGCCGGCCCCAATTGCGACGATATCGCCGTCGACGATCAAGCTGGCCGCGCTTAGTCCTATTCGCCGTTTTTCGGCGACACATTCCTGTTCCTGTTCCTGGAATGAAGAGACGTGCCGAAAAGCCTCGTACAACATCGGCGCTACGGGAACAGCTCCTCCGTGGTTGCGCCGAAGCAGCCCTTGTCGCTCCAAATCCGTCAGATCGCGTCTGATAGTGGCGGCGGAGACGTTGAAGCCTTTAGCCAGACCGTCAACCGAAACGCGCCCATTACGCAGGAGCTCCTGCAATATCAATTCGCCACGAGCCGTAGACAGGGGAGAATCACTCGCCATCGCCGTCTCCGGGATTATTCAGCCGAGAATTTGTAGACAGTGGTCGAGGCATATTTACCGCCTCGCTTGAGAACGGTTGACGGAAAACCCGGCTTATTCGGCGAGTCAGGAAAATGCTGGGTCTCGAGGCACAACCCTGACCGCATATTATGTGTTCGGCCGCCCTTTCCTCTCACGCCGTCGAGAAAATTACCGCTGTAAAACTGAAGCCCCGGCTCGGTGGTCGAAACCTCCACAACTCTTCCGGTCGCCGGATCATATAACCTGGCCGCCGGCGCCAGTCCCGGCCCCGTCCGATTCAGCACCCAGTTATGATCGTATCCTTTTCCGAAACTCAGTTGTTGTTCCCTCTGCTCGATCCGTGCTCCGATCGGAGTTGGTTGAGTGAAATCCATCGGCGTAGCCCTCACGCTTCGCAACTCGCCGGTGGGGATCAGTCCTTCATCCACGGGCGTAAACCTGTCGGCGTTGATCGTAAGCTGATGATTCAGGATGCTCCCTTCGCCGGCCAGATTGAAATAAGAATGGTGTGTGAGGTTGACGACCGTGTCTTTATCAGTGGCCGCCGAGTAATCGATCTTCAATTCATTGTTGTTGGTTAGAGTGTAGACCACTCTCACCGACAGATTTCCGGGATAACCTTCCTCGCCGTCTTTGCTCACGTAGCTGAGCGAGAGTCCAACGCCGTCGCTTCCATTCGCCGCCTTGGCTTTCCACACCACTTTGTCGAATCCCTTGGTTCCCCCGTGTAAGTGGTTTTCCCCATTGTTTCGCGCGAGAGCGTACTGGCGGCCATTCAACGAGAACGCCCCCTTCGCGATTCGGTTTCCATAACGCCCGATGATCGCACCAAAATAAGCGCTGTTTTTGAGGTAGCCTTCGAGGCCGTCATACCCCAGCACGACGTCGCCAAGATTCCCATTTCTATCCGGAGTCTTTAATGAAACAAGTATTCCGCCATAGGTGATTATCCTGGCTTCAACGCCGTTCTTGTTGGTCAAGGTGTAAAGATCGACTTCCTGGTT
>JAHFUG010000301.1 GCA_023265195.1 Blastocatellia bacterium | reverse complement strand
TCTAACGATGTTGGGACCGGAAGCGATCGTCTCCAGACAGCCTATGTTACCGCACCGGCATTCGATGCCTTCCGGATCGATAGTCATATGGCCGAACTCGCCGGCGAATCCGGTCGCCCCGCGATAGAGGCTCCCTGAGATGATTAGTCCAGCGCCGATTCCGGTTCCAACCGAGACATAGAACACGTCGCGTTTGCCCGAGGCCGCTCCCGCTTGCAACTCGCCGTACGCCGCGGCGTTCGCGTCGTTGTCCAAAACAACTGGTAATCCGGTCCGTTCGGACAACTCCGCGATTACGTCCATACCCACAAGCTCGGGGAAGCCGGGAAGAATCTCGATGCGATTGGATCTGCTGTTCACCAGACCGGGGACGCCCAGACCGATCGCGGCGACGGGCTCTCCGGACCATGCTTTGCGAAGATCCGCCACCGTTTCAGCCATTTTTGAAAGGATCTGTCCTCGATCAAGCTCCTCGGGTTCGGCTCGACTCTCTTTGATTACATCTCCCGACCCATTGACCAGGGCCGCTTTCAGCGTGTTGCCGCCGAGATCGATTCCTATGCAGGGGGAACCTTCGTTCTTATCGCTTGCCATACGCACATCCTTCGAATCGGCCTGCCATGCTCTTCAAAGGCGGGAACGCGCTTCGCCGCAAGACCCGCCAATTATCAGTGGTACAAGTGGTCAAGGCCGCCTCGCTCTCCGCCGCTCATTATATGTCCGCCGGCTGCTTGTGGGGAATGATTTCTACAGGACGGTCCCGGAGAATAACAAGGGTGAAAACGAGATGTCAATTTTCCCTGTTTGAGGTTAGAATCCACACTCTTTGCTGATTAACTCCGCCAGACTAACCAAAGCGCGAATCGCCAGGGGCGATCCGTTCACGCCGCGAGGGTTTCCACTTCACGCGTGACTTCACGAGGATCGTCCGCACCTGACCTTGAGAGAAACAGCCGAAGACTATGTTGGAAGAACTGCTTAGACGATACGGATTGTGGGCCGTCTTCTTCGGGACGATGATAGAGGGCGACCTGACGCTCCTGTTGGCGGGCGTTCTCTGCCGCGCCGGAACGGGAGTCTTCGCCTTCGAAGAGATAATGCTCTGGGGGACGGCAGGCGGAGTCGTCGGCGATTCGTTGAGCTACTTGATAGGGGCGCGATTTCGAAACAGCGCCCGCTCGTTGCGCTTCTTCCGAAAGGCGCGGCCCCGCCTCGAGAAGCTTATGAGGCGATTCGGCGTGCTATCGGTCTTCATCGTTAAGTACGTCTATGGTCTTCGCACCGCAAGCGCGATTTTTCTGGGGCTCGCGCATTTTGGATACGTTCGATTCGCGCTGCTGACCATTGGAAGCTGCGGCGTGTGGGTCGGAATCCTGGCCGGACTCGGATACACCTTCGCGACGGGGATCGAGCGATTGATCGGAGACTTGCACCGCTTTCAGATTGTACTATTGCTGGTGGTTATATTAGTCGTAACCGTAGCCATCATATTAAGATTCGAACGTCGAGTGATCGAAGAAGATAAGGATTTTTTCTCGGGCGATGAGAAGGAATGATAGCGGCGCATCTTAGGCCCGCGTTTTAGGCGTCAATGCATCGGTGGGCGAGTAGCTACAGACAGGTCACTCCTACGGAGTTGCGGAGGCATCGGCGGCCGCGTAGCTACAGACAGGTCACTCCTACGGAGTTGCGGACGCATCGGTGGCCGCGTAGCTACAGACAGGTCACTCCTACGGAGTTGCGGAGGTCTTCATCGCTTGCCTTTGATGAAGTCTCTAATATAGCCGTTCACTTCCGTAGGCTTCTCATGAATGACCCAATGCGTTCCGTCGGGAATGCGCTTGATCGTCAGGTCAGGAACGAATTTATCGAGACCATCCAAGTTGCCGGTGAGCAGCGCCGTGTCCTTCTCGCCCCAGATGACGAGCGTCGGAGCCTTGACCGCGAGCGAAGCGGCGGAGCCCCCAAAGCTGGTCCCTTCCTTGTCAGTCTCGGTCGGCGGTCCGATTCGCGCGGCCCGGTAATAGTTCAAGCCGCCGGTTAAGGCTCCCGGCTGCGACCATGCTTCGATGTAAGCCTTCTTGTCATCTTCGGTAATGAAACCGCGCTTCAAGCCATCGCCCAGAACCGCTTGAACCAGAGCCGCGTAGTTGTTGGCCGAAAGAATCTGTTCGGCCTGAGGACCGCGAAACATCAGCATGTACTGGCTTGCCTTCTGTTGCGCCGGATTGTCTCTTAGCTCCCGTTGAAAGACTCCCGGATGCGGCGCGTTGATTATGATCAGTTTCTCGATCATCTCGGGATGAGCAATAGCGAAGGCCCAAGCAATTGCGCCGCCCCAATCGTGCGCGACCAGGATGAATTTCTTGTGACCCAGCTTCTCGGCGAGCGCGCGAAGATCCTCGACCATGTATTTCACCTGGTAGTGATCGACTTCGGCCGGCTTTGAAGAAAGATTGTACCCTCGCATGTCCGGAGCCACGGCTCTATAGTGCATCCCGAACTCCAGGAGCTGATGCTTCCACTCGTACCAGAATTCCGGAAACCCGTGGACGAACATCACCAGCTTACCCTTGCCTGCCTCGGCGTAATGCAGCCTGACTCCATTAACCTCTGCGTATTGATGCCTGATCATAGAGGGCCTCTGTTCCGGCTTCTTGACATCTGATTTCTGACGAGCCCCCGCACTCATTGTGAGTTCGAGGATTATTATGGCGGTCAACGCGGCGTAAAGCGGCCTATTCTTCATGTTCTTTTTCCCTTCTTGTTCTTCTGCTCACCTGGATGAAGAAATTCCTGAGGAGGGCCCTCGTAGATCGCATAACAGCGCTGGCACCGATGTATGGTGTTTCCGGGCGCGGCTTGCTGCGTCACGTCTGGGCCGGCCGTGTGCCATTGCTTTACGTGGCCGGCGCAGTTGTTACCCTTTTCGTCCTTGACCGTGCACACGGTCTGTCCGGTTATCAGCGGCAAATGCCCGCCTTTCTTCCCGGTAGGCGGCTGTATCTCTCTCGATTGAATGCCTGCCAGTCCTACTTCACTCATCTAAAGCGTCCTCCGCGCAAAGCGATTACTTGTTCGCGGCGTATATTAGTTTATGCGTGGTCAGGCGGTCAATGACTCCAGCCTGTGTCGTTTAGAGTTCACGCTTCAGCGTGCGGCAGCCTGAAGGCTGAACTCTGAACGTCTCCCGCCCAGTACCTAATCTCAAAGACTCAACCCAGCGGCCGCTGTCCCGTAGTGAGACCATCGCCTGAAAGCAGATTCAGCCGGACTCCGCCCTGGGCTTGAACACGACAGAGAACTGATATAATCAAACGCCTGAACGACAGGGAGAACCCGCATGACGAGTGAAGAGTTTCTGATCAGTCTCGAACAAGAAAATGCAGCGTGCTTTGAGCGGCTCGTACAACTAAGCGCCGCGGGAGAGGCGCCAGAGTCATTGACTATAGAACGGCTGCTACGAGTCGCGCTCAAGAACGAACTGGAGGCAAGCGAGATAGCCGCAATCTGGATGGCTGGCACCGGCGAACTGCATGTGAAGCTCGCGCTAGCGAGGCAAGCCGGCGACGAAGCGAAACACTACAGGCTGATCGAAGAGAGGCTGAACGAGCTTGGCGTCGACGCTTCGGCGATCGATCCAAGGCAAGGTGGGTATTCGCCGCTCTTTGAATATCTCAGCGGTCTGAAAGACACAGCCAGCCGCGTAGCCGCCGGCCAGTTCACTCGCGAAGGAATCGCGCTCGTCCGCAATCAATGTTTCATCGACTTCTGCGAGGCTCGATTGGACCGTAAGACGGCGGCGATGTACCGCGATGTCATTCAACCGGACGAGCGCCATCATCACGAGTTGGGGCGAACGCTGCTCGCGCGGCTGGTCTCGGATCCACAGGATCAGGCGAGAGCGCGTGAAGCAGCGAGGCGTACAATCCAACTCGCCGAAGAAGCGCAGGAAACGGCGCGGCTGAAAGCTGGGCTCAGCCGCGCGCCGGGCTGCTGAAAGCATTTTTGCGAAACGATTCCGCTATTTCCATAGAATACTATTTACTCACTTTTTTTTATGGCTACAATAAGCAAAGGATCGAGGACGGTGATCCTTACCACCGAATCAGGCCGGTGGAATCGAGTTTCTGACTGGCCGGTTGATGGCGAATGGTGAGGTTTCACGCTGGCCTCGCATGTGGGTTTGAGAAAGGAGAGCCGAACCGATTTCGTTGAGTCAGCGCGTCGATGGCAGGCTGGCCTTCTCCTTTACAAATAGTCTCTTTCCACTTTAATGTACCTTATGCTGTTGCCCTCGCGTTGCTCCTACTCTTATTCGTAGCGGAAGCACTTCCACTCCACCCCCCGGCGTGATTCTGCTTCGGGATTGTTAGCCTCTTCTGACTAGCATTCACGCTTCCTTGAACTATGTCCGACTTGTCACGAGGGGAGATAATCGACCGCATTGCCGGAGGCCTGAGCCTGCGAGGATTGAACCTCGTCAGGGTGGATTTGTCCGACGTCGAGATGGTGCGCGCGGACCTCGCCGAGGCTAACCTGAGAATGGCCTTTCTCAACGGGGCCGATCTCCGGGAAGCCCGGCTCGGCGGCTCCCATCTCAGCGGCGCGCTCGTCAATGAAGCGGATCTAACCGGAGCCAATCTGGTCGAGGCGAATATGATTGGCGTTTCCCTCAAGAATTCCAATCTCAGCCGGGCGGATCTAAGCGGCGCCGATCTTACCGGGGCCAGTCTCGAAGGAGCAAATCTCGAGGGCACATATCTGGTCGGAGCATTCTTGAATGAAACCCATCTGACGGGGGCCAATCTGACCGGAGCCTATGTGAGAATGGCTCAAATGAGCGGATGCGACCTCACGGGCGCTTCGCTGGATGGCGCCGAGTTATCTCAGTCGGATATGTCCGGCGCGAGGCTTGACGGCTGTTCGATGGTCGGCGCGACTCTCGCAAACGCCACGCTTCTCGCGAGCAGTCTGGTTCACTGCGACCTCCGTGGAGCCAACCTAACGGGAGCGGATCTGACGGGCTGCAATCTAACCGGAGTCAGACTGCACGGAGTGAAGGTCGATCAGGTCAAGCTGGATGACGCGTGGGCCGAATGGATCGACATCAGCCACGAAGGCAATGGAACGGCGAGATGCACTTTTGAGGAGGCGTTCCTCGGCGTCCTGGGCAAGCCCATGTGCCAGGTTCTCATAGAAGGGCGTGTTGACGACGAGGTTTGGGCGGTGATCTTGGAACACGTTACAGCCTTCCATCAATCCCGCGCCGAGCACGGCGGCGTCAAGTTGAGGGCGATCAATCAAGGATCGAACGCCTCGGTCATTTATGTTGAAGCCGAAACAGAGTTGAGTCTCGCGGCCTACCTGTTTGAATTCGCCGACATAATGGGGAAAGGCTCGATCGAGCTCTTCGAAAGACTGGCGTCCGTCGTTCCCCCCAAAAGAGATCCCGACGTCTCGGTGGACATCTGGGACGATGAGCCGACGCAGATTGATGAGTTGCTCAATAAGACCTTCCCGGGCACGGAAATCGGCAACGGGTCCGGCTCATCACCTCAAGCGATAATCCCGCGTGACGAACATCGGGGCTCGCTCGAAAGCGGCTCCGTTCAAATAGCACAGGAGACCGTTCAAACGGTGTCCGATTTCAAGCACTCGCTGCGCCTCGAGAAACTTGAAGGAAGGAACTTCTGGGACAGGGCGAAAGCGGTGGTTATCCTCTCGGGCAACAGGCGAGTATGGCTCGAAGCAGCGTCGAGTGAATCCCTTACGCTCCGGCCGCCGCATGGCGTCGTGGCGGGACTGGACCTCATTCGCGGCCGGTTCGTTACCGACGAGACCCGGCGGCGGTACTATCTGGCAACACAGGCTCCTGTTCCATCTCTCGAAGAGTCATGACCGCAACCCAAGGTTGTCGGATACGAATCGCGCGAACGCTCAAACCGCTTGTTCCTCCGCTCGGAGCGTCATGACTTCGCCGGTCCGGTGGGCCGCTTTATTATGCGCCTCATCGCCTTTACGCGGGACTCGCTCATTCCCTGCCGCTTCGCAAGATCCAGCGAGGCTTCCGTCAACATGCGGTAGAGATCGAGCCACTCGGGTTTACTAAGGCTGATCGCCGTCAAGTTCTTTTGCAGTGTGCCAAGGTCACCGCGGCGGACCGGGCCGGTCAGTGCGTTTACGACGCCCGCCCTTCGAACATTATCAATAGTTCCCTGCACAAGCGGCAACAGCGCCGCGAAGCTCTCAGATTCGGCGAGACCACACGCGGAAAGCAACTCGGAACAAACGCTCAAGAGCGCAACCAGCCCACCCGAGGCCATCACCGCGGAAGCGTGATAAAGACCCTTTAAATCGCTGGGTACGACGATCTCCCGTCCGCCTATTTCTCTCACGAATTTCCGGGCGGCGCGAATGGCAAGTGGATCTCCCTCGATGCCGAAATAGCTCTTCGCAACGGTCGCCAGAGCCCGCGCTGAATTCTCAAATGTCTGTAGGGGATGACAGGAACCGATTGAGATTCCAATACCACGGAGAGGAGCCAACGCCTCGCTCGGGACGGCTCCGCTCGCGTGAAGCGCTACGCGGCGTTTCCTTGAACCTGGCCCAGGCAGCCTCCCGCCTAAATCAGCCAGACTTCCAGCGATGTCGGATATGCCGTCGTCGGCCACGCATATAAGGATCAAATCGGCATCGGTGGCGGATCGCTGTAACTGGGCGCGGGCTTCGCCGCCTCCAATGAACTTTCTAGCCGAGCGGGCCGACAGCGCCGAACGGCAAACGACGTCCCCGATTTCATGGCCCGCCCTTTTCGCCAACAAACCTAAGACTCTTCCGACTCGCCCGGCGCCAACGATAGAAACCTTCATCCAACCCCCAGTTGAAGAATTAGCGCCTCATCTCATGGCGACTCTCTCGCGTGGCATACTCTACTTCCACACTGTGGCTTTGGCCAGACAAAAACCGGCCTTTTCTGACGCAGGCATAACCTGCGCTTTCCGCCGCATCTCAGGAGCTTGAAAGCCCTCAGCGGAGCAAAGACCGGGCTTTCGAGAGAGCCTCCGTTCAGTGTTTGAGTTTGTATTGACAGTTTGTTTGGTTTGTTTGGACAGAGCTTCCAAGGGAGCCCCCATTGTGATACTCTTGTCCGGGCAAGAGCGCTTCTCCCGTGCAATAGCGCTCGGGACCTTATCGGACGTCCTCAGCGGAGACAGGAGCAACCATGAGAATCAGTAGCCTAAGAAAGCGCGCCGCCATTCTGCTAATTGCAACTTTCGTGGGTTCGCCCATCACCCTGCTTGCGCAGGACAAACCAGACGCCAAGGACAACAAGCCATCGGATTCGACGGCGGGGCCCGCGCCAAAAGGCAAACTCGACGACAAAGAAAACCCGCTCATGGTCGGCAAGCGCAACATCAATAAACACACTCTCAACTTCTATTCACTCGAGAAAGAGGTCGCGCTTGGCCAGCAATTGGCCGCGCAGGTCGAACAGCAGGCCAAATTCATAGACGACCCCGTCATAACCGAGTACATCAACCGCGTCGGCCAGAACATAGTCCTCCACTCGGACGCAAAAGTCCCATTCACGATAAAGGTGCTGGATTCCGAAGACGTGAATGCATTTGCGCTGCCGGGCGGATTCTTCTTCGTAAACAAGGGACTGATATTGGCCGCGGACAATGAGGCCGAAATCGTGGGGGTCATGGCGCACGAGATTGCCCACGTAGCCGCTCGGCATGGCGTCGAACAGGCGACCAAGGGGACACTCGCCAATTTGGCGTTCATACCCTTGATCTTTATGACGGGCGGACTTGCGACCATTGCTTATAATGCGCTTCAATTCGCGGTTCCAATCGCTTTTCTCAAGTTCAGCCGGGGCATGGAATCCGAAGCCGACATGCTGGGCGCCGAGTACGCCTGGGCCGCTGGCTACGATCCTCATAGCCTCGTGACCTTCTTCGAGAAACTCGAGAAAAAAGACAAGGACAAACCAGGCACGCTCGCAAAGGTCTTTCGGTCTCATCCACCGACGCCGGACCGCATCACTAAGGTCAGCGAGTTGATCGCGAAGTTTCCGGATCGCGACGAATATACCGTCAACACGTCCGAATTCAGCCGGGTAAAGGCGCGGCTCCTCCAATTGACGAACTCTCGCGTACTAGCCGCATCGGGCGAACGGAGCGGCCCGCAACGGCCTACCCTGAAGCGCCGCAAGGATGGCGACGACCAGACTACAACCGGTCAACCTACTGGGGACCAACCTAAAGACAAACCGACTCTTAAACGCAGAGACAGCGACGGCAAGACCTCCGACACCAAGCCGCCGACGAATCAGCCATAGTTGCTTGTTATGCTCTCCTCAGTTGCTTGTCATGCTCATCCTCTCCTTTTGATTGTGGGCCGGTGTTCTATGAAGAGCGTCGGCCCCTTTTAGTTGCGCGGAACCCTGCCTCCCTTTTCGGCCATTGTTGACAGTGACCTAGCTGTCGCTACGCACCCCGTCAGTGCTTTCGTAACTCCTTAGGAGTGACCTGTCTGTAGCTACGCACCCCGGCCGATGCTTTCGTAACTCCGTAGGAGTAACCTGTCTGTAGTTGACGTGGCGCCTCTGTTTTCGCAACTCCGTAGGAGTGACCTGTCTGTAGCTACGCACGCCGTCCGATGCGTGCATAACTCCGTAGGAGTGACCTGTCTGTAGTTGACGTGGCGCCTCTGTTTTCGCAACTCCGTAGGAGTGACCTGTCTGTAGCTACGCACGCCGCCAATGCTTTCGCAAACTCCGTAGGAGTGACCTGTCTGTAGCTGCATCCCGTCGGTGCTTTCGTAGACCATCGCTCTCACTGATCTATCCATTTAAAAACGTACCGGTCGTCGAACGCGATATCGAACTTTCTAAGCAGCGTCAGATATTCATGCTTAAAAGACCTCTTGGCATGATGTGTTTCTTGATTCTCGATGTAACGCGCAACCGCGGCAATCTGCGACCGTGAGTACGAGAAGCCTCCGAACCCCTCTTGCCAACTGAATCGGCCGCGTATCCATCCCTGGTGATTAACAAAGTTCGACGACCCGGACTTGACCTCTTTGACAAGGTCCGACAAAGCCATGTCGGGCTGAAGTCCTATCAACAGATGTACGTGGTCGGGTACGCCTCCTATTGAGATCAACTTCTGGCCTTCGTTGCGGATAATTCCAGTGATGTACTTGTAGAGGTCTTCACGGAACTCCTTGGCGATCAAACACTGACGTTCAGCGACAGCGAAGACCGCTTGTACATATATCTGGGTATACGTGTTTGCCATATTGAGGTCGCTCTTACGGAGATGCGGCGATTTCGTGCCGGCCCCTTTGCTACTACAGGCAGGTTATCCCTACGGGATTCCCTGCCGCATTCGTAAGCTGGCAAGTATACCGGCTTCCCTACAGACAGGTCATCCCTACGGGATTCCCTGCCAGACCATGCCGCCACGCGCAGCGAGATAATCATCTTGCTACAGACAGGTCATCCCTACGGGATTCC
>JAHFUG010000300.1 GCA_023265195.1 Blastocatellia bacterium | reverse complement strand
CACCCACGGCAGTGGGTGGATAGTTCAAGCTCAACCTACAAACGGAGAGCCGCCCATCCCTCTTGCCCCCTCTCCCCGAGGGCAGGGCGAGGGCTCTTCGCGACCAAGGCTGCGCTTGAACCATGCCGCGGTTGGGATTCGTGGAAGCTGCGGTGGGCTCGCTCCTTGTAGGTTGAGCTTGAACAATCCACCCACTGCCGTGGGTGGGATTCGGGAAGGGGAAGAACGCCGCTGTTGTGTAGGTTGAGCTTGAACAATCCACCCACTGCCGTGGGTGGGATTCGGGAAGGGGAAGAACGCCGCTGTTGTGTAGGTTGCGCTTGAACTATCCACCCACTGCAGTTGGTGGATTGTTCAGACACAGCCTACAAAGGGCGCACGCCGGACTCCCGTTTTCCTTTCCTTCTCTCCCTCGCGTCGCGAGGAGAGAAAAGAAGACAACGAGGGGCCGCAGGCAGCTTTGCTTGTAGGCTGTATATGAACGATCCACCAACTGCATTGGTGGGATTCGGGGAAGGGATCTGGCGCGCCTCGTCGTGTAGGTTGGGTATGAACGATCCACCAACTGCGTTGGTGGGATTCGGGAAAGGGAATGACGCCGCCGTTGTGTGTAGGCCGAGCTTGAACCATCCAGCCACTGCCGTGGGTGGGATTCGGGAAAGGGAAAGAGGCCGCCGCTTTGCGTAGCTTGAGCTTGAACCATCCCCACGCTGCCCGTTGGGGGTATTCAAGAAAAAAGCCGCGGGGCGCTCGAACCCGAACAGGCGGACCAGACCGACTCACGCGAGGGCGACAGGTTGACTGATGACCTCGAGTCCGAATCGACCACAACAGAACCATTACAGGCGAGCCTTGAGCCGGTCATCCGTCCGGCGTGTTTCTTAACGCAGCAGACCTGCTATTGCGGGCCCGCCGTACAGCTTGGATTCAACTTCGCCGAAAGCGAGTCCTGATCAGACTCGCTTTCGGTTAATCTAAAAGGAACCGGCTATTTCGACGACGTCGAAGCACTACGGTCCGCTTCCACGCTAAACTACTCGTCCCGAACCGCGTGTTTGGACTCGAAGGCCGCGCTTCGGATGTAAAGAACCCGCTGTGGGAACGGAATTTCAATCCCGTGTTCGTTGAACTTGTCGTATATCGCGAAGTTCAGCGCGCTGATCAGTCTCCATTTGTTGTTCACGAGGCTGGTGCTCCAGGCCTGGAGCTCGAACTTCAGCGCGCTGTCGCCAAACGATAGGAATCTCACGCCGGGCGGTGGATCATCGAGCACATCCGGATTCTCGTTCGCTACCTCCAAGAGGAGCTTCTCAACCAATCTCACGTCAGTTCCGTAGGCGACTCCGACCGGAACCCTGAACCTGACCGTCGGATCCGTGTATTTCCAGTTCACGACGCTTTCGGTTATGAACCTCGAATTGGGAACGATGATCGCGATGTTGTCGTTGGTCACCACCGTAGTGCTGCGCGCGCCAATGGCGATCACGTCGCCTTCGATGTTGCCCACTTCGATGCGGTCGCCAATCTTGATCGGCCGCTCGAACAGTATTATCAAACCGCTGATGAAATTGCCGGCGACGTTCTGCAAACCGAAACCAACGCCGATGCTGACCGCTCCGGCGATGACGTTGAGAGTCGTCAGATTGATTCCCACCGTTTGAATGATGATTAAGAGACCTACGAACAGGATCACGTATCTGGTGATGGCTCCGACCGCCTGACGCGCGCCTACATCGAGTTTGCTGCGGACGAGGACCCGCCCAACCAATACCTTTCTCAGTTTGCCGGCTATGAAAAACAGGGCGCACAGCATCAACACGAAGGAAATAATCGTCCATAAGGTAATTTGAGACGGCCCCAGTCTAAGGATGGGGGCGTCGAATACTTCCTTCACGCGTCCGAGCCACATCTTCACACTTTCCAATTCGTCCCTCCCTTCACCAGCCACGGAAGACAAAGGGCGCCGTCCCGCGGCGTGGCGTTTATCCGATTATGCGGTCCACCTCGTTGAGATTAACACATTCGTCTTTTTACAACTCCGGGTTGAAACCGCCGCACGGGTTAGGGCGAGGCGGCGGAGATATCCTCGCCGTGATTGACTTGGCGTTCGCCGGATGCCATAGTCTCCGCATTCATTTTGCCGAATCGACCGATTCACGCGGGTCAATGCGGTTCACGGCAACAACAGGCGATCGGCGGCTTCAGGAGAAAAAACTATGAGCACTCCGAACGAAGAAAGGAATTTCAAGGGTCCAGTTCGCTGGCTGCTGGGCCGTCAGCTTATCGGCAGCTTGAAAAAGGTCGCGCTGTACACCGCGCTGAAAGGCAAGCCCGATCTTCGGGACTGGATGCGCGCCGAGCCGATTAGATTCGACAATCGGCCGCGTCAAAACACCGCCTCAAGCGAGGACGAGTTCTGGTTTGATTACCTGGCCGACGTGGGCGACGGAATGACGGCGATGTACAGCATCGCTTGCTTGTGCCTGAGCGATCTGTGGACGGAAGATTCCGCTGGTTCAGGCTCCGCGGCGTATTTCAAGTTCAACCGCTCCGATGAAGCACCGCTGTTGCTGCCGCGCGGCGAGTTTCTTTTCGTCGGAGGCGACACCTCTTATCACGTAGCCGATTACGCGACGTTGGCCAACCGATTTCAACTCCCGTTCAAATGGGCATTCGAAGATCTGCAAAGCATCAATGCGGTGAGCGAGACCCGGCGTCCGCTCTTCGGAATACCGGGCAATCATGACTACTACGACTTGATAGACGGTTTCGGCCGCCAGTTCCTTAAACCGATCGAACCGGAAGACGACGGCGGAGAGGTCGGCGGGCCGCAGCTTTCCACCAAGGGATTTGAGCGTCATCAGAGCGCCAGCTACGCAGCGCTTCAGCTTCCGTTCGATTGGTGGTTCTGGGGAGTAGACGATGAAGTCGGACACATCGACTCCAGACAATTGGCGTTCTTTGCCGGGCTTGGAGATATCCCACGCAAGTTGATAGTAGCGACCCCCGAACCCACCACGGTTCTTGGAAAGCAAGCTGCTCCGGATAACTCGACCGTGAAGGCGTTCGGCGACCTTGGGCTGGAGCCAGCGTTCCTGCAAAACGGGACGCTCGATCCGGATTATTGCCGGCTTGATTTGTCGGGCGACACTCATCACTACGCGCGTTATTGGGGATCGCCGTCGCCGGATAAGGAAGCGCCGGCGGCTGCGAACTATGCGTCGGTTGTTTCCGGAAGCGGCGGCGCGTTCCTTCATCCATCTCACGTTGACGTGAATGAAGTAGAAGAGCAGGCGTTGTACCCTGCAGCGGAAGTCTCCAGAGCCGAAGTCGCAAAGCAGATCATGAATCCGCTCGTAATCGTGTGGGGTGGTTTTGTCTTTCTGGCGGGCGCGCTGATAGCGGCCATTGTGTTCTTCGCCGGAACCGCGGCGCCAAGCAGCAGAGGCCCGATAGATCGCGTGCTCAACGATGTGTTGAAATTGCCGAAGTACGAAGGTCACGAGTTCTCCAGGTACTTACCGCCGCTCCCGGCGGTTCAGACAGCGGCGGTTGCGGAAGGCGCGGTCGTGCCGGCGCTATTCTTGATCGTCTCCCTCATTCTAGCCGGCGCGACCATTCTCTACCTGAATAAGCTGAGAAAGTCCTTTCCGGTGATCTCGCCTGAGCCCCTGAAAATGCGTAAGGCGCCGGTTGCGCAAAAGCGGCAGGAGGGTTCCAAGAAAGAGGACGAAGACAATTCAAAGATCCATAAGATGATCACGCTCGCCGGGGCTCTGGCGGTGGCGTCGGGTGTAGCGCTGGTGGCGTCGATGTTCTATTTCTTTCACAAACGCGAGAGCCTGTCGCCATTCGGCAGCAGCTTGTTGATACTGTGCTCTCTGATTTGGTCCGGCGTGGCGCTCGCGGCTAGCGTGGTCTACGCCGAGTTTCTTAGAAAGCGCGCGCCGAAGACTCTTATTCATGGAATCGACTACTGGCCGGCTTGGGTGCTTGCGACGCTTGCGGCATTGCTTCCTTACGTCGCGTATTTCCTGTTCGGCCGGTTCCCCGCGATCTATGTGACCACGGACGTAATCTTCTCTTCGGTGGCGCTGCTGGCCTCAATTGGTTTGATAGTCCTGGCGGTAGTCGTAGGAGGCGCTCTGCACGGTTGGCCGGGCAAGGCCGGTTTCGGATTGCTGGGCGTGTGGCACGCGCTGTTGCAGATCGCCACTCCGTTTCTACTTGTAAGAGCCGGCAACTGGCAAGCGTGGCTGCTGGCGATAGCGGCCGTGCTGGCGTTCGCGCCGCTCGGCTACCTCGTTGCCAAGCGAGCGGCCGCGTGGCTGTTGACAATAGTCTGGCTGATCTACGGCTCGCTGGTTCTCGCGCTTCCGATTTGGTTTCCGAACACGCCTGGAGAGCCGGTCAACTGGTGGATTCGGTTGCTGGTGGTGATGATCCTCGGCGCGCTGTTTAGTTGCGTCTGGCTGGGCTGGTATTTGGCTGTCTCACTCGCGTTCAACGGCCACGAGAACGAAGCCGGCGGCGCGGCGAGGATCGAACGGTATAAAGAGTTCATTCGAATCAGGCTTACAAAGAGTTCGTTGACTGCGTACGTGATTGGAATCGATGATCCACGAACTGAAGGCAGGAGTCTCAAACCAAAGATCGTTGATGTGTTCGAGCTAAAGGCTCAGACGTAGAGTGGATGCATCCGCGTGAGGTGGACGGCTTCTCGAAGCCTCGCGGAGGCATAGATGGACAAACCTTCAGCGACAAAACGGCTCTCTGGGTCGTCTTTATGTCCGCTGACGGTGAAGAGTCAACTGGTAGGTCACTCTATAAGAACAGTATTACAGTGTGTGGCCCTCCATTCTTGAAGAAACTCTTCCTCTTGAACGATGAGCCCCCGGCCACGCCAGGGATCGTGCATATGCACCCCCTGCTCGCTGAATCGAAAAACGACCACTGCATGAATCTCGCGTTTCCCCTCAGCGACCAACAGTGTGCGAATGAAGGCGATTGGGAACACTCCGCCCGAAACCTTGTCTTTCAGATCGAAGAGATTCATGCTGTGCTTCTCGGCCTGAAAGCCAAGGGACCGAGCGGCTTCTATTAAGAGGAGGTCGTCCGTTCCCAGGAACGTGCAGTCGCACAACTCCCTCAACTCGTCTTCGCTTCTGTGAAGACCGAAGGCTGCGAGAACCATACGTAAACAGGCAGGCACGCAGGAGTAGTCGGTTTCCTGATTAAAGAACGGAGGCTGATCAGCCATGAAAGATGGTCCGCGCAAGCGCCTCGGCTTTGTGGCGTAACTGAGTGGTGGACGGGTGACTGAGCATGGCCCCGGTCTTTCGGTCCAGGATAACATCCGCGACGATCGCTCCCTTGCCGCTCGGATAGAACACGCCGATAGGCACTCGCCACTTCTTCGCCGCCTTGTCCATTTCCGGTTCTTGCGGACAAAGGCGATCCGGGAAACGGTTGAACTGGAGCCATCCAAAGACAATCTGCACCGCTTCATCGGATGACACGTCGTTAATCAGAGGCTCCGCAACCAGCTTTGCAAGCTCCTTTGGCTCCTCGCGCATGAGCTTTTGCTTGAACCGTCTGAGTTGCTTAGTGGCCAGTTCCTTGACGCGCGGGTTAAGGTAACGTTGAAACGAATAACTAACCTGATGGTCCAATACCACAAAGCGCACGTTGGTCGGCTCGTCCGGCCGTTGTTGAAGGTGTTCAATAACGCCAGGGTCGGCGAGCTGCGCTGTCTCAATGGTTAATAGCACGCGTCCTACGTCAAGGTTCCGGCCATACAGATTCAATGGCTCGCCTGTCTTGAGAACCACGCGCCGGAAAGGACCGGGGCCGGTGAACGGAGGCTTTGCCAGGTTCACCGTCGAACCGGTGATCGAAAAAGAGACGCCAGAATATCGAGTCGAAAATATTCCCTCGGTTACCCCGCGAAAGACAATATCTAAGTCGCCCAAATCGGGAGCAACGATGTTCTCAGGGATTACGAATCGGATTCGAAAAGTGTCTTCAAGATACTTCAGCTTTCTGAAAGCCTTCGCGCGCGGCAAAAACGTTTTATCTTCTAGTGGCGATTCGGTCCGAAACCGGATTGGCTCCTCGCCCGCAAGGGTAAGATAAATGTCACGCGCCTTCCCGAATGCATAACCGACACGAGTATCCAGGAGACCTCCATCGACGGTGCTTTCGGAAGCTTCAATCATAAATCGAGCTGCGCCTCTTCCAGCCTCGCCACGTGACATATGAACACGAAGTCTCGGCCAGCCGTTCTCGCATACGTTCTCGATCACGATCTCGGACTTTGTCCGCCAAAGAAGAAACTCTTGCTCCGGCAGGTCAACAAGCGCATCGGGCGTTAGCAAGCGGCCTCGAATTCGAAGCGGCGCGTTACCGCCAGGAATATGAACCCGTAATGGCCGATCATACGTCGCATGTTGCTTGAACTCCCACGTAGCGGCGTCCAAAGGAAACGTAGACGATGCGAGCCCCGCTTCGACGGAGTTGACCTCCGACTGCCCCAGCGTAGACATAGAGTGGTTTGATATCGTCACAACAATGAGATTATTCATCAAGTCCATCCGGTAGGCAAATCCGGACGCTCCTTCGTTCCCTGGAAGACCAAGGCAATTGTATGGGAACTCATTAAGAGCGAAATAGGTTCAAATGTTTAATGTTTAGGGATCGGAAAGGAGCCGCGTCAATGACGACGAAAAAGCGAATCGTTGCGGAAAGCGAGAGAGTATTGGCACAAGTTCTCTAAGAGATCTACGGCTTAGTTAGTTGAGCGAATTATAACGATTGGCCCAAGGCGATCATGTTAGGACCTTCATCCAAATAGGCTCCGGCTGTCGACGCGCGTACCAAATTGGGCGATAATCATCGCCTGGAGATTCGCCAATGGCTGAATGGGATCGAGAGGACCTCGAGCTTCGCGCCAATCACGCGTGGACGTCCGCGCCTGGCTGCCGCATCTTCGTGGCGGATAAGGGGGCTATACGATTCGATTTCCCGCAAGACTGGGTCGTCATTCCCGACTCCGATAGCATTAAGTTCTACGACAAACAGCCGCCTGACGACGATTGCGTACTGGCGGTTTCGTACATGCAACTGCCGCCGATCGACTGGGAAGGTCTCTCGCTCGCCTCATTGGTGGAAGTGGCTAACAACGGCGACGAGCGGCCGATCTATGACTTCGGACCAATCAAGGAATTCCGCAAGGGCGCGATGGCTATTGCATGGCGCGAAATGTCTTTTGTCGATCCAACCGCGAATCGGGAGACTCGGTCTCGGTTGTGTATTGCAAGGGAGCGGCAGATTCAGGCGCTGATCACGTTCGAATTCTGGGCCGACGATGCGGAGAGCAGCGGCCACGTGTGGGATACGGTGCTCGAGACGCTGCAGCTAGGAGATACGATCGCCGACCCGACAAAGGGTCCTGTTGTATCGTAGGAGAGCTAACGCCATCTGCATTTCGCTTGCGGCTACTTCAACGCCGCTAACGTTGGCGGTCTGCATGACGAATTGGCGTGCGTCGAGGGTTGCTACAAGCAGTAAGAGGCTGGCGCGGCGCAGCGGTCGACCGAACCGAGAGGTGAGCAATGCCAACGCGAAGAGCATTCTTGAGACGCCTGGGAGGCGCTACCGCGATGGCGGCGGCGTTCCGCCAAGGTGGAATAGACCGTATTCTCGCTGCGACCCGCGGCGTTAGTACAACCCCGGCTGAGTCGCTCGCTGGCGACGAAGATTTCTGGCGAGAGATTCAAGGCGCGTTCACCGTCGACCGTTCATTAATCAATCTCAATAATGGAGGGGTCAGCCCGTCGCCTCGCGTGGTTCAAGAAGCCATGCGCAGATATCTCGAGTTCTCCAATCAGGCTCCAACGGTCACTATGTGGCAGGTGCTCGAACCCGAGGTCGAGAGCGTTCGCCGGAGACTCGCCGCGGCATTCGGATGCGATTCCGAAGAGATGGCCATAACGCGCAACGCCAGCGAGTCGCTCGAGATCTGCATTTTCGGACTCGACCTCAAACCGGGCGACGAAGTGCTCACCACGAATCAGGACTATCCGCGTATGTTGACGTCCCTGCGGCAGCGCGAACGCCGCGACGGAATCAAGTTAAAGACGATTTCGTTCCCTGTTCCTCCAACCTCGATGGACGATCTTTACCAGCGGTTCGAACAAGCGATCACGCCCCGCACGAAAGCGATCCTGGTTTGCCACGTCACCAACCTGACCGGCCAGATATTTCCGATCAAACGCATATGCCGGCTTGGCCGCGAGCGCGGCGTCGAAGTGATCGTAGACGGAGCTCATGCGTTCGCCCACTTTCCGTTCAAGCACGATGATCTCGATTGTGACTATTATGGGACGAGCTTGCACAAATGGCTGTTAGCGCCGCACGGCACGGGATTCTTGTACGTCAAGAAGTCAAAGATCGCGAATCTGTGGCCGCTAATGGCGGCCGACAAGAAACAGGACAACGACATTCGCAAGTTCGAGGAGATCGGCACCCACCCGGCGGCCAACCACAACGCCATCTCGGAAGCGCTCACATTTCACGAGGGAATTGGAGCCGAGAGAAAGGCCGCGCGGCTGAGGTTCTTGAAAGACCGGTGGGCTCGCAGGCTCGAGGGCCAAAAGGGGATCAGGATTCTAACGCCGTTCGATCCGGAGCAGTCGTGCGGGCTCGCTAACGTGAGCATTGAGGGAATGAATCCCGGGAAAGTAGGTTCGCACCTGTGGGAACGCTACAGGATGATCGTCACCCCGATTATTCACGAAGAATTTCAAGGACTGAGGATCACTCCGAATGTTTACACGACTCTCTCGGAGATAGACACGTTCTGCGGCGCGATCGAGAAACTGCTGAAGTCCGGGCTTCCCGCGTGAGACGAGTTTCACCGGAATTGCGTAAGACGTTGAGGAGTTTCCGATCATTATGCGGACGATGAACGGCATACGAACCGCGACTGTTGGCGGCCAACGTTCCAGGCTTTTTCGCGGACTGCGCTGCAAAAAGTGGTCCTTCGGGCAACCGATTCGCCCGCGCAGTCCGCGAAAAAGCGCGATCAGCGGTCAACGCTCAGCTTTTGGATTAGTCCGGTGAGCATGCGTTTGACCTCGACGAGGGGATAGTTCAAATCCAACCTAACATCAGAACCGCTCGTGTTTCGCCGGAATACCCCCAACGCAGTTGGGGGATAGTTCAAATCCAACCTAACATCAGAACCGCTCGTGTTTCGCCGGAATACCCCCAACGCAGTTGGGGGATAGTTCAAATCCAACCTACATCAGAGCCGCTCGCGTTTCGCCGCAATACTCCCAACGCAGTTGGGGGATAGTTCAAATCCAACCTACATCAGAGCCGCTCGCGTTTCCCCGCAATACCCCCAACGCAGTTGGGGGATAGTTCAGGCGGCTAGCCCTGAACTCATTCCTGGCGGGTGGAGGTCTTTTGGGAGGGGATCACCGGCACTCGCGCGCTTGTAGGCAGGATATGAACCATCCCCCAACTGCGTTGGGGGTATTCAAGA
>JAHFUG010000045.1 GCA_023265195.1 Blastocatellia bacterium | reverse complement strand
CCCGGAAGTTATTGACGCCTGGAACTACGGCCACGCCAGCCACAGCCGCATCCGCTATCCCATTCCCTATTGGCAATCCAACTACGCCGGGAATGAACGCTCCCGTAACCGGGTTCTGCGGCAACGAGCAAGTCGCGAATGATCCGACAACGTCCGAGAACCTGATCACCATCGACGGTGTCGGACCAAGCGTTGTCGCCGCTGTCGAGAACAATCCTGCTCGATTCTGCACATCCAGCGCATCTCCAGGCTCGAGGGACCTCGATACCCCCGCGTAGACCGTACTGCACGGCCCGCATCCAAGGGTCGCGATGTTTCCAAACAAGTTCGATGTACCCGAATAATTGGTCGCTACGTTAACCTGATTGGCGGGCCCGCTGGCTGTTCCATACGCTCCATTCAACGGATTCAGCGTACTAAGAGTGAAGAAGCCGTTTGTCGCAAGCGACCGATCCTGGAAGCCAGCCACGAATCCGGGAACTCCGGGCTGGTCGACGCCGGTGATCTTTACAACGTTGCCGCCGGTGAACTGAATCAGGTCTACCTGCTGGAAGTAAATGTCGCCGTTATCGTCGCAACATACTCCCGCCAGATTCCCAAACACCGAGAAGGCTACTCCAAACGCGCCTCCCACCTGCACCGGGAAACCCGTAGGCGAAATTATGCCCGGAGGCGCCGTGGCCCCGCTTGCTATATCTGCGATCGGAATCGCGAGGATTCCGCTTCGAATCAAAGTGCCGTTAGCGAGAAGGCGGAACCCGCTTCCCGTGTCCCAGAACGAAATATATAGAATCTCGCCAGTCAGACCGTTGAATGGCGCGAATGATCCGTTGACTCTGGCGAAGGATCCAAGGTCGGCTACGGGATTCACGCACAGCCCCGTGACCACTACCTGATCGTCGCTGTTCAGACTGCCAAACGCATTCAAGACCGTGGGCAGATTGATAGCGAAAACATTCGGCGTCGGGGTCGCCTGCGTCACATTAGTTGTCGACGCAACGTAAACGTTGCCGAACGAGTCTCCATAATAGAAGATGTCCTCCGCGAAGCCGTTTGCGATCGTATGCTCAGAGATCGCCACGCGCGTCAGCGTGAAGTTATTCGGGCCCGTAGGCACAGTCGGCACCTTTCCAGAAAAATCGTCGACTTTTCCAGAGTGATCCGCCGCGAAGTCTTCACGACCGTCCCAATCACCCAGCAGACTCACTTCGTCAAACTGAGTGTCGCGGCCTCCTGCTGTGGTTATTATGGCCGCGGACAGCGCCGCGGCTGCATTAATATTCTCAGGCTCACCCGCTTGAGGCGCTCCGTCCGAGTCGCCGCTGACCCGCCGCGCGATCCTCTGCGTAACCGCCGACCCAACCTCCTGGCTGAATGCAGTCACATCTTGAACACCCGTTGGGCGATCAAGGGCGAGCTTGTGCCTGACTGAACCAGATAAGGGCTGTTCAAGCCCCTTATCTGGCGCAATAACTTCCGGAGCGGCTGCCGCCGCAGGAGTCATAGGCCCTGTCGGGACAGCCGGCGACGCCAGCTTCCCACTGTATTCGTTGACTCTCTTGGCAGCGCCCACAGACTTTAAGCCGAATAACGGCGCCATCGCTGCCAAAAGGGCCACCCCTACCGTAATCAAAATCCTTCTTCTTTTCATCATCGCTTCTCCGTAAGTTTTTGATCTAAGAACCATTGGTAAACATAAATCCGTAACCGGGACCTCTCTAACTAATCGAGAAAGTCCCAATCCTAAAGAGCTTCAATTGAGAAATCCCTGCTTACAACTTTGAGCTACGCGTCGGCGCCCACTCAAGCTTACTGCTTGCCAAACGTGTATGGCCGGGGCATTCTGGAAATCGAATGACCGCCCAGCGAGAAGGGCGACAGCACGACCGCGGTAAGGCTAGCGGCTGGAGCACTGTCCGACGACAGCATCGCAATCGCGACCGCGCCCGGGCCCGCAATCCTTCCGCTGTCATCAAAATTGAAGGAGTTAATCCCTACGATATTTGCGCCTTCGGCATTATAGGTCAGCGAATCGGTCCGAGGGCCTATGTTCCCGAGCAAACTCAGCGCGCCCTTGTCGAAGTCAATTGCGAATAGGTTCCCGCTATAGGTCGCGATCAGTCCTTGCCCTGGACCCTTCATCGTTATGTTTGATAACCCAATTTCAGACGTATCGCCGAAAGCCGTCATTACCGTTGCACCTGCTATCTTCCCCTTCTTGTTCAACTGAGCTATGACGAATGCAGGCGAATCCTGTGATCTAATGAAGATCGGACGCTTAACCCCATTTCCACCGCCAGGCGCCCGAAAGATAGGACGCTTTACGTTAATCGTATAACCTGGCTTCACTACTGCGATACTGCCCGTCGCCACATCATAGCTGACGCGCCGTGGAGTTCGATTATCGTCGATAACAGCTAGTTCCGGAAACGAACCAAGCCTCGTGACATTTCCATCAAATCCAGGATCGTCCAGCCTGAACGTGCAAAGCGAACCGTCGTCTGTCACAAAAAAGGCCTGCGTCCCGTCAGGGGTCGTCTCTACGTTGCTGTCCGGTGTAACAGCAGTCGCGCCCCCTCCGATGGCTTCAGGAAACCCATCCCACAGCACTTGCTTAACTAAAGGAAGAGACCCATTCCCGAAGAGCTTATAACAAAAAAGGTTGGAGAAGTATTGCCAACGACCTTTTCTAAAGCTCCGCCCGCACACTACGACAGTCAACAAGCCGTTGTCAGCATTGTAGTCGAAATTCGTAATAGTGTTATTCTCACTGTAGTGAGAAGGAGGCACCACATCGAGTTGGTAAATAGTCCCTTGAGCAATATTATACGTATAAATAGAGGCGCCGTTTGTACACAGAAAGTATTCGTCGTCACCGACCCGTCCGAGCGCGATATCGGTTGGCGCTCCAGTTGAGAATCTCGTTTTCGCTATTCCCGGGATATTAAATGATACGACATTGCCCTCAAGCTGCAGCGATTTGTTTATGGTCAAGTAAGATACGGCATCCGCCGCCACTAATTCGGGTCCGTCTTTCACATAGTTTATTCCTCTCGCATATAGCCGATCACTTTTGCTATCAAACTTGACCGCACTCGGATAATAAATATGGAGGTCAGTCCTTGTGACGGAAGAACCGCGCTTTTGGGTATCGACACCATAAAAGTAGTGATTATCAAAAAACCGATCCTCAAGGGTAGCGTCTTCGGGAGGATCAACGGAAGGCGCGAAAGCCGCCAGAACTGCATACTGCCCGCGATATGCAAAACTAACGTTATTGCTTCCACCAACTACGCCCGGCACTTGGACTGTCCCAAGAATGATCTGCGAAGAATTCGCTCTCGACAAAACCAGCGAAGAAGCCGCAACGAACGACACCACAAAGAAGACCACGACGATTCGCCAAGTCTTTCCACTAACCATTTTGAGTTGCTTGTCTTTCATAGTCTAGTTTCGCCAGCTATACCCACTGAAAAGCGCACTAACAACCGGGAAAACCACTTGCACTTACTATGCCGCCGCTATTCGGATAATTAAATCACGATCCAAGTTCAGACCATAACTGCGTATACCTGGAAATAAGGCTGTTTAGCGCCAAACGGTCTTCACCTTTACACTCGAGCTTGGCGGTTGATAGCGCGAGATGTGCGCGTACATAGTATCCACTTGACTGGCTACTATGTAGCTACTGGTAAGGAATTGTCCAGATGCAAAAGCTTCTTCTTGTCTCTATCTAAGCCGCATCACAAGTCTCAAGTCTATGGACGCCCAAAAGGCGAAGGGCAACTCCTCACCGTCATTGGGCTGGAACGTGTGGGCTCATCCGGGAAATATAATGGGCGGATGAGACGAGAACCGGAGACCGTGCCCACTGACGGTCTCCGGATTCTCAGATAGCGCAAAAATTTGCGCTGATTCCACACTTTGCTTTTACAGAATCGGTCGTTTTATGTATGTGAAACCAGTGTCTGGATTCTGGTAGACCACATGGTAGACGCCGTGCTTTACTTCGCCACCGTTCGTCTGCTGCAAGCACGAAGGCCATTCCTCTCCTGAGCCCTCGCAAAAATCGTAGACGCTCGGATCGGAACATTCCTGAGAGGCTTGGTGGCGAGCCGACACATTCCCATTGAAGCGGTTAGCCCCGATTAAAAGAAGCCCTAAGAACACTGCAATTAGCGTAGATACGCGAAAGGACATCTTCATTCTCTGTAAGTCTCCTCATCATTCTAAATAGGGTTACGCACATCGTAGTATCTACCTCGACTTTCACTCTATTATTGTCAAGAAAACAGTGCAAACAACGCCGCGGCGGTTTGCATTTCAAAGCAGATTTCCACTTCCGCTCGGTGTCCCGCCAAGGATGAGCCTATTTATTCCACATCACGATACAGAAACTAGCCAAAGACGTCGTTAGAACGGTTCCCTCATTATTCGCAATTGGGCCAGCTTGAGTCTCAGCCCTCTGCGCGACAGTCCTAACTCCTGAGCGGTTCGGGAGAGGTTATTTCTGTTCCGGGCGAGCGAGTTCGTGATGATTTCTTTCTCCAGCACGGACGTGGCGTCTCTCAGCTTTACGGGTACGCCATTCAGATGTGGTTCAAGAGGCGCCGGCGTCGTCGCGGCGCCTCGGAGGGGGTCGGAATACCACTCGGCGCGCGCTCCGTTGCCGATGATCTCAAGCCCTCCTCGATACTGAGAGTTTGGATGTCGGAGCGGCCCTGACTGCCTCCGCGGACCTGTGATTTCCGGTGATAGATTAGCCAGCGACACTCGCGCTCCTTCCGTGGCATAAGCAACGGCACGCTCAATCTCGTTTCTCAATTGACGGACATTACCCGGCCAATCGTAGTCTGACAACGCTGCGACGGCCTCCTCGCTAAATGCAATTCCGTGCTTGCCTGATCGCGAGCAGAAGTGTTCGAGAAAATGCGAAGCCAGTATGGGAATCTCCTCTCGCCGGTCTCGGAGTGGGGGAACATGAATGCGGATGATGTTGAGTCTATGAAACAGGTCTTCCCTGAATCTCCCTTCCTCGACGGCTCGCTCGAGATCAGAATTAGTCGCCGCCAACACCCTCACATCGACCTTTACCGGCTTGGTCTCACCAAGCGGCTGAATCTCTCCCTCCTGAAGAAATCTCATCAACTTTGGCTGTACTTCGAGAGCAAGATCGCCTATCTCGTCCAAGAACAGAGTTCCACCATCGGCGGCCCTCGTGATACCGGGATAGTTAGTGATCGCGCCCGTAAATGAACCGCGCTTATGGCCGAAGAGCTGACTGTCGATCAAATCCCTGGGGGTCGCTGTACAATTAAACGGCAAGAAAATCCCGCCGGCTCTTGCCGATTCTTTGTGCACGGCGCGAGCAACTAATTCCTTTCCGGTTCCTGATTCTCCCGTTATCAAGACTGTAACGTCACTGGTGCGTATCTTGTGTATCTTATCGATCACGTCAAACATAGATGGACTGCCGACGATAAAACCGGGCATGACGGTCTTGGCCCTGTGCTGCGTGCTCGTGTAAACCGATATGCGAGACGCAGCGCGGAGTGAGCACATCTCGATGCCGAGTTCAGCTTGCTTGAGCAGTGGTTGAAGGCGGCTTAGTATCCTCCCGTATTCACCGGTGGTGGACTGATCGCTCTGAAAACGTACGTAAACAGCGATCGCGGCATGACGGCCTCCGCGGGCCGGACCAAGAGAATCGCGGTCGATCACTCCAAGCCTAAAGATATGAGCATCGGGAGCGCTTCCGCCATCCTCAAATAATAAGGGATTTAGGGTTCGGGATAAGGTGTCCAAGTCGATCAGCGATATGCCTTCACTAATGACAGGCTCGGACCTACCGTCTTCATCCACCAGGTAAACTATCACCGTTGATACCGGAAAGCTCTCCATAATCACCGATGCTAGCTCCTGCAGCAGCAGATCTCTCGACGCCGAAGCCTCGATGAGTCTCTGCATCAGCAATACATCGTTTCGGTCATCGCCCGCGGATAGACTAACCATGCCGCTCTGAAGGGAATCCAAAATCGAGCTTCGTCTTCCTTCGTCCGGTTCCTTAGAACCAGCCTTTGTTGACAACTTGCCGGGCAACTCGGCATCCCTAACACGGGACAGGTCTCTGAGAGTTTCATCAAGCTCTGGCCCCGCGGAAAGCTCTTCGAAGACACCTTTCGCTTTCACGAGGTGGTTCAACGCGCCGCCTAGGTCGCTCTCATCTAACAGTATCCGACCCATCGCGTAATGGCTTTTGGCGATTTCATAGGGGAGATCCGTCGTAGTGAACACTGAGATGCTCTGAGATGAGTGTTGCCTTGCCTCAGCAAAGCGCCCCGCTTTCGCTTCGAGTAATCCGGCAAGTCTCTGAATCAGGCCGGAGATGAAGAGAGACTCTTCCTCTTTGAGCCGTCCCTGCGCCAATTCAAGATACTCTCGAGCTTGACTACTTCCGCCCTGTTGCAGATGCGCCTCAGCCAACCCAATCTGGGCTAGTGTTACGGCGTGAAGGTCGCCGGTCGATGTGGAGAGGCGTAGAGCTTGTCGCAACGCTTTAAGAGCATCTTCCACCTTGCCCTGGCCGATATGAACAGATCCCAACACCCGAAGAACATAGCTCTCAAGCCACTTGTCGTCGTGCGCGACGGTCAACCTAAGACTTTCATTCAACCGCGACTCAGCTTCCGCGAACGCGCCCCTCGCGCAGAGGATTTCGGCTCGGGTTACCTGCGCCATCGCCCGTACGTCAGGCCCCGCGTATTGGTCCGAGATCTCAAGCGCCTTGTCGAGGTTTAGGATCGCTTCATCCCAGTGACCAGACTTCCTCAAGTTATCGGATAGGTTTTGATATGCGTACGCTAGCAGGTCCTTTTGGCCGCCCCGTTGCAGATACTCAACCGCTTGTTGAAAATATCGAGACGATTTTTCACGGGAGCCGAGCGACCCTTCATCATAAGTGGTGCCGATATTCAGCAGAATCATTCCCATTAGATTGGGGTTGCTAGTATCCCGAGCATACTCGAGCGCCTTCTGAAACTTCTCATAAGAACTCGAAAACGCGCCTTCCCCGAAATCCACAAAGCCCAGCTTGTCATAGATCCTCGCCAGGAGTTCTCTATTCTGCACGGTTTTCTGGTATTGCACCGCAGTCTCGAGATGGTCCCTTGCTATACGAAACTCGTTTATCTGCGCGTATGATTTGCCGAGGTTGTAGTGAGTCTCGCTTATGCCCAACTCATCTTGCAGCTCGAGAAACAGTTTCTTAGCGTCGTTCAACGTTGCGATCGCCTTGGGATAGTTCTTAAGGCCTGCATACGCCGCTCCGATGCGGAGCTTCACGCGAGCCCGGATCACGGGCGACAATGGCTGGAGCGCAACGTGACCTTCGTATTGCTCAATAACCTTGTAGGCGTCCTCATACTTGATTAGCTCTCCAAGCGCCTGGCTCAACAGGCATCTCCTCACCGCTTCGTCATCCGCTGATAACGGCTTATCAGCGAGAGAGGCGCTGAGTCGAGCGACGGCCTCTTTGAAGTCAGACCGTTTGAACGCGTCGACGCCCAGATCGTAGCTCGCGCGGACAGCGCCTGGACGGACGTCGCGAACGGCGTCGGCGCCTGATTCACCCCCCGGAGCGCCGCCGCGCTTTAGCATTTGCCTCACGGTTACGTGACTTATCGAGTCTACGACACCCGTGCTCATCGCGGCGGCGGCGAGTTTCTGGGGCGTCCACTTCTTGAACGGCAACCCCATTGCGGATGGACTGGTCCCAGCGAGCGCGAGAATGCGCTCGACGTGGCTGCGGTTGAACATCGGCTTTGGTCCCGTTTTCGGTCCCCGTTTCTTCGCCGCCAGCCCGGCCAAACCTTCCTCGTTGAATTTCCTGATCCACTTCTTGACATTGGAAATATGGAAACCGAGGGACTTGCTGATTTCCGCGGACGTTTTACCTTGCGCCGACATTAGAATGACGCGCGCGCGCCAAGCGTCACTTTTCGGGCTGGAATGGGCGTGTTGTGCAAGAGCCCTTTCTTCTTCTTCGGTTAGCCTTCTAACGTAAAGCGATTGGAGCATTCTACTCAGCCTTTCGACCAGGGGCTTCCAACTTGATTTTCTTCATTAACCGCGGAGTGCTCGGCGTTCATTTCGAAAGCGGCTCGACATCCAAGGCGGCTTATACCATTTTGCCTCGAGATATTTCATCCTGCCTTGAATCGGGCCACAAAATATCAAAAAAGAAATTTGTAGTCAACAACAAACTTTCCACATATTTAAACTACGGGGCTCTTGGGGTACGCGCCAATACGGCGATCCGGCTAGATTTTTCTTGCGTTTGCTGAGTTCTTGTTGATAGAATCGGCGCTCTTAAAATGCGGGCGAAGCCAACCAGTGAGCCTGGGAAGGAGCCAAGGTTCCAGTTAGAGATGGTGGCGCGAAGAACGCTAGTTCGGGAGATTATCTGATTCGGTGGGGAAGGCATTCCCCGAATTCCAACCGCGTCCCTTGCGGCTCAACTTGTGGCTATTCACTCGAAGCTGACCGGGCATCCAGCGGCAACCAACATAGCCGCTTAGGAGAAGAGCAGTCCCGCTTCCTGTTGTCTTGCAGGTGATAGCTAAATGGCATAGTACTTGCCTTTCTGTTCTCAGGTGGTAACTTAGGACTCAGTTGTTTTCGAGGAAGAGTCTAAGAGTGGAAATTAGGCAGGCAATCAAAGGCGGTCACGGATACGACAAAATGGACGTTATCGCGATTGATATTCTCTCACGTGGGATTAAGCAAGGTATGACGCGAGTTCGCACTGGTCATGCCGAAACCAAAGGAGGAAGTGAAATGGATAGGACCAGAAAGTTAGGGGTCATCATAAGTGTCGCTTGCGTGGCTTTTGCAGTCTTCGCTTTGAGGCTAAGTTCAATAAGCGCAAGCAGCCTTAGATCGAGCGGCAAGCCGATGGCGGCGCCAAAGGCCGTTCAACCCCGCATGACACTTCACGCGAGCGCGCGATCAAGTCAACTGCCGTATGCCGACGCCGCCGACCTTGAGTCTGGGGACGAATCAGGCAGCCCCACCGATCTACTGCAAATGGATGTAAACAATGATGGACTGCCCGATCTGGTGGCTACGTATCAAACGGATCAGGGCCCTCGAGTTCGGGTGCGGCTAGGAACCCAAGGTGGAGACATTGGACTTGCCCGGTCTTATCCAATTCAATCGTCTATCGCCACGGCAATGGCTTATGGCGACTTCAACGGCGATGGTTTTTCGGATCTCATTGTCGCGTCGGGCGAGGAAGGAACGGCTCAGTTCCTCTTCGGCAATGGCCAGGGGGCTTTCGAACAAGGCCCGGTTCTGAAATTAGGCGGCAATATCGTCAGAGTCTCGGTCGGCGACATTAATCGCGACGCCGTCCACGATGCGGTCTTCGTGGATCGTAAGGCGAATTCGGTGCGTGTCGCGCTGGGTCAGGACGACCTGGGCGCTATTGAAGCGAAGTCATACTCCTTTGACGGCCTGGGCCGCCTATACGACGCGAAGCTCGGGGACTTCAACAACGACCACTGGCTCGATTTAGTCACGGCGGGC
Source organism: Blastocatellia bacterium (assembly GCA_023265195.1). Lineage (GTDB taxonomy): Bacteria > Acidobacteriota > Blastocatellia > UBA7656 > UBA7656 > QHVH01. The sequence continues at coordinate 16,693 of JAHFUG010000045.1, read as the reverse complement.
GACAACGGGGTTAGTGTTATGTACGGCGACGGCTTCGGCGGATTCAATCGGGAGCGCCGGTTGCAGCATAGCGGAGCCGTGACTGGCCTGGAGATCGCAGACGCGAACGGCGACCATTTCCCCGACATAGCGCTTTCAGACGGCGCGGGAGTCACTGTTTGGAACACGCGGCTTGAGAACGGATTCTCGAAAGCGCGGTATTATGATGCGGGCCCCGGGGCCAGCGGTTTAATCGCCGGGTACTTCAATGCCGATTCATTCGTCGATCTGGCTGTAATCAATGCGGCGACGAAGCAAGTCTCGATCTTGCTCAACCAGGACGGCAAGCGCTTTTCTGATCCTATCGCTATGGATTTGGACCAGGAAGCGATTGTTCTCGCGAAGGGCCATTTTCGGCCGAACGCCATAGAGGGAATTGCGGTGGCGAAGGCCGGTGGCGGGATCGTTCTCGCGGTCGCGCCACAGGCAGTAACCGTGACGGTTACCACCACGGCGGACGAGAATGATTGCCCAGTTTGTGACATAGCGGGCCTTCTGGCCGTCGTCGGAACAAATGGAGTAGCAGGCGGCAATGAGGGCGTTAGTCTGCGCGAGGCGATTACGGCAATCAACAACGACAACGTTGCTCACGGCACAACGGGAAATACGATAAGCTTCGCCGGCATATCCAGCGTGGCGACGCCGAGCGTCGTGAACGCGAGCGTGCCTTCGAACTGCGTCAGCCCAGCGAATACATTTTGGCAAATCAGCTTGGGCGCGGATTTGCCGCCGATCCTGGCGCCGGGCACGATTATCGATGGCGCATTAGTCAACACCGGCGTCAACGGCGTGAACAACACGCTGGGACCCAAGGTGGTGCTTACGGGCGCGGTGGCGCGCCGCACGTTTGTAGTAACATCGTCCGCACCGGGATGCAGCATAAGAGCAATGGGGATCGTCGGATCGTCCAGCGACGCCATCACGGTCTTCAGTCCCAACAATGTCATCGCCGGAAACACGATCGGGCTTTACTGCGACAGCGTTACAGTGCTAGCTAACGTCGGCGCTGGTGTGCAATTCAACAGCGGGTCCATAAACGAAACCGTGAACGGCAACGTGATCGCGGGCAACTTCGTCCACGGCATCATCGTCAACGGCGTTTCGCAATCCGTGTCGACGCCGCAGAACAACGTGATTTCGGGAAACAGGATTGGTATTGATCTGGCTGGGAACGCAAAGGGGAACATCGGCGACGGCGTTCTGCTGCGTAACGGCGCGACCGGCAATACCCTGAGTGGGAACACCATAAGCGGCAACACGGTGTTCGGCGTGGAAGTGATTGGAAATATCACCAGCAACGCCATAATAACTTCTAACAGAATCGGCACCGATCCCTCCGGGGTCAGCGCGACCGGCCCGAATACCACACCGCTCGGAAACGGCGGCGGGGGAATCTCGATCGGAACCACTGGCGCAAACGGCAACTCGAAGTTTAATCAGATCAGTTCGAACGTTATATCCGGGAACCTAGGGACCGGTGTCTCTATCGGCAGCGCCGACAATCAGGCCCAGTTCAACATACTGGCCTCGAACAAAATCGGGACCAACGTAACCGGTTCGATTCAATTACCAAACAGCGGAAACGGCGTGCTGCTGCATACCTTCGCCAACAACAACACCGTCGGGGGTGTATTGCGCGCGAATTCAAATCAGATTTCCGGCAACGGCAGCGGGGTTGGAGGGGCCGGCGCTGGAGTTGGTCTTGTTGTTCAGAATGGCGCTAACAATAACTTGATCGAGAATAACGACATCGGCCCGAACAATCTGGGTATCGGCGGCGGCGCGCCTTTCGACCCGGCCAATGTGCGGCAGCTCAGCAACAAGGGCGGCGGCATATTTATCGCTGGGACGGCTTTCGCAAACCGCCTAATGTTCAACAATATCGCTTTCAACAACGACAACGGCACCGTCTCGGGAATCACGCACTCTTCGTCGGGGAGTTTCAACCAGTTCAGCCAGAACACGGTGTTCTTGAATCCGCCCGACTTGGCTCCCGTCACTCCTCAGATCGTCGACTCGGCCGGCCAACAGGGAATGCGCAACTCGCAGATCCTAGCTGGGCCTTCACCCGCTCTGACAACGCTAATCAAGATTGATTCAGCGACCACCGTTTCGGCTTCGGGTCAAAGCACCATCACCGGCACGGCCAACTACATTGACAACGTCGTAAATGGAAATATCAACAACTCGGTGATCGAGATCTTCGTAAGTCAGCGAGGCTCCGAAACAGCGCAGTTGCTATCGGAGGCTCAGGCATTCATAGGTCAGGTCTCGTCGTTCCAGGTCGATCCAAGTAATCCGAATGCGGTGGACTGGTCCGCCAACATCCAGATTCCGCAACCGTTCCTTTCTCAGACGCAAACCGTATTTCTGACCGCGACGATCACGACCGGCGATGGCAGCACGTCGCCTCTGTCGAATGGCAAGGTAGCCCAGATAGTCAGCGGCGGCACTTCCTGCCAGTTGACCGTTCCAGGCTCGCTCAACTTCAACGGAACAACCATCGGCCAGACGACGACACAGAATCTTACCGTGACTAACACTGGTTCGACCGGGGTGACAATAACCGCATTAGCGATTAATCCGGGCGGCACGCCGTTCTCGATAGGCACGGTGGCGCTGCCATTGACCTTGAACCCAACACAGCAAGCGAGTATCCCGATTGGCTTTACTCCCGTCAACGCGAACGCCGTGACGGCGGCTCTGGTGATCACGAATTCCTGCACTGGAACAACCAATGTCGCGCTGAACGGAACCGGCGGCGGGGCTCGGATCAATGTAACGCCCACGTCGCTCGACTATGGAACAGTGGCGCTTAACCAGACGCTTGGCAAACAACTGGTTATCACGAACTTTGGCACGACCGCGCTCAATGTCACATCGCTCGTTTTCGCCGATGGAACAAAGGGCTTCTCACTACCTAGTCCTGGCGGGTTTACCCTTCCACCGCTCACCAACACATCGTTGACGGTGAACTTCACGCCCACAAGTTCAGGGGCGAAAGCCGACCAACTCAGGATCAACAGCAACGACGCTAACAGTCCGCAGGTCACGGTTCCGTTGACCGGAATAGGGCAGAACATTGCGCCACCGGTTGTTATCGTTCAGGCCCCGAGTTCCGGATCGGCACTGCCGTCGGGAACATCGTTCCCCATTAGATTCGCGGCAACGGATCCGAGCGGCAGCGGACTCACAACGTACCAGATCGACCTTTCCACGAACGGCGGAGCCACTTTCGCGTTCAGCCTTGGGACTGGAGCGGCTTCGGAGGGTATTAACAACACGGTCGCTACGGCGCCCGCTTTGGAAACGGCCTCCGCGGTTCTTCGAGTTCAGGTAAGGAACAACGCCGGGGCCACTGGGACCGGCTTGAGTGGAGCGTTCATCATTGGAAACCAGCCGATCATCATCAACCCAAGCGTGGGCAACGGCAAGTTCAAGTGCCAACAAAGCGGCTCGAATATTCAATTCGGCGCTGTGTTGGTAATCAGCGGGCAGACATGGCTGCTCGAGGATAACGGCGCCGGCAAGTGGGTCGTAAGCAAGGCGTCGGTGGGCTCGCTTGGCCAACGCTTAAAACAGGTCTACCAATCGAATCCGGTTCTGATCGTGACTGTCCGCAATCCAAGCGGCATCTCCTCAGCGCCGGTTACATTCTCAGCGCAAGACCTGACAGTGGATTGACGCGCAATTCGATCGCAAGAAGAAGAAAGGCCGAAGTTCACTTGCTTCGGCCTTTTCTCTTCAACCTCCGCATCACGCAACGTCTTTTGCGAAGGGTCCGCTCAATTCATATCATTCGCACCGTAACGCAACGACGGGGTCGACCTTCAACGCTCTCCGGGCAGGCACAAAGCACGCAATCATGGCTACGCTAACCAGAGTCAGTGACAACGACACAAACGTCATGGGATCGGCGGCGCTCACGCCGAACAACAGACTCCGCATCCAACGCGTAAGAACGAACGCTCCCAACAGGCCGATGCTCACTCCAATCAATGCGAGGACGATTCCTTGCCTCATTACGAGTTTCAGAACATCGCCGCCGCTCGCGCCAAGAGCGATTCTAATCCCGATCTCATGGGTTCTCTGTGCGACCGAGTAAGCCATAACGCCGTAGACTCCAACCGCGGCCAGCAAGAGCGCAACGCCGGCGAAGACCCCGAAAAGAAGCATATTGAGCCTCCGTGGAGCGACGGCCTCGTCGCGAAGCTGCTCCACGGTCTTCACGTTGTAGATCGGTTGATCCTGATCTATCGCGAGAACCTCCTCGCGAACCGCATTCGCCACACTAACCGGATTGCCGGCCGTTCTGGCCACGATGCTCATGGTGTCCCAGTTTGTGACCAAATACGGAAAGTAAGCCTGGACCCGGCCCGAGTCATCCTCCAACCCTTCCATTCGCACGCGCCCGACGACGCCGACGACCGTGGCCGGCGGCCCATCGCCTCCGAACTTGACTTGCTTCCCCACCGCGTCTTGACCAGGCCAGTGCCGTTTCGCGAACAAGGCGTCAATAATCATTACCGCCGGCGCATCCTTTGTGTCCTGATCCGTGAAGGTGCGCCCTTGAACCAGCGGAATGTTCATCGTCCGAAAATAGTCGTTGCTCACGTAGACCACTTCCGCGAGCGGAGACTGTCCCGGGGCAGGTTCGGGCTGTCCAACAATCCAGAACGAAGTCTGGTTCCCGTTGTTACCGAGCGGAAGTCCAGTCGCGCCTCCGGCAGCTTCGACTCCGGGCAGCGAAGCGGCCCGTTGAATGAGCTCGCGGAAAAAAGCCAGGCGTTGCGGAGGCTCAGGATACTTGGCCCGAGGCAACGTGATCCGCACCGAAAGAAGGTTATTCACGTTGAAGCCGGGATCAACCTGATACAAGCGATAGAAGCTCCTGATCATCAAGCCCGCTCCAATCAACAGAATTAGCGAGATCGCAACCTCGAAGACAACCAGCACCCGGCGCAATCCCTGGCTAACCACGCCAGTCGAGCCGCGGCCGCCTTCCTTCAATGCGTCACTCAGACCCGGCTTGCTAGCCTGTAAAGCCGGAGCCAGACCAAACACGACTCCAGTCAAAACTGCGGCCGCTAGAGTAAACCCGAGTACGCGAAGATCGAGGCTAATCTCCCGAGAGCGTGGAATGGCATCCGGGTTTATCGCAATGAGAGCCTTGACGCCGAATGCCGCGAACAACAGTCCTAGCGCCCCGCCGGCGAGCGCAAGCAACACGCTCTCGGTCAGTAACTGCCGAACCAGCCTGACGCGGCTGGCGCCCAACGCGCCCCGAACGGCTATCTCTTTTTGCCTTACCGCGGCGCGGCCCAGCAACAGATTCGCTACGTTCGCGCAAGCGATGAGCAAGACAAAACCCACGGCGCCGAACAGCCAAAACAGAGCGGGCTTGATATCGCGAACAAAGGTGTCGAGCATTGGATTGATCGTTAGCCGGCAGCCGGCGTTGGTTTGCGGATACTGCTGCTCGAGACGCTCGGCGATTGTGTTCATCTCCGCGCGAGCCTGCTGAAGCGTAGCACCGGCCTTCAAGCGCGCGATGCCGAAAAGCCCGGGATGATTGCCGCGATTCCGCCATCCTGGATTGCTGTATTGCGGGCCGACCGGGACCCACAGATCGGCTCGCGAGGGAAAAGCGTAGTCCACGCCCATCACACCGGTCACGGTATACGGCTTACCGCTCATGGTAAGCTTCCGGCCAACGATGTCCGGATCCCCACCGAAACCACGCTGCCAAAGGCCGTAGCTCAATACCACGACGGCTTCGCCGCCGGGCTTGTCGTCGTCGGAAGAAAAAAGCTGTCCAAGCACCGGGTTGACTCTTAGAGCCGAGAACAAATCGGCTGAGACCATCGCTCCGACAATCTGCTCGGGCCCGTCACGCAAGGCCAGAGTAAACGAGTCGCGGCGATAGACGCCAAGATTCTCAAAGCACCCGTTCTGCTCGCGCCAATCAAGAAAGTTAGGATATGAGATCGACATCCCCTCGAGTTGTGGAGATCTTTCGGAAATGAAGACCAGCCGGCCCGAGTCTTCATAGGGCATCGGTCTCAACAGCACCGCGTTTACTACAGTGAAGATCGCGGTATTGGCTCCGATTCCCAGCGTCAAAGCCAAGACGCCTACGGCTGAGAATCCCGGGTTCTTGAACAGAGTTCGAACTCCATACCTCAGATCCCGCAGTAGTCCTTCCATCAATCCTCCCGGTTAGGGTACAGGGTACAGGTTATAGGGTCCCCTGTCCCCTGTCCCCTGTCCCCTGTCTGCTTTTCTTTTCATTTTTCCATCTGTGTAATCTGCGTAATCTGCGGATGAATTCCCTGTGCCTATTCACATCTCAGCGCAATCATTGGATCAACTTTCATAGCGCGGCGAGCCGGCACATAGCTCGCGAAGAGGGCAACCAGCACCAACAGAAGCGAGACACCCGCGAACGCCGCGGGATCGGTGGGACTGACGCCGAAAAGCAGACTCGACGCCAAGTGAGTAACCAGAAACGTCAACACCAAGCCTATCATCAATCCGATGAACATCAGGACGATCCCCTGCCCGATAATCAGCCGGAATACGTCACCGCTTGCGCCTCCCAGCGCGGCCCTTATGCCTATTTCGCGAGTCCGCTGAGACACGGTGTAGACATTATTCCGTAAATCCCAATCGCGGCCAGACAAGGCCTGATAACACCTCGTTTCTATCTCGGAAGTCGATATAGTTGGGATAGGAAAACGCGAGCATTGAATCGTTCTTACCTCGAACGGCTACCGAGACTATCTGTTCGGGATTGGCGACCGGCAGCGAGGAGAACATAACGGTGTTGACGAGGGTGAAGATTGCGGTGTTTGCGCCCACACCCAGTGCGAGCGACTTGATTGCAATAACGGCAAAGCCCGGGCTCTTGAACAATCGCCGCAGTCCAAAGCGGATATCCTGAATCAATATTTCCATCGTCTCCTCCGGAAAAGGGGACAGGTGACAGGGGACAGGAACAAGTCGGAGACCGTGGCCAGGTTTGCAAGTTAGAAGATTGTTCTCCGCGATCGCAACCAATCAGCACGCTGATTAGCGATTACCACTCTCAAGTTTGAATTATCGCCATCGTCCCCCAGCTTGCCATCGTCCTCCCAACTGCTGCAGTCCGTCACCCATCACGGTCTCGATAACCACGTGATGACCACGCGCTTTCACTTGCCTGATCCCATCACCGGCACTCTGCTTCGCGTTACCACCGTCTTTCAATCGTCAGTCGTCACTTGCGGCGCGGAGTGTTAGGTCAACACCCGTACAGTACGAGCCGTCGTCCCTGCCCTGTTCCCCAATTCTTCCCTGACCATCTTCGTCCTTATTCGTCCCCCAAGTCACCTTGTTTGACTGGCGGGACGACTACCCTGCGCTTCAGTACTACCCGCCCCCTGTTCCCTCTCCGTTGTCCCCGACTTCCTGGTGTTCCCTACTCCTGTCCCCTGCTCGTATCCCATTACAAACATCTTGTAGAAGCGAGTTCATTATTTCCTCGCATCATGCAATATCTCAAGGCCACTATTGGATTGACTCGCGAAGCCCTTCGCGCGGGGAGATACCCGGCCAAAGGGGCGTCCGCAGGCAACAGCATTGTTGGAATGACGAGCGACAATGGCCGTAGTCTCAGCGGCGACGCCGAGATGGAGCAGGCATGGGGCGTCCGAGCCGATAATCGAGGACTATCGCGATGCCGAGTGAATGTCGTCTCTACACATTCATTCTCAGCGGTCAGAGTCATCAATCAAACGCTAAAGGTCCAATGTGATGTTTGACAATCTCTGCAACTTCATCGCGAATCAGGGGATGAAGATCGTACCACTCTTCTCCGTTCTTGAGGTACAAAACAAAATGAGTATCCAGAAAGCGCGTGAGGCGAACAACCTCCTCGGCCTTGACGCTCGGCAGTACTGACATCCGTAGCCGGCCAATTCGTTCCAACCACCGCGCATCCTCTATTGAGACTGGCAAGAACTGAGCGCGCACCGCGGTAACCGCGGCGTTGACCACTTGCTCGGTAATGGGTAAAGACTTCGTGCGCAAGAGCGTCTCACGGAGTAACCGCAACAAGTCACGAAAATGGCCGCCCGACATACCAATAAGCTCGGCAAGAGCGGGACAGTCGCCTTCAACACTTGGGATACCGAAAAGACGGTCCTGCCCATTTGGTCCCAATCGCCTTAGAGTCAATGCGCGTAGATTATTCCAACCAGACGCGTGTCGCTTACGTTCGGGGTCATTATTCCACAACCTGATGCTGGGCAAGACTGTCATGTCCACGCCAGATAGCACAAACTTAAGCCAAGGCGGCACGGTGTAAACCGCGTGCACACCCGGCAATCGCAGCATTCGATAGTGATCCGCAAACAGCCGCTCAATGCTGTACAGCACTGACTTCTCATTCACGAATGACCCGCGAAGTTGCTCCAACGAGTCTATGATGAACACGACACGCGTCAACTTGCCGTACTTTTCGCGAATAGACTTCACACCGTCTTCGATGAACTTGTCTACTTGATTCTTCAACTCACCGATTCGGTTGACCAATACGTGCTGTAGTGTTTGTCGAAATGACGGCGCGGTCCTCAGAGCCAGCTTTAGGTCGATGCCAGCCTTCAACCCGCCGATCAGCATGTTGGTTGGCGTGTCCATCTGAGCCTTTATTGCAATCTCAGGAACATCAACCTTGGTATTCAAGAGATAGTTAGTGATTCGCGTCCAATAAGACTCTCCGGCAATATCGACCTCTAGTCCTTCAGCAAGCGCGTCACTGAACGCTCCGGCAAGCACGATCAGCAAATCGGCTATGTTGATTTCTTCGGATGGATCGCGATGTAGTCGAGGGCATCAGCGTAAAGAACAACGAAGTTTTGCTGTTCCAATAGTTCCTTGAAGCGAAACAGTTCCGTTGTCTTACCGGCGCCGCGGAAGCCGTAAAACATCTGAAGGCTCTCGACATCATTCCACTCGATATGCTTTTGGAGGAGGTCCACCGGGTCTTCGCAACCCGGCGCGTTGTAGATTGGCTGATACAGCGGATCACCCGGCTGAAGCGGCTCGTCCTTCAGTTCCCTGTAGATGCTCTTGAGGAAATCTCGTTCTTCCTGAGTTAACGCCATAGTCGTTCAGTCCACGCGCGAATAATAACATGGCTGAACCAATATGTCTTTTCTGCTTGTCATTTGTCATTTGTCATTTGTTACTTGTCATTTGTTACTTGTCATTTGTCATTTGTCATTTGTCATTTGTCACTTCCTAAACCAGTGAGGCCAATGACTAATGACTAATGACTAATGACAAGTGACAAGTGACAAATGACAAATGACTAATGACAAATGACAAATGACAAATGACTAATGACAAATGACAAATGACAAATGACAAATGACAAATGACAAATGACAAATGACAAATGACAAATGACAAATGACAAATGACCAACGCCTCCAGTTCAATCATCTCGGACGAGCGGCTATAGATGGCAACCGGACGTCCGAGAACAAGTGGACGTAGGCGTACACCTGTCCGCGGTGATGAGAAGCGTGGGTCAACGCCCTCAACAACAGCTCTCCTATAGTCGTTTTCTCTCCATTCGGAAAGTGAAGCGTTTTAGCAAGGTCGGCGTCGTTCATTCCCTGAAGGGCGATTAGCCGCACATGAGCAGCTTCAACCAGATACTCCGCGACAAGTGACCGTGACGACAGATTCTCACGAAGCGTCCATTCAAACGGATCATCCCAAAAGTTGCTTGTAATCCCGTTGAACGTGTATTCGATGATGGAGCCAATGTGAACTATCAATTCACCGCAGGAATAGACCCGGAGAAAGCTGGAACTCTCGAACGGCTTCCAATAAAGCCGTTCCTCCGGTATCAGATTCAGCACGTCGATCAAGTTGTCATGAAGCCGCTCGAACTCCGCGCTGAATGCCTTAACCGTTTCCAAGCCTGATAACTCCAAAATCGTTCGTCTGTGTTGAGACTGCTCATGTCCGGCGCGGTGAACTCGCCGCTCTCTTACCGTCAGAGGAACCACTGTAATCGGCGCGTCTTAAACCTCGCGCATCGAGAGTTGGAATCTAACAGATTCACACGTGGCGCGCGCAACCCGAGAGGCGAAATGCGTTCTCGCCTAACAAACTCAAATATTCCGTCCGCACCTCGGGCAGAAGAGCGCCGACGCCGGAATCGGCCCCTGACAATTCGGGCATAGCTTTTGTGGCGCGGTTTGCTGAAGCTGAGGCGGCGCGGCGTTAGGAGCTTCTTGTGGAGCCGCGTACGAGGCAGCGGCCTGCGGAGAAGGCGTCAAAAAGCTCCTCGCCCCCGTCATGCCGAAGCTATCCCGGAACGCAACAGCGCCGATGGTGAACCGAAGAGGATACGTAGCGAGCAAGCCGACGTAGCATGCGTTTGCTCCGATCTGCGCCAGCAAGCCGACTACAATGGCGAACAGCACGAACATGAATAGATTCTTCTTCGTATACTCGAAACTCTCGCGCATCGCCTCGGTGACGCCCAGTCCCCGTTCGACGATCAAAGGCTGGGTGAAAAAGAACAGGCCCGCTACAAGGAAGGCGGGAACTATGCAAAACAGAAACCCGATTCCCGCGAGGAAACCCTCTAATAGGCCTGCGCCAAGCAGGCGGAGAAAACAGTCTCGTCCCGAAAAAAGATCGCGAAATTCGATCTTGCCGCCTCTGAGTTGCTTGAACGCCGCTCGATACATCCCCGCGTTTACGAACGCCGTCGCCGGCACGATCCAGATCATCAACAATCCGTAAGCGGCGAGCATCAGGAACACCGGTATTAGAGACGCCTCGGGCGGGACCGACCGTGGAGACGATGCGGAGCCGAGGGTCGAAGCCAGCACTCCTATGTAGGCGACAAGAATGATCGCGACCGTTGGGACGATGATCGCGACGAAAAATCCAAGGGAGAGCTTGACCCAACCCTGCCATTGCTCGGTGAACATCTTCCAGCCTTCGCCGATCCAATCGCCCCACTTTACGGGCGGCTTCGCGTCAGTCGTCATCACTCTTCATCTCCTCTCTCGCATATTCGCATCGTATCGCATCAATGCATCGTCCGATTTGGATCGTCAAGTTCAAAGACCTCCGCATAGGCGACAGCGGCTGATGAAACCATCCAGGGCGCGGCGATCAGAACGCCGACGCCGCACACAAACGGACTTATTGAAATGATCGCGGAGAAGACCAGGCCGACTATCCACCACATCAGCCAGTCGCGGGAAAAGATCAGTTTGAAAACCTGATTGATGGCTTGCGCGACGTCCACCTTGCGCTCGAGTATCATTGGCAAGACGAAGGCCAACAGCATGGTCAGCAATGGAGTGACCGCAAACGTGAGCACCGCGAAGACGCCGCCGGCCTTTCCCCCGCCCGGCAGCCCGAACTGAATCGCCGCATAGATCAAGAACGCCAGGAATGCCTGAAGGAATCGTCCTTCGAAGTTGAACAAGTCGCCCAGCTCAGGCCGCTCGCCCCGAATCGTCCTGAACGCCATGCGGTACATCCCCATCAACAATGGACCCGTCAGTATCCCAAGAGTGCAAATGCTGACCAGTCCCCCCACCATCGCGGCGACCGACATCAGTCCCCAGTTCTCCGCATAGACTCGCCATCCGTTCGCCAGCCATTCTCCTAACGAAATATTGGCCTTTCCCCGCGGAGGCGCGACAGGCTGTTGCTGATAGGGCGCGGGAGGCGCTTGCTCGTAAAAGCCGCTGGGCGGGATATAGGCTGGATCAAGAAACGCGGGAGGCTCGGCTGTTTGACCCGGACCAACGGGCATCGTCGGCGATGCCCCAGGCGCGGGCTCGGTGTTCGGCGGGAGCCGCCACGTTTCAGCGTCCTCCGCTGGAGACATTCTTCCACCGCATTGCCGGCAGAACTTCGAGGCGTCCGTCGCCTCCACTCCGCACTTAGGACATCGACTCATCGTTACGGCTCCGTATCTCACTGGAAGTTATGGCCTTGGGCGCTTCCTCCGACTCAACGGTGCGCCAGTGTTTATAGCCTTGGGTTATGCGGCTCGTCCAGCACCGCAACAAGCCGCATTCTCCGGGCCGCGGCGCTTTTTATTCCGCCGGCGAAATTGAAGACCAGCCGTTTCGAGAATCGGCCGAGATTCGAACACTCAGTCGTTGCAAAAAAACAAATTGGTCATCTTACAAGATCCGTTCACCGCGGAGGCGCGGAGCCCGCTGCGACAACGCAGAGAGAAGAAGACCTCTGCGCTTCCTCTGCGTTCTCCCCGCCTCCACAGTGAAGAAAGCCGTGCAAACTCTGAGCCCCTTTTAAACGTCGACTCCTTTCGCAAACGGAGTTCGGCGGCTGTACTACAAGTCACCGCACTCCAAACAACTCTCGCGGAGCTTTACTAATTCAAGAGCGAAACTGTTCCATCTCCCTTGACCACGCGGCCGATCACAAAGCTCTTTTCGCCGCGCTTGTCGAGTTGCTCACGCACTCGTTCGCGATTGACTGGGCTCACAACCAGAACCATGCCGACACCCATATTGAACGTTCTGTACATCTCCTGCCGGCCAACGTTTCCGATCTCCGCCATCGCGCCGAAGACCGGCAGGACGGGCCACGAGCCAAGATCGATCTCGACGCCCATTCCCTCGGGTAAGATTCGAGGTATGTTCTCCAGGAGACCCCCACCGGTGATGTGCGCCAGTCCCTTGAGCACGCCCGCGCCAAGTAACGGCCACAGCGCGCCGAGGTAGCTGCGATGCGGCTTCAGTAGCTCTTCACCGACCCTACAGCCGAGTGCGTCCAGTTTTGTGCCGACGGAATGCCCGCCGATCTCGAGAAATAGCTTGCGAGCGAGACTGTACCCGTTCGTGTGAAGGCCAACGGACGGCAGCCCAATCAACACGTCTCCCGCTTCGATTCGAGAGCCGTCGATGATCTCGCTTCGATCGACCGCGCCGACGATAAAACCCGCCACGTCATATTCACCATCGGCATAGAAGCCCGGCATCTCGGCTGTCTCGCCGCCGATCAAGGCGCACCCGTTCTCCTTGCATCCGCGGGCGAGCCCCTCGACGATCTTCGCTATGGTGTCCGGATTCAGCTTTGACGAAGCAATGTAATCGAGAAAGAAAAGCGGCTTCGCGCCTTGAACCAGAATATCGTTCACGCAGTGACACACCAGGTCGTAGCCAATCGTGTCGTGAACGCCGGTCATGAAAGCGATGCGGAGTTTAGTTCCAACTCCGTCCGCGGATGAAACCAGCACCGGGTCGCGCATATACCGAAAATCCGCGCGATACATCCCGCCGAAAGAACCGATTTCGGTCATAACGTTATGAGTAAAGGTCTCGCGCGCGAGCTGCTTGATCCTGGCCTTGGCGGCATTGGCCGCGTCGATATCGACGCCGGCGTCGCTGTATTTGATCTCTTTCTTCATATCAATCGCAAACGTAATCGGCCATTTGCCCGTTCGGCATAACAGTAAGGGGGCGCAAAAGAAAGATGTTCCCTTTTTCGAGGGAGTTCACCGCGGAGGCGCAGAGACCGCGGAGAGGGACGCAGAGGGGGGCTTACTCTCCGCGGCTCTCTCGGCGATCTCTGCGCCTCCGCGGTGAAGTCGCCACTTCACCGGCTGTCCTCATCTCGTGCTGCCGCATAACTCAAAAACGTTTTTGCGCCTCCTAAGAAGTCTTCAATACCCGGAAAAGACAACCTCGCTCCCTGACAAATCTCAACGGCCGAGCGCGGACTTGTCCTAACGCGGCCCCACACGCTACTCACCTGAGTCTTTTTTGAGAAGATCATTCAAGAGATTCTCCGCTTTCTTCGTTTCGGCTTTACGGCTCTCGTCATCCTGCTCGAACCTTACGATCAAGTGATCCCCTTCGCGTAAGCCACCCGGAAGCCGCTCAACCGGAAAGTTGAACCTGACATTGTCGTCGTCATACAAAACGAGCACCGCGAGCGGCCCTTCAATGCGGTCGACGACGACCTTGACCGAGCTCGGTTTCATCTCGATCTCCGTGAGCTTCGACGTTCCCCCTTACGTCCCGCATCTGGCACGTTACCGGCGGCCTGATCGCCGGTCAAGTACAACCCGCCGGCCGCCTGCTTCTCCGACGACATTTCTATCGTGTTTCCATCGCACACGGCGGTGATCGTCCCTTCAATGTCGGTCCTATAAAGCGCGATGGCGTTCCGTCGCTGATCCAGGAGCCGCACTACCCTTGGATGAGGGTAATGATAATCGTTGCCAGCCGCGCAGCTAATCGTGACGATCGAAGGCCGCACGGCGTCGAGTATATCGGCTGAGGAGCCATTCGAGCTCCCGTGATGCGCCGCTTTCAGTAAATCAGCGCGAAGCTTACCGGCGTCAGCCGTCACCATCTCGCTCCATGCATCCAACTCCGCGTCTCCCGTGAAAAGAAATCGCTTGGCGCCGTAGGTCATCAGAACAACCAGTGACGCGTTGTTGGGCGAGTCGTCGATGAACGCGGGACCGGGGTTCAGCACTTCAAGGCTTACGTCGCCGAACGTTCGAGTCACGCCCCGCTTCGGACTCTGTAGCAAGACCCCGCGCGCTTTGATCTCCTGCAGCATATCAGTGTAGGTTCTCGTCGAATTCACAAATCCCGAATCCCAGAATTCCGCGACTCTGAACTCGCGCAAGACGTCTCTCATCTCGCCGATGTGATCGGAGTGAGGATGCGTAGCCACAACCAGGTCAACGGCGCCGACGCCGTATCTTCTCAGCAACCCGACAGTCGGAGCGCCCCTGTCGCCGGAATCGATCAGAATCGCATGGCCGTTTGGCAACTGAATCAACTCCGAGTCGCCTTGCCCGACGTCGAGAAAGCGAATAGTCAACTTTCCGGCTTGGGGCGGCGTCACTCGCCGCCCGCACGAAGAACAACTCGACAACGCGAGCACAATCACCGCCAGCACGGCGATGAGAAACCCCCTTGACTTCTTGTTCATTTGCCGGCTTGAAATCAAGTTCGGGGCCAGACGCTATCCAAAGCCAGAGCGCCTTCTTCGCGTTCAGTCTTTGTCCGCGCCGCCGATGTGACTTGAATTGGATAGGCGTTCGTATAACAGGCGGTGCAATGCCGATTGCCGAGTGGATCATCGACCGACTTCAGAAGTCCTTCGAGGCTAAGATAACCGAGACTATCGGCGCCAATGAAACCGGCGATCTCGTCCACTGAGAGGTTGGCGGCGATCAACTCCTCTCGCGTCGGCGTGTCTACGCCGAAAAAACACGGCGCAACGGTGGGCGGGCAGCTTATGCGGACATGAACCTCACGCGCGCCCGCGTTACGAACCATCTGTACGATCTTCTTCGAGGTTGTGCCGCGAACAATCGAGTCGTCGATCAACACGACTCGGTGGCCTTCAATAAGGTCGCGAACTGGATTCAACTTGATCTTAACGCCGAAGTGGCGGATCGATTGCTTGGGCTCGATGAACGTCCGCCCGACGTAATGATTCCTCACCAGCCCGAATCTAAAACTCAGTCCCGACTCGGCCGCGTAGCCGATGGCCGCCGCCGTTCCCGAGTCGGGAACCGGCACGACGATCTCGGCGTTCGCCGGATGTTCGCGGGCCAACTGGCGGCCCATTTTGTGGCGGCTCTTGTTCACCGAACGCCCAAAGACGATCGAATCCGGCCTGGCGAAATAAACGTGCTCGAATACGCAATGCGATGATTTCTCTTTCGACAGCGGAAACGACGAATGAAGTCCATCGCGATCGATCACCAGAATCTCGCCGGGCTGAATATCCCGCAGATAAGTTGCGTCAATGAGGTCGAACGCGCAGGTCTCCGACGCCAGCACGTAAGCGTCTCCCAATTGACCTAAACAGAGCGGCCGGAATCCGCGCGGGTCTCGCACCGCTATCATGCGATCCGGCGTCAGGAAAAGCATCGAGTAGGCGCCTTCGACGCCGCTGAACGTCTCGACCAACGCTGCGCTCAACTCGGGTTCGCGCGAGCGGGCTATCTTATGAAGAATTATTTCGGTGTCCGAAGTTGAAGAGAAGATGGCGCCGTTCAACTCCAATTCCCTGCGCGCGTGGTTCGCATAAGGCAGGTTCCCGTTGTGACAGAGCGCTATCTGGCCTCGGTGGCCGTCGACCAGAAAAGGCTGCGCTTCACGAAGCGAAACCGTGCCGGCGGTGGAGTATCGCACGTGGCCAATCGCCGCCCGGCCGGGAAGCCTGTCGAACTGTTCCTCACCGAAGATCTCACTGACGTAGCCCATCCCTCGCCAGCCGTGAAGAGTGGCTCCGTCGGATGACACGATACCGGCCGATTCTTGTCCGCGATGCTGAAGAGAATAGAGACCCAGGTAAGTGAGCCGCGGAGCGTCTTCATGATTGAAAATACCAAATACTCCGCACTCGTCTCTGAACTTGTCCATCATCTGGTGGTCTCCAGGCGGAAGGAATATTAACCCTGATGCGGAGGAGGGGGCAAACAAAAACTCTACCTTCAAATTCCCGGACTATGATTCCGGTGTTGATCGAAGAAACGCCCATTGCAAGTATTTGATTGGCTTCGTCCAACAGTCCTCCGGCGCCGGCTTGTCGCAGCGCTCCTGATTCAACCAGCAGGTCCATCCAGCAG
>JAHFUG010000299.1:7446-9557 GCA_023265195.1 Blastocatellia bacterium | reverse complement strand
GGCTCTGGCTTACGCTTTTCAACCTCGCCGTTTCTTCCGCGCTTAGTTTCACTTCAAGGAATTCCGCCTCATACGTTTGAACCGCCGGCCGCGCTCTGTCGGTTGGCAACTCCAGCCGTTCGGGAATTCCAGCCAACTGCCACTTCCAGTACGCCAGTTCTCCCGCGAGCCACTCCTCTTGCAGCCACTGCCGCTGCCACATTGTGAAATCCGCGTACTGCACCGCAAGCGCAGGCAGCGGATTCTCACCGCCTTCACTGAACGCTTCATACAGCACACCCATCTCACGGTTGAACACGCCCTCGGACCAGCCGTCTGAAACGATGTGATGCATGGTCTTGACTAGAACATGATCTCTTTCCCCCAACTTCAACAGCCTCGTCCGCACCAGCGGCCCGCGCGCCAACTCGAACGGCTGACTCCATTCCTGTCTCAGCGAAGCCATCACTCGTTTCCACTGAGCCCTCTCATCCAGCGCGCTTATATCTTCCACCGGCAGTTCGATCCGCAGCTCCGGCTCGATGACTTGTACAGGTTCTCCGCTCACCTCGACAAAATGCGTCCGCAGGCTCTCGTGCCGCGAGGCGATTGTATTGATCGTCTTCTCCAGAGCCGCCTTATCCAGTTCTCCTCTCAATCGCAACGCCAGCGGCATGTTGTATTCGCTGCTCGACCCTCCCAGCCGGTCCAGAAACCAGAGCCGTTGCTGTGCGTAAGACAACGGCAGCCGTTCCGGTCGTTGCAGCCTCGTCAACGGCGCATTCACTTTGCCGGCCTTTCTCAACCTCGGGCCAAGTTCGGCGACGGTCGGCCACTCGAACAAATCGCTGGGTTCTACCTCAACTTCCAATGCGGTCCGTATCCGGCTGACCAAGAGTGTAGCCAGCAACGAGTGGCCGCCGATCTCGAAAAAGTTGTCACCGATTCCCACTCGCTCAACCGCAAGCACCTCGGCGAACAGTGCGCAGAGAATCTCCTCGTCCGGCGTTCGCGGAGCCTTCCACGTGACGGTCGAGATCGATTCCGGAGCCGGCAGCGCCTTGCGATCGAGCTTGCCGTTCGGGGTCAGCGGAAGCGCCTCCAACTCGACGATGACGGCCGGCGTCATGTAATCAGGGAGGCGCTGCGCCACTTGCTGCCGCAACTCACACGAATCTATCGTCCGCCCGTTAGCCGCCACCACGTAACCCACCAGCCGCCTCTCTCCCGGCACGTCCTCTCGTGCGATGACAGCCGCCCGCGCAACTTCCGGACACTCTTGCAACGCCGCTTCGATCTCGCCCGGCTCGATGCGGAAGCCGCGAATCTTGACTTGCTGATCGCTTCGTCCCAGGAACTCGAGGTTCCCGTCGTCACGCCATCGCGCCAGGTCGCCCGTCCTGTACATCCGCATTCCAAGCTTGCCATATGGATCGGCAACGAAGCGTTCAGCCGTCAACGCCGGCCGCTTCAAATAGCCTCGGGCCAAGCCCGCGCCGGCAATGTAGAGTTCTCCGGCAACTCCTATCGGCGCCGGTTTCAGACTCCCATCCAACACATAGGCCCTCGTGTTTTGAATCGGGACGCCGATCGGCGTGACCCTATTCATTATCGCCTGAGCGCCTCGCGGAAAACTGTAGAGCGTCGAACAGACCGTGGTTTCAGTCGGCCCATATCCGTTGATGATGTAGAGATCAGGATTGAAGCTCGCGACAGATTGCAACAGGGTCTCGGGAATGGGTTCGACTCCGACCAATAATCTTCTGAGTTGAGTCTTGTTGATGTCTCTACTCTGCGCCAACGCCGGCAGCATATGAGGCGGAAGATAGGCGCTATTGATCGACTGCGTGGTCAGCCACTGCAAGAACGCATCGGTATCCAGGCGGACGTCTTCAGTCGGAAGATAGATCGCACTCCCGGTCAGAAGCGCCGAGAATATCTCATAGACGGAAACATCGAAGCTGTTCGAGGTCCAGAGGCTACACTTGCTTCCTTGAGAAAGAGGAGCCCTCCTTTGGAACTCACGGATGAGACTGATGACGCAGAGGTGAGTGACGGCGACGCCTTTGGGCTTGCCGGTAGAGCCGGACGTGTAGATGACATACGCTGGATTCGTAGGTCTCAACGGCCGC